>JAYVCL010000288.1:0-4714 GCA_043749975.1 Burkholderiales bacterium
CGGGGCGGTGGGGACGGGGGACCAGGCGGCGGGCAAGGGGATCACGTTGATCGCGGGCCAGGGAGACATCGAGGTGCAGGCGCAGAGCGATGCGATGCAAGTAGCGGCCAAGAATGACGTGACGGTTCAGTCGGCGAATGCGCACATCGACTGGGCGGCAGCGAAGCGGATCGTGATGAGCGTCGCCGGCGGGGCCAGCATCACGCTGGAAGGGGGGAATATCACGGTGATGTGCCCGGGGACGATGACGATCAAGGCGGGGGTTAAGTCGTTTGTGGGGCCGGAGCCGCAAAGTTACCCGCTGCCTGGGCTGCCGAAGCAAGTGTGCTTGGAATGCTTGGTGAGGGCGCGTCAGAACGGATCGCGCATCGCGATTGCGTAGCCCTGCGGAAAGAGTTTTCGATATGACAGGCGATCAGCCCCTCGATGCGTTGCGCAGTCTCGTTGCGCAAGAGCAATCTGACGGCGCTCAGTGGTATTGGCTGTTGGATCAATCAGCGCTGCCGCAGCGCGGATGGCTGCGCAGACATGTCGGCCGCGCGCAATGGGTTGATCTTCTCAGCGGGAACGCTGAGACCGCATTCAACGGTGCCACGCCGGTGCTCGTTCGCGCATCCGGCACCACGGCGGGCGCGACCACCCCCGGCAGCTTCGTTGGTGAGTTGTACCGTGTGGGGCGGTTTGCCAATGCGGTCAGCCTGCTCAGCTCAGCCCTGTCCATCGACGACTTGCAAACGGCATTGTGCGAACGCTCACGCATCGACTTGCCGGGCAACCTTGAGGCGGTGCTGCGGTACTTCGACACCCGCACGCTGCCCCTGTTGCCGCAACTGCTCACGCCGCAACAGTATGCAGCGTTCACCGACAACGTTCATCGCTGGGTGTACCTCGACCGCTGGGGTGCCGTTCAGTGCCTGCCGACCCCAACGCCGCTGCCTGGCGAACATTTGCCCGCACTTACCAGGCTGAAGCTCGACGACGCCCAGGAGGCGATGTTGATCGACGACGGATTGACCGATGCGGTCATCGATCTCATGTTGACCCAGCGCCACACGGCACTGCTGGATCGGTCGCCTCCCGAGCAGTTCGACATCGTCGACCCGCTGGTGCGCGCAGCCCGGGCTGGCGAATTGACCGAGCCGTTTGAAGCCCTCGCCTACGCTGCGACGGCGCTTGCCGAAGGCGTTGATTTCAACCAGCGCGAGCCCTGGCTGAGCCGACTCAAACAGTACCGGGAAAAACGATGCTCGCTCGAAGAGGCATTTGCATGAACGCAGCATTCGCGGTGGGCTGCGCCTTGGCGTCGCTGGCGCTGAGCGCGTGCCAACCTGAGGGTGGTGCTGCCGCCGCTGCGCCACTGCCAGAAACAAGAGCCGCGCCCGCAGCCACCATGCCCACCGAGCGCGAGCCCGACGGCATGCCGAAACGCTACTCGGTCGTGCCCTATGGCTACAACTACACCGCCAACTACATCGACAGCTTCGAGGTCGATGGTGCCGGCGGGGGCAATCTGGCGGTGAGCACACGCACGGCGCCGGGTGGCGGCCACACATGTTGCATGACTCTCGTGTCGGGCTTGCCACTGGGCACGCCGTTCGTCATCAATTGGACGGCGATCGCGAGCGCTGGTGCGAGCAGACCGTCCAGCTCACGGGTCCGGTGCCAGTGGAGCCGCGTTACTTCGAAGTTCATTTTTACCCTGACGGGCACATCGAGGTCGAAGCCACGCAGAAGGCCTCCGAGCCGCGTTTGAAGTTGGATCGCTTCAGTCGAGGTGAACGACGTGAAACGGGCAACATCAACAACGACGAGACCTGGCCCCGCCGACGGCCACGCCACCTGGGCCGAGGGCATGCAGATCGGCAGCATGGTCACGCACTGCGTGCACATGATCGCCGCTCACGAAAACCGCAACTCGTTTGGCGTCGACAGCACCTTGTACGAAGCAACGCCAGACCATTTCTCGTTTCCCGCAAGCACCACGGAAATGCTTTACCCGGGCGTGCACTCGGACGTGGGCGGCGGCTACCGCCCCGGCGAGGGGGGCTGCCGCAGCGAGAAGGGAGCACAACTGAGCGTCATTCCGTTGCGTGCCATGCATGCCGCCGCTCTGCCGTTTGTTCCGCTGCGGCCGCTGGCGGCTTTGAAAGACGCGGCGCAACGCCAAGACTTCGCCATCGACCCCGAAGGCTCGAAGCACTTCGCCCACATGGCCGACCTCTTCAACCACTACAAGTCGGTGGCTGAACGAACCAGCGTGCCCGGAGCCACTCAAGGCGTGGGCGGACAGATCAATGCGCACATGTGGCTGTACTACGCATGGCGGTTCCACCGCATTCGCGCCGAGGCGGCGGGCGCAGCGCCAAGTGCCGAGCCGGGCCGCACCGAGCGGATCAACACAAACGAAAAGCAATTCAAGGCTGACCGTGGCGCCATCGAGGGCGAAATGAAGTCGGCGCGCGTGGACCTGTACAAAGCGCAGCAGACCGAGGAGCGTCTTCGCCTGAACCTGGAAGCAGAGCGAATGGGCCACGCGCGCTACGGCTTGCCCATCGATACCTCGATCGTCCAGCAGCATGAGGCGGCCAAGCGCAACACCGAGCAGAAGCAGGTGGCCTTCGACCGGGTAAGGGCGCGCATCTCAACGGCCGCCGATGACAGCGGGTTGGACGGCGCGATCAGCAAGTACGACCGCATGCTGCTGGACGATGTTCGTCAGATCGTCCAATCGATGAAGGACGACCTGGCCTTGAGGTTGCGCCCACACTATGCGGCGTTGGTCGAGGCCTACCGCGACGAGTATGAACGCGGTAAAGGGTTGAGCCCGAGCACGGACGCAAAGCTGATTGAGCTGTTCGATCACTATGTTCACGATTCGATGGCGGGGTTCGATACCGATGAGTCGTGGCCATCGGATCCCAGAATCGTCTATGTCGGCGGAAACCGGAAACTCCGCTATGCATTCAGTCGTCCCGCTGGCGCGCGCTGACGCTGAGCATGCCTTCACGCAGCGCGAGAGATGAGCGACATGGACGGGCCGAATCACCGAGTGCGGTGCACGCCGGAGTTCAAGCTCAAGGCACACGGGTTCGACAAAGTCGGCGTCGGGTCGGGCCTTGAGCAGATCCATATTGACCGGCTTCAGCAAACCCCGCAGCCGCAATCATCGGCCCTTCAGCAGACTCCCACCGTCAAGCCGACAACGGCTGCAAAGGGCTCTGTGCGCGACACCTGCGGGGGCGCTTCGGCACGGCTCTGCAGCGGCAGCAAACGGGCCTGCACCTCGTCGGCGGTCTGCGGCTGGGCGAACAGAAAGCCTTGCAACGAATCGCAGCCCAGGCGGCGCAATTCGTGGAACTGCGCCTCGGTTTCCACACCCTCGGCGGTGACGCTCATGCCCAGCCCGTGGCCCAGGTCGATGATGGCCCGCACGATGGCGGCGTCGTGCGCTGCGGTGGCGATGTCGCGCACGAACATGCGGTCGATCTTCAAGCTGTGCAGGCTGAAGCGTTTCAGGTAGGCCAGCGATGAGTAGCCCATGCCGAAGTCGTCGATGGCCATGCGCACGCCGAGCAACACCAGGGCTTCGATCTTGGCCAGGCTGGCCGGTGTGGGGTCGAGCAGCAAGCCCTCGGTGACTTCGAGTTGAAGCTGGGTGGCCGGGAAACCGGTGTCGGCCAGCACGGCGCGTACCGTGTCGACGAAATCGGCTTCACCGAACTGGCGTGGCGACACATTGACCGACAGCAACAACGCGGGCGCACCGCTGCGTTGCCACGCCGCGCCGCGCCGGCAGGCTTCGTTCAAGACCCAGCGCCCCGCAGCGACGATCAAACCCGTCTGCTCCAGGATCGGAATGAATTCGGTGGGTGACACGGTGCCGCGCTGCGGGTCGGCCCAGCGTAACAGCGCCTCGACCGCGACGATGCGCTCGCCGCACGCGTCCATGATCGGTTGGTACAGCAAGAAGAACTGATCGAGCTGCACCGCCCGCCGCAAACGCAACTCCATGTCCAGGCGCTGCTGGGTGTCGGCGTCCATCGTCGACTCGTACAACCGGAAGCGCCCGCCGCCCTCGTCTTTGGCGGCTCGCATGGCGGCGTCGGCCCCCTTCAACAGCGCGTCCACGGTGTTCGCATGCTGGCTGGCCACGGCAACCCCGATGCTCAGCGTGGCCACCGCTTCGCGACCGTTGAGAAGGTAGCTGGGTTCGAGCGCGCGCAGCAGGTTGCGCGCCATGCCGGCCGCAGCCTGCGCGCCCGCAACGCCTTCGACCATGATGGCGAATTGATCGGCCCCGAGCCGCGCCACCACGTCGGATGGCCGTGTCACCGCGCGAATGCGGTCGGCCACACCGCGCAGCAACAAATCACCGGCCGGGTGTCCGAGCGAATCGTTGACGATGCGAAAGCGGTCGAGGTCGACCACCAGCACAGCCACCGTGCGAAACGTGCTTTGACCCTTCGCGAGCGCGCGCTGCAACTGCTGGCGCAGACCGTCGCGGTTGCGCAGGCCGGTCAGCGCGTCGTGGCGGGTGTATTCGCGCATGCGCCCTTCAGCGCGACGCAAGACGCCCATCGGCCCCATGAAGGCACCGATCCACAGCAGCAGCGCCAGCACGGTGCAGCCCAGGCCGAGCGCTGCGGCCAGGCCCAGCGTGGGCCGCAGCGAACGAATGACGCGCAGCTCTGCCACTGGCTTGGCATGGCGGTGC
>JAYVCL010000289.1:0-3968 GCA_043749975.1 Burkholderiales bacterium
CGACCCGGGCGAGCAGCTCGAAGTGCCGGGCCTGGGCGACCGCCCGCCGCGCATGCTGAGCCGCCAGGCGCTGGCCGGCGTGATCGAGCCGCGCATCGAAGAAATCTATTCGCTCGTGCACCAGGTGATTCGCGAAAGCGGCTACGAAGAGTTGCTGTCCAGCGGCATCGTCATCACCGGCGGCGCGGCGGTGATGCCCGGCATGGTGGAGCTGGGCGAAGACATTTTCCTGAAGCCGGTGCGCAAGGGCATTCCGACCTACCACGGCGCGCTGCACGACATGGTGGCCAACCCGAGGTCGGCCACCGTGATGGGCTTGCTGGAAGAGGCCCGGCTGGCGCGCAGCCGCGGCCTGCGCGCAGCGCAACAGGCGGGCTCGGTCAAGACCTGGTTCAGCCGCGCCAAAGACTGGTTTCTCGGCAACTTTTGAGGCATCCCCACATGAACATTCACGCTCGCTTCGGTCTGCCTTGCCAACGTCATGCAGGACGCGACCCGCCCGATCACTGATGAATCCACAAGACCCGGACGCATCCGGGCTGAACGAGATGAAACACATACACACACAACGGCAACTGCAACCCAGGACTGGAGCAACACCATGGCTATCGAAATGATCGAAGAATTTGACCTCGGCACCCAGATCAAGGTCATCGGCGTGGGCGGCGGCGGCGGCAACGCGGTCGACCACATGATTTCTCAAGGCGTTCAAGGCGTCGAGTTCATCGTCGCCAACACCGACGCACAGGCGCTGAACCGCTCGGCCGCGCACAACCTGCTGCAACTCGGCAAAACGGGGTTGGGCGCGGGGGCCAGGCCCGAAGCGGGCCGCATCTCGGCCGAAGACGCGGAAGAGCAAATTCGCCAGGCCATCACCGGCGCCAACATGCTGTTCATCACCGCCGGCATGGGCGGCGGCACCGGCACCGGCGCGGCCCCGGTGATCGCGCGCATCGCCAAGGAAATGGGCATCCTGACGGTGGGCGTGGTGACCAAGCCGTTCGAGTTCGAAGGCAGCCGCCGCATGAAAGCCGCCGACGCCGGCCTGGCCGAACTGGAAGCCAACGTCGACTCGCTGATCGTGGTGCTGAACGAGAAGCTGCTCGAGGTGCTGGGCGACGACATCACGCAAGACCAGGCCTTCGCGCAGGCCAATGACGTGCTGAAGAATGCGGTCGGCGGCATCAGCGACATCATTCACATGCACGGCATGGTCAACGTCGACTTCGAAGACGTGAAGACGGTGATGAGCGAGCCCGGCAAGGCCATGATGGGCACCGCGCAGGCCAGCGGCCCCGACCGCGCGACCAAGGCGGCAGATTCGGCCGTGGCCTGCCCGCTGCTGGAGGGCATCGACTTGTCGGGTGCACGCGGTGTGCTGGTGCTGATTGCGGCCAACCGCAACACGCTGAAGTTGAGCGAGAGCAAGAACGCGATGAACACGATCCGCCGATATGCGGCCGACGATGCGCACGTGATCTTCGGCACCGTCTACGACGAAGCGCTGGGCGACCAGTTGCGCGTCACCGTGATCGCCACAGGTCTGAGCCCGGCCAAGCGCCAGCAAGCGCCGATCAGCGTGGTGCACACCGCGCCGATGCTGCGCAACGGCACCGACGGCCAGCCGATCCAGACGCAGCCGGCGGCGTCGACCCAGGGCGGGCCGGCAACGCACGACTACACCGCGCTCAGCACGCCGAGTGTCTGGCGCACGCGCACCGCGGCGGCGCGGGTGGACGCATTGGCGAGCAACGGCATGGACGAGATCGAGATCCCCGCCTTTCTGAGAAAACAAGCCGATTGAATAGTGCCCCCCAGTCGCTGCGCTCCTGCCCCCAAGGGGCGTGGCCCGGCTTCGGGCGGCCGGGCACCGGGCCGGGCCCCCCAGTCGCTTGCGCTCCTGCCTCCGAGGGGCGTCACCCGGCTTCGGGCGGCCGGGCCCCCAGTCGCTTGCGCTCCTGCCCCCGAGGGGCGCCACCCGGCTTCGGGCGGCGGGGCGCCGGGCCGGGGCCCGCAGTTCCCTCCTTCCCCCGCTGGGGGAAGGCCGGGATGGGGGTGAAAACTCGAAACATCCACGACAATCGATCAGATGCTCGCCCAACGCACCCTCCAATCCCTGACCCGCGCCGTCGGCGTGGGCGTGCACGGCGGGCAGCGGGTGGAACTCACGCTGCGGCCTGCCGCAGCCGACACCGGCATCGTCTTTCGCCGCGTCGATTTGCCCGCACCGGTGGACATCGCGGTCAACGCCTACGCGGTGTGCGACACCCGCCTCGCCACCACCTTGTCGCCCGGCGGCGACCCGGGTGCGCCCAAGGTCAACACGGTGGAACACCTCTTGTCAGCGTGCTCGGGCCTGGGCATCGACAACCTGATCGTCGACATCACGGCCGAAGAGGTGCCCATCCTCGACGGCTCGGCGGCGTCGTTCGTGTTCCTGCTGCAAAGTGCGGGCATCGCCTTGCAAGACGCACCGAAGCGCTTCTTGCGCATCCTCAAGACGGTCGAGGTGCGCGAAGGTGAAGGACCGTCGCTGAAGTGGGCGCGGCTGGAACCGTTCGAGGGCTACAAACTTGCCTTCGAGATCGGGTTTGACCACCCGGCCGTCAACCAGACCGGGCAGCGCGTCGAGTTCGACATGGGCTCGGGCCAGTACACGCGCGACATCGCGCGGGCCCGCACCTTCGGCTTCACCAAGGATGTCGAGATGATGCGCAACCGCGGCCTGGGGCTGGGCGGCAGCATGGACAACGTGATCGTGATGGACGACACCAAGGTGCTCAACGACGACGGTCTGCGCTACGACGATGAGTTCGTGAAGCACAAGATCCTCGACGCCATCGGCGACATGCGGGTCGTCGGCCACCCGCTGATCGCCGCCTACAGCGCCTTCAAGTCCGGCCATGCGTTGAACAACAAGTTGCTGCGTGCGGTGTTGGCCGACAAGCGCAGCCACGAGTTCGTGAGCTTCAGCGACGCTCGCCTGGCGCCCGCCGGGCTCGCCGACCTGGCCCCGGCATGGTGAAGACAAGCGCGCGCCGATGCTAATTTTTCGCTGGATCGTGCTGTTGCTGATGGTGGCGGGTGTGCTGTGCTTTGCGATGTACATCGGCACCAGCAATGTTCGCTGGCGTGCGCTGGGCGTGCGCATCGTCAAATGGACGGTGATGGCCGGGCTGGCGTTTTTCGCGGTGCTGATCCTGGAACGAATGGCGATGATTCTGTGATGCCAACCCCATGACCGCCTTCCGTTGGATCATCGGCGTGCTGGCTGCGGTGCTGGCTGCAGGCAGCTTGCTGTCGTTCGTGGTCTTCATCACGAGCGGCATCGACCTCTGGGTCGAGCGAGCGCGCGGTCTGCGGCGCTCGACATCGGCGGCACTGCTGCTGTGGTTCAACGTCGAGATCTGGCGCCACGTGGTGCTGACCATCATCCACTGGTGAGCGCGCGAAGCGACAGGTTCAGGCCCGTCGGCCCGCCAGCGCACTCAGCAGCTTGGCGTGAACCCCGCCGAAGCCGCCATTGCTCATGCACAGCACATGATCGCCGGGCTTCGTGGCTGCCACCACGGCGGCGACGAGGCGGTCGATGTTGTCGCACACCACCGCCTGTGCGCCCATAGGCGACAGCGCCTGCACCGCATCCCAGCCCAGGCCTGCGCTGTGGCAAAACGCCAGATCGGCTTCCTCCAGTGACCACGGCAACAGGGCTTTCATCGCACCCAGCTTCATGGTGTTGGAACGCGGCTCAAACACCGCGAGGATGCGTGCGTCGCCCACTTTGCGGCGCAGCCCGTTGACGGTGGTGCGCATGGCGCTCGGGTGGTGGGCGAAATCGTCGTAGACGCGCACGCCATTCACCTCGCCGCGCAGTTCCAGGCGGCGGCGCACGTTTTGAAACTGAGCCAGGGCTTTCGCGGCAGCGTCGGGCGGCACGCCCACATGCTCGGCAGCGGCAATCGCGGCCA
>JAYVCL010000290.1:0-7429 GCA_043749975.1 Burkholderiales bacterium
AAGACGTGTCGCTGTACCGCGAAGGCGGGTTCGAAGACCTGTGCCGCGGCCCCCACGTGCCGAGCACCGGCAAGCTCAAGCACTTCAAGCTGATGAAACTCGCCGGAGCGTACTGGCGCGGCGATCACCGCAACGAAATGCTGCAACGCATCTACGGCACCGCCTGGGCGACGAAAGAAGACCTGGCGCAGCACCTGCACATGCTGGAAGAAGCCGAAAAGCGCGATCACCGCAAGCTGGGTCGGGAACTGGACTTGTTTCATATCGACGAGCACGCGCCGGGTCTGGTCTTCTGGCACCCCAAGGGCTGGACGGTGTGGCAGCAGGTCGAGCAGTACATGCGCGCGGTGTACCGCGACAACGGCTACTTGGAAGTGAAGGCACCGCAAATTCTTGACCAGGGTTTGTGGGAGAAGACCGGCCACTGGGACAAGTACCGCGAGAACATGTTCACCACCGAATCGGAGAAGCGAGACTACGCGCTAAAGCCGATGAACTGCCCCGGCCACATCCTGATCTACAAGATGGGCATCAAGAGCTACCGCGATTTGCCGCTGCGCTTCGGCGAGTTCGGCCAGTGCCACCGCAACGAGCCCAGCGGCTCGCTGCACGGCATCATGCGGGTGCGCGGGTTTACGCAGGATGACGGCCACATCTTCTGCACCGAAGCGCAGATTCTTGATGAGTGCGTGGCCTACACCGCCTTGCTGCAGAAGGTCTACGCCGACTTCGGCTTCACCAACATCCTCTACAAGGTCGCCACCCGCCCCGACAAGCGCATCGGCTCCGACGAGGTGTGGGACAAGGCTGAGTTCGCCTTGATGGAGAGCCTGCGGCGCTCGGGCTGTGAGTTCGAGGTGTCCCCCGGCGAAGGCGCGTTTTACGGGCCGAAGATCGAGTACACGCTGAAAGACGCGCTCGGACGCCCGTGGCAGTGCGGCACGATGCAGGTCGATTTTTCGATGCCCGAACGGCTGGGTGCCGAGTTCGTCACCGAGGCCGGCGACCGCGCCACGCCGGTGATGCTGCACCGTGCCATCGTCGGCAGCCTCGAGCGTTTCATCGGCATCTTGATTGAACAGTACGCGGGCGCTCTGCCTGCATGGCTGGCACCGGTGCAGGTGGTGCTGGCCAGCATCACCGATGCGCAAAGCGAGTACGCCTTGGAAGTCGCGAAAACGCTGCAAAAACAAGGAGTTAGAGTGAGCACGGATTTGCGCAACGAGAAAATAAACTATAAAATCCGCGAGCATTCAATGCAAAAAGTACCGTTCATCCTCGTCGTCGGCGACAAGGAAAAGGCAAACGGTGCTGTTGCGGTGCGCGCCCGGGGCTACCAAGACCTCGGTGTGATGTCTCTCGCTGACTTCTCCGAGAAGATCGCCAGTCACATCGCCCAGCGAGCTTGACCAAGCCGGGCGCCTCCACGTGTTTGTTTGGACTCCTGTGCCTTGGCGTCCGTTGAAAGGTTTGAACCATCGCTACTTTTGCTGACCGCCGTACCCCCAATGCCGAGCGCAAACACCGCTTGAACCGGGAAATCATGGCGCTTGAGGTCCGACTGAACGGTGTCGAGAATGAACCGCTGGGCATCGTGAGCACCACCGAAGCCTTGCGCATGGCCGGTGAGCTGGACGTGGATCTGGTTGAAATTGCCGCTGCGGCTGAGCCTCCGGTGTGCCGCCTGATGGACTACGGCAAGTTCAAATACCAAGAACAAAAGCGCGCCGCCGAAGCCAAGTCCAAGCAAAAGGTCATCGAGGTCAAGGAAGTCAAGTTCCGCCCGGGTACGGACGAAGGCGATTACCAGATCAAGATGCGCAACCTGCGCCGCTTCATCGAGGAAGACGGCGACAAGGGCAAGGTCACGTTGCGCTACCGCGGTCGTGAAATCACCCACCAGGACATCGGAATGCGCTTGCTGGAACGAATTCGTGATGAGCTGGCGGATGTGTCGGTGGTTGAAAACATGCCCAAGCTCGAAGGGCGTCAGATGATCATGGTCCTCGGACCCAAACGGAAGTCTTGAGCGAAAATCCCGCCAAGGGATTTCAAGTGTTCAATGCCGCGGCATCTGGTCGCCGGGGTGTTGCCAGAAGCGGCTGCAGGCTTACAAGACGGCAAGAGTTTTGCCGGCGCCTGCAGAAGCAATTAAAAGGAGCAGTGATGCCCAAAATGAAGACCAAAAGCGGCGCGAAAAAGCGATTCCGCGTTCGACCAGGCGGCACCGTGAAACGGGGCCAGGCGTTCAAGCGCCACATCCTCACCAAGAAGTCCACGAAAAACAAACGCCACCTGCGTGGTTCTGTTGCCGTGCACGAGACCGACATGGGGCACATCAAACAGATGCTGCCCTTTGCTGGTCTGTAATTGACTGAAGGAGAAGACTCATGCCTCGCGTCAAACGTGGTGTAACAGCCCGCGCTCGCCACAAGAAAGTTCTCGCACTCGCCAAGGGTTACCGCGGCCGCCGCAAGAACGTATTCCGCATTGCCAAGCAAGCTGTCATGCGCGCTGGGCAGTACGCCTACCGAGATCGCCGCACCAAGAAGCGTGTGTTCCGCCACCTGTGGATCGCGCGCATCAACGCCGGCAGCCGCAGTCATGGCGTGACCTACAGCAAGTTCATGGCCGGCTTGAAAAAGCTGTCGATCGAGATCGACCGCAAGGTTCTCGCCGACATGGCGGTGAACGACCCTGCCGCTTTTGGCAGCATCGTCGACAAGGTGAAGGCCCAGCTCGCTTGAATGTCGTGAACCCGCCGCCGATGTGAATCGGCGGCAACACGGCAATCCCCCTGACGGCGCAGGCGCAGTCAGGGGCAAGCCCCTCAAGGCCGACTTCGTGTGCGGCCTTTTTTTATTGTTTGCGTTTTGAATTCATGAACGACCTCGATCAATTGGTGCAAGACGCGCACGCCGACTTCGCGCAGGCCGCCGCACCGGCCGAGCTCGAGAACGCCAAGGCGCGTTATCTCGGCAAGTCGGGTCGCCTGACCGAGCAGCTCAAGGGCCTGGGTGCGTTGGCGGCCGACGACAAGAAAACACGCGGTGCGTTGATCAATGCGGCCAAGCAGCAAGTCGAAGCTGCGCTGAATGCACGGCGACAAGGTTTGGCCGATGCCGAGCTGGACGCGCAATTGACGGCCGAGTCGCTCGACGTGAGCCTGCCCGGCAGGCAGCGTGGATGCGGCGCATTGCACCCCGTGTCGCGCACGCTGGAGCGCATCGAAGCCATCTTCGCTTCGATGGGTTTCGACGTGGCCGATGGTCCGGAAATCGAGACCGATTGGTACAGCTTCACCGCCCTCAACAATCCCGAGAACCATCCTGCCCGTTCGATGCAAGACACGTTCTACGTGGACGTGAAAGACGCCGAAGGCCGCTGGCTCAACCTGCGACCGCACACCTCACCGATGCAGGTTCGCTATGCGAGGGCGCACGTGGCGAAGCACCGGGCGGCGTTGGATCGCGGTGAGGCGATGCCCGAGATTCGCATCATCGCGCCGGGGCGAACCTACCGCGTCGACAACGACGCCACCCACTCGCCGATGTTTCACCAGTGCGAAGGGCTGTGGATCGGTGAGAACGTGAGCTTCAAGGATTTGAAGGTGGTGTTCACCGATTTCTTTCGCAGCTTCTTTGAAGCAGACGATCTTCAACTGCGTTTTCGGCCGTCGTTTTTTCCGTTCACCGAACCGTCCGCCGAGGTGGACATCGCGTTCTCGAGCGGGCCTTTGAAAGGTCGCTGGCTGGAGCTGGCGGGCTCAGGCCAGGTGCACCCGAACGTGGTGCGCAACTTCGGGCTCGACCCGCAGCGCTACATCGGTTTCGCTTTTGGGATGGGGGCGGATCGTTTGGCGATGCTGCGCTACGGCGTCAACGACCTGCGCCTGTTCTTCGACGGCGACCTGCGCTTTCTGTCGCAGTTCAAATAACTCATTCGGAAGACTCACGAGATGCAATTTCCCGAGTCGTGGTTGCGCGAGTTCTGCAACCCGCCCATCGACACCGCGGCGCTGGCCGATTTGCTGACGATGGCAGGCATGGAGGTGGAAGCCACACGCACCGTGGCACCGCCTTTCACGCATGTCGTCGTGGGCGAGGTGCTGGCAGTCGAGCGACATCCGAATGCCGACAAGCTCAGCGTCTGCCAGGTGAACGTCGGCAAAGGTGTCCCGCTCAGCATCGTCTGCGGCGCACCGAACGTGCGCGTGGGCATCAAGGTGCCGTGCGCACTGGTGGGTGCCGCGCTGCCATCGCCTGCCGATGATTCGGCGCCCTTCGAGATCAAGCTGGGCATGCTGCGGGGTGTCGAAAGCCAGGGCATGCTGTGCTCGGCGCGCGAGTTGAAACTGTCTGAAGACCATGGCGGCTTGCTGATCCTGTCGGACTCTGCCACCCCCGGTCAAGACATCCGCGAACACCTTTCGCTGGACGACACCTTGTTCACCTTGAAGCTCACGCCCAACCTGGGCCATTGCTTGAGTGTTTTCGGTGTGGCGCGCGAAGTGTCGGCACTGACAGGCGCGCCGCTTCATGAACCGAGCTTTGTGCCCGTGGCGCCAACGCACCGCCACACGCTGCCGGTGCAGATCGAGGCCACCGACCTGTGCGGGCGCTTCTCAGGCCGCATCGTTCGCAACGTCAACCCCAAGGCCACCACGCCGGACTGGATGGTGGACCGGCTGGCCCGCTGTGGCCAGCGTCCGGTGACGGCTCTGGTCGACATCTCGAACTACGTGATGTTCGAATTCGGGCGTCCCTCGCACATCTTCGACCTGGACAAGATTCACGGCGGGCTGCTCGTGCGATGGGGCCGCGCTGGCGAATCGCTCAAGCTGCTCAACGGCGACACCGTCGAGGTGGATGCCCAGGTCGGCGTGATCGCAAACGACGGCGCGAACGACAGCGCCGATGACCACTCCGTCGAGTCGTTGGCAGGCATCATGGGCGGCGATGCCACGGCGGTTTCCAACGACACGAAGCACGTCTTCGTCGAGGCTGCTTTCTGGTGGCCCGAGGCCGTCTCCGGCCGATCGCGCAGGTTCGGTTTCAACACCGACGCCGGCCATCGATTCGAGCGCGGTGTGGACCCCGCGTCGACGGTGCAACACATCGAGCGCATCTCCCAGCTCATCATCGACATCTGCGGCGGTGAGCCGGGCCCGATGGTGGATAAGCTTGTCGCCTTGCCTGACCGCAAACCCGTCGCGCTGCGGGTTGAGCGCGCCGCCAAAGTGATCGGCATGCCGATCACGCAACTGCAATGCGCGGGTGTGTTCAGTCGCCTGGGATTGCCTTTCACAGAGGCACCCGGTGTGCTGACGGTGACGCCGCCGAGCTGGCGTTTCGACCTGAAGATCGAAGAAGATCTGATCGAGGAAGTGATCCGCGTGCTGGGTTTCGACACCTTGCCCGACACGCCCCCCAATGCGCCAGTGACCGCCCGGGTGCGCAGCGAAACCACTCGCAGCGCACACGCCGTGCGTCATGCGATGGCAGGGCTCGATTACTTCGAGACCCTCAACTACAGCTTTGTCGAAGAACGCTGGGAACGCGAATTGGCAGGCAACGCCGATCCGATCCGGGTGCTGAACCCGATTGCCAGCCCGATGTCCGTGATGCGGTCCAGCTTGATGGGCGGCCTGGTTCAGGCGCTGCGCTTCAACCTGGCCCGCAAGGCTTCGCGGGTTCGATTGTTCGAGGTCGGCCGCGTCTTCATGCGCGACGCGCAAATCACCGACGGCCCGCTCAGCGTGGCTGGCGTGAACCAGCCCATGCGCCTGGCCGGCCTGGCCTGCGGCAGCGTTGATGAACTTCAGTGGGGTAGCAAAGAACGCAGCGTTGATTTTTTCGATGTGAAAGGCGACGTGGAAGCGCTGTTCGCACCGAGGCCGGTCGTTTTTGTGGCGTCTGCCCACCCCGCGCTTCACCCCGGGCGTTGCGCGCGAATCGAGGTTAGCGGGCGCGCTGCAGGGTTCATCGGCGAACTGCACCCGAAATGGCGGCAGGGCTATGAATTGGCGTCTGCCCCGGTCTTGTTCGAGGTCGAGTTGCAGGCGGTTTTGCAATGCGCATTGCCCGCGCTGACCGCCATCTCGCGACAGCAATCGGTGTGGCGCGACATTGCCGTGATCGCCAATGAATCTGTCACGCACGCGAGTCTCATGGATGCCGTGCACGCCAGCGCCACGCCGTTGGTGCGCAGCGCCCGGCTGTTCGACATCTACACGCCCCAGGCACCGACAGCCGACATCGCAGCCGGCGAACGCAGCATGGCCGTGCGGCTCGAGTTGCTGGACGACGCTGCCACGCTGACCGATGAACGCATCGACGCGGCGGTAGCCCAGGTGCTCGCCAGCCTGGCCAGCCGCCTTGGCGCGAGGTTGAGAGGTTGAAGCGATGAACAGCACCGATCTGCCCGCACCCCGCGTGATGCTGCCCACGCTGGAAACACCCACGCTGACGAAGGCCGAGTTGGCCGAACTGTTGTTCGAGCGGCTGGGCTTGAACAAGCGCGAATCCAAAGACATGGTCGAAGCGTTCTTCGCCATCATTCATGCCACCTTGGTCGCCGGCAAGGACGTGAAGATGTCGGGCTTCGGCAACTTCAACATTCGACGCAAGGCACCGCGTCCGGGGCGCAATCCCCGCACCGGCGAGGCCATCCCGATCAAGGCTCGCAACGTAGTCACGTTCCATGCCAGTCACAAACTCAAAGGCGTGGTGCAAGGTGACACTCCGCTTGCGGACGACTTCGAGTAAAGTCTAGCTTTGGTTCTCGATCCTGTTGATTTCAATGGAGAAAGTTCTCCCCGCCATCCCTGCCAAACGCTACTTCACCATCGGTGAGGTGAGTGATTTGTGCGGCGTGAAGCCGTATGTGCTGCGCTACTGGGAACAGGAATTCACCCAGCTCAAGCCCATGAAACGGCGCGGTAACCGGCGCTACTACCAGCACCATGAGGTGCTCCTGATCCGGCGTATTCGTGAGTTGCTATACGAACAGGGTTTCACCATCAGCGGGGCTCGCAACCGCTTGGCCGACAGCGCCCAAGGCCGGGCGCAGGCCGATCACGAAGGCGATCAAGGCGCTGCTTACGCAGAGGTTCTGGAAGACGAACAGGCCGCAGAAATGCTGGCCCGCATCACCACGGTGGCGGTGCTCGATGTTCCCGCGTCCAGCGAGCCTGCGATTGCATTGACCGTGGTCCAGATGCGCCAGGAGTTGATCTCGATCCGCAGCCTGCTGGGTGTCTGAGCGGCAAGTTTTTCAACCTATAATTTCGCTTCAGTCGGGGCGTAGCGCAGCCAGGTAGCGCACTTGCATGGGGTGCAAGGGGTCGTGAGTTCGAATCCCACCGTCCCGACCAATGATGTCAATGGGTTAGCTCCGACAACGAGCTAACCCATTTTCTTTTTGAGGT
>JAYVCL010000291.1:0-25298 GCA_043749975.1 Burkholderiales bacterium
CGGCGGTGGACAGCAAGGGCAGTTCGTCGACCAGGCGAACGGCTTCGTCGAGCTTGATCACCAGCGAGGGAATGTCGGCCACGCCGACCGCGCGAACGCGGTCGAGGTCGCGCGCGATGGCGCGTCGCACGCCTTCCAGACGCGGCTGGCTGTAACGGGCCAGACGCTCATCGGCTTGGCGCAGCACGGCCACCAGCGGTTCGGCGCTGCCGGTGATGTTGGACTGCTGCTGTGCCACGCGAATGCCGGCTTCCACGTCGACCAGCAGGTTCTCGTCGCGCGAGCGTGACAGCGACTGGATCAGGTCTTCGAGTTGCCCGCGCTGGATCGCCACCTCGGCCACTCGCGCCTCCAGCAACGCCACTTTGGCAGACGCCGCCAGGCTGCCGTCTTGCGCCTGCTTGGCCAGCAAGCGGGCTTCGGCCGACTGGCCCTGGCTGTCTTGCTGGCGGCGCACCAGTTCTTGCTCGATGTTGTTGACGCGTTGCTGGGCGCGCCACGCCACGGCCAGGGTGAGCAAGGCCAAGCTCAGCAAAATCAAGCCTGCGACGACGGTCCATTGCCCGCCCCAAAGCGCCATCGGCCGTGCAGGCGCAGCCCTTGATGCCGCCGTGGCGTCGGCGGCAGCAGACGCATCCACGGCCACGGATTCAGGGGTGTTTGCAGAGGGTTCAGTCACGATGCATCGATTGTATGCAGGCCACCACGGCGTCCAGCGTCGGTCGGCTGGCCAAGACCTGGCCGAACCCGGCACGCTGTGCCCGCGCGGCGATGCGCGGGTGCGTGGCCACGGCCTGCGACCGGGCCCAGGGCTGCGGCACCGCGCGCACGGCAGGCAGCTCGCCGAGGTGGTCGATGGCCTGCGAGCTGCTGAAGAACCACAGGTGCGCCTCGGGTGCCGCCAACGCCGCTTGCAGCAGATGCAAGTCGGCACCGTCGATGCGTGCCGGCACGCGCCGGTAGGCCGACACGAAGCCCAGGTTCGCGCCGCATTGACGAAGTTGTTCGGCCAGCCAGTCGCGCCCGCCATCGCCGCGCACCACCAGCACGGCGGCACCCTCCCAGGCCTGTGTTTGCAGCACGCGCCACAGCGATTCGGAGTCGAACTGCGCTGCATCCGCCGGCGGCTCGACGATCAGCGACGCCGGCACGCCGAGCCGGCGCAACACCTCGCTGGTGCCCGGGCCGGGCGAGGCGGCTTGAACGCTTGCCGGCCAGACGCCCGGCTGCGGGGCCGAGGCGAAAAACCACTCGGCGGCGTTGGGGCTGACGAAGAAGACCAGCCGTTGCCGCGCCAGACCAGCCCACGCGGCGCGCACCGCCGGCTCGTCGACGGGGGCCGCAATGCCGATCAGCGGCAAGGCGGCGGCGTCGATGCCGCGGCCCTGCAATTGCGCCACCCACGACGCAGCCTGAGCCGCCGGGCGGGTCACGATCACGCGCACCAAGGCGTCACCGAAATGGAAATGTCAGGCCACCGCGAGATAGTCGGCCGCACCGGCAGCACGCAACATGACGGCCACCTGGGTGCCCATGGCACGCGCCTGCGGCTCGTCGGTGGCCGCAGACCGCAACTCGGCGCGCAGCAGCGGCAACTCGTTGCGTTCGGGGTGGCCGAGCGCGGCGCTCAGGCACAGCGTGCTGCCGGCCCACACCGCGTGCGCGGCCAGCGGCACGCTGCAGCTTCCGCCCAGTGCGCGCGACACCGCCCGCTCGGCCTGCACCGCCAGCGAAGTGGGCGAATGAACCAGGCCGCCCAGCGCATCGCGCAAGCCCAGTGCGTCGGTGCGCACCTCCAGGCCGAGCGCGCCCTGGCCGGCGCAGGGCAGCATGTCGGCGACGGAGAAGGTGGCGCGAATCCGCTCGGCCAGGCCCAGCCGCTTCAAGCCGGCTGCCGCCAGCACGATGGCGTCGTACTGACCCTCGTCGAGCTTGCGCAGCCGCGTGTCCAGGTTGCCGCGCAGGGGTTCGATGCGCAGGTCGGGCCGCAATGCGCACAACTGCACCACCCGGCGCAAGCTGGAGGTGCCCACCCGCGCGCCCTGCGGCAGTTCGGACAGGGACGCGAACCGGTTCGAGACGAATGCATCGCGCGGGTCTTCGCGTTGCAGCACCGCCGCCAGCTCGAAGCCGTCGGGCAAGTCCATCGGGACATCTTTCAGCGAGTGCACGGCGAGCTGTGCGCGGCCGTCTTCGAGCGCGGCTTCGAGCTCTTTCACGAACAGGCCCTTGCCACCGACCTTGGACAGGCTGCGGTCCAGAATCTGGTCGCCCCGGGTGGTCATGCCCAGCAGGCTGACCTGCATGCCGAAACGCGAGCGCAGCAGCTCGCGCACGTGCTCGGCCTGCCACAGCGCCAGGCGGCTTTCACGGGTCGCGATGGTGATGGACATGCTCATGAATTGAATGCTAGCAGGCCCGCCTCTTGCCACCGGCCAGCGCAGCGTCGTAACCACGCGCGCTGCTACCATCGAAAAGCTGTAATCAAATTACACGAAATTCACGAAAGCACGCCATGGCCTCACGCACAGCTTCCAACGACGCGGCTGAAAAGAACCGCCCGCTGGTCGACGACATTCGCCTGCTGGGGCGCATTCTGGGCGACGTGATTCGGGAGCAAGAGGGCAAGGAAGCGTTCGAGCTGATCGAGCGGGTGCGCCAGCTTTCGGTGGCCTACCGCCTGAAAAGCGACGCCCAGGCCGGCCGCGCGCTCGACCGGTTGCTGAAGAACCTGTCGGGCGACCAGACGGTGAGCGTGATTCGCGCGTTCAGCTACTTTTCGCACCTGGCCAACATCGCCGAAGACCGCCACCACGTGCGCCGGCGCGACCACCACGAGAGCCAGGGCCACCTGCAGGAAGGCTCGCTGGCGATGACGCTGGAGCGGCTCGCCAAGGCCGACATCCGCGCCGCCGACATCGCCGCCACGCTGGCCCATGCCTACATCTCGCCGGTGCTCACGGCGCACCCGACCGAGGTGCAGCGCAAGAGCATTCTGGATGCCGAGCGTGCGATTGCCGAACTGGTGGAACGCCGCGACGCGCTGCGCAGCAACCCCGACCGCGCCGACAACGAAGCGCTGCTGCGCGCCCGTGTCACCCAGCTCTGGCAAACGCGCATGCTGCGCACCGCCCGCCTGACCGTGTCCGACGAAATCGAGAACGCGCTGAGCTACTACCACGCTACATTTTTGCGGCAGATTCCGCGCCTGTACCGCGACATCGAAGCGGCCCTGCCCGGCCACGCCATCGCCCCGTTTTTTCGGATGGGCAACTGGATCGGCGGCGACCGCGACGGCAACCCCTTCGTCACCGCCGAGACCTTGCGCATGGCCTTGTCGCGTCAGTCGGAAACCGTGTTGCGCTTCTACTTGACGGAGGTGCATGAACTGGGCGCCGAGCTGTCGATCTCGGCCACGCTGGCATCGGTGACCCCCGAGATGGCGCAGCTCGCGGCCAGCTCGCCCGACCACAACCCGCACCGCGAAGACGAGCCCTACCGCCGCGCGCTGATCGGCATGTACGCACGGCTGGCTGCCAGCCTGCACGAGCTCACCGGCACCGAGGCGCTGCGTCACGCGGTGGCCCCGCAAAACGCGTACCGGTCGGCGGATGAATTCGGTGCCGACCTGCGGCTGATCGAGGCCTCGCTGAACACCCACCACGCACGCGCGCTGACCGCCCCCCGGCTGCTGCCGCTGCTGCGCGCGGTGCAGGTGTTCGGCTTTCACCTCGCCACCGTCGACCTGCGTCAGAGTTCTGACAAACACGAAGCCGTGGTGGCCGAGCTGCTGCGCGTGGCGCGCATCGAAGCCGGCTACAGCGCCCTGCCCGAGGCCGCGCGGCGCGCCCTGCTGCTGCGCCTGCTGAACGACACGCGGCCGCTGCGGGTGCGGGCCGCGCACTACAGCGAGCTGGCGCTCGGCGAGCTGGCGATTTTCGAGACCGCCGTGGACATGCTGCAGCGGTTTGGCCGCAACGCGATTCGTCACTGCATCATTTCGCACACCGAAGACGTGAGCGACCTGCTCGAAGTGATGCTGCTGCTGAAAGAAGTCGGCCTGCTGCGCGGCACGCTGGTCGGCGCTGCCGATTCGGCTGACGTGGCCGAGGCGTCAGCCGGCGACGCCGTGTGCGACCTCATCGTCTCGCCGCTGTTCGAGACCATTGCCGACCTGCGCCATGCCGAGGCCATCATGCGCAGCCTGTATGCACTGCCGGGCATGGCAGCCATGCTGCGGCGATCGGGCGGCGAGCAAGACATCATGCTGGGCTACAGCGACAGCAACAAAGACGGCGGCAGTTTCACCAGCAGTTGGGAGCTGTACCGCGCCGAGGTGGCGCTGGTGGCGCTGTTCGGCGAGCTGCGGCGCGACCACGGCATCACGCTGCGGCTGTTCCATGGCCGCGGCGGCACCGTGGGGCGCGGCGGCGGCCCGAGCTTCCAGGCCATCCTGGCGCAGCCCCCGGGCACGGTCAACGGGCAGATTCGCCTGACCGAGCAAGGTGAAGTCATCGCCTCCAAATACGCGCACCCCGAGATCGGGCGGCGCAACCTCGAAACCCTGGTGGCGGCTACGCTGGAGGCCACGCTGCTGCACCCGTCCGGGGCCCAGACGGGCGCGCCGCAAAGCTTTCTGGACGCCGCCAGCAGCCTCAGCGAAGCCAGCTTCAAGGCCTACCGAAAACTGGTCTACGCGACGCCGGGATTCAGCGACTACTTTTTCAGCGCCACGCCGATCCGCGAGATTGCCGAGCTGAACATCGGCTCACGTCCCGCCTCGCGCAAAGCGACGCTCGCCATCGAAGACCTGCGCGCCATTCCCTGGGGCTTCAGTTGGGGCCAATGCCGCGTCGCGCTGCCGGGCTGGTGCGGCTTCGGCTCGGCCGTCGAGAGCTTCCTGGGCACCGATGCGAAGCAGCGTGCCGGCCAGCTCAAACTGCTGCGCCGCATGCACAAGCAGTGGCCGTTCTTCCGCACCCTGCTGTCCAACCTGGACATGGTGATCGCCAAGAGCGACCTGGCCATTGCGGCGCGCTACGTCGAGCTGGTCGAAGACAAGCAGCTCGGCAAGCGCATCTTCAAGCTGATCGAGGCGGAATGGCAGCGCACCAACACGGCGCTGTCGATCATCACTGGCGACGCCCACCGACTGGCCACCAACCCGTCGCTGGCGCGCTCCATCGCACACCGATTTCCCTACCTCGACCCGCTGAACCACCTGCAGGTCGAGTTGATGCGCCGCTACCGCCACAGCAAGCCGGGCGAGCCCGGGCTCGAGCGAATGAAGCGCGGCATTCACATCTCGATCAACGGTGTGGCGGCGGGGCTGCGCAACACCGGCTGAGTGCCGTTCACACGCCACCGAAACTCACACCCCGCCCGCCGCCAGCGCCTCGCGCACCGCCGCCACCTGGCGGCGCGACACCGCGAGCCACTCATCCACCGGTGCCACCCGCACGGCCCAGGACTCGCCGCCTTCTTCATCGCCGTCGGCCAGCACGCGCCGCTCCAGCGCACGCACGGCCTTGTGCGCAACCAGGGCGTTGCGGTGCACGCGGATGAAGCGCTGCTCTGGCTGATGCAGCAGGCGCTGCTCCAGGTCGCCCAGCGAATCGTCCAGCACATGGGTGTGGGCTGCGGTGCGCAAGGTCACGTACTTCAGTTCGGCCTTCAGGTACAGCACATCGGCCACCGGCACGCGCACGACGCGGCCGCGGTCGCTGACCACGATCACCGCAGCCGGCGCAGCGGGCTGCGTGGCTGCAGCGGACGCCGGCGGCGCGGGTTGAACTGCCGCGCCCTGCAAGCCCCGCTGCAGCACGCGCTGCAAGGCGACTTGCAGGCGCTCGCGACGCACCGGCTTGGTCAGGTAGTCGACAGCGTGCAGGTCGAACGCACGCAGCGCATGTTCGGCGTGCGCGGTGACGAACACCACCGCCGGCGGGCGCGGCCAGGCGCGCAATTCTTCGGCCAGTTGCACGCCGTCGCGGCCGGGCATGCGCACATCGAGCAGCAGCACGTCGCACTCATGGGTTGCCAGCCACACCAGTGCCTGCGCGGCGTTGGCCGCTTCGCCCACCACGCTGGCCATCGGATCGGAGCAGTCGTCCACCAGGCTGCGCAGGCGCAGTCGCGCGAGCTCTTCGTCGTCCACCAGCAGCACGCGAAGCGGGGCTGACGGGCTCACAGCGGCACCACGATCTGGACCCTGAACACATCACCGTGAAGCTGCGCGTCGAACTGCGCCGCCACGTCGTGCATCAGCCGCAGCCGCTCACGCACGTTGGCCAGCGCCATGCCGTGGCCGGGGTTGCCCGCTGCGTCGGGCACGGTGTTGGCAATCGAGACCACCGCACGACCGCGCTTGACCTGGGTGCGGATGCGGATCATGCCGCCCTCGGTGGCCGGCTCCACACCGTGGCGCACCGCGTTCTCGACCAGTGGTTGCAGCAGCAGCGGCGGCACGCGGGCCGCACCGGCGGCAGCGTCGAGCTGCCAATCGATACGCAGGCGGCGGCCGAAGCGAATCTGCTCGATCGCCAGATAGCGGCGCGCCAGCTCCACTTCCTCGTCCAGCGTCACGGCCTCGCCGGTGTCGGTCAAGGCCACGCGAAACAGCTCGGCCAGGTCTTCCAGCACACCCTCGGCGCGCAGCGGGTCGTGGCGAACCAGGCTGAGTGCGGTGTTCAGCGTGTTGAACAAGAAGTGTGGCCGGATGCGGCTTTGCAGTTCGGCCAACTGGGCCGTGGTGTCGGCCGGCAATTGGGCTTTGGCTCGCATGCGCAACCAGTGATAGATCGCGCCGGCCATGCCCGCGCCGGCCAGCGCCGGGGCCAGCCAGCGGGTGGTGTCCAGCGGCTCGACGCCGGCCGACCAGGTCAGCCAGAAGCCGGCCAGCCCGCTGATCGCCCCCAATCCCATCGCGGCCGCCCACGCCGCAGCACCGCTCAGCCGCGCCAGCGGTCGCTTGCAGGCGCAGGCCACCAGCAGCCACAGCAACAAGCCGGGCAGCGCCACGCCCGAACTGGCGGCGAACAGCGCCAACCAGGCCGACAGATTCGGTGCCACGAACAGCACGCCCACCGCCACCACCGCATGCACGAACAACAGCGCGCGAAGCACCACGCCGACGTGACAGACATCGAACCCCGAAGGCGGCGCGGCGCGTGGCGGCAGGGCGGCATCGAAGCCGGTGTTGCCGAAAACGCTGGCGCGCAGATCCGCCGGGCGGGTCGATGGCAGCCAATCGCTCGCGGGGTGAGGTTCCGGGCGAGGTGCCAGGCGAGGTGTCGGGGAGTGGGGGTCGCGGTCTGGCTCGGTCATTGGTCTCAAGGTCAGCAGGGGCGTCGATAGAATCGATGCGTTCGTCGCATTGTCGCCAACTCGGGCGCTCACTTTCAAAACGCGCGCCCAAAACGGTTGCGCGCCCACGCCATGTCCACCCACCCACTCGACACCAAATCACAAGCCTGGTCGGCGCTCTTTTCTGAGCCGATGAGCGAACTGGTGAAGCGCTACACCGCCAGCGTGTCGTTCGACCAGAGGCTGTGGCAAGCCGACATCGCCGGCTCTTTGGCACACGCCGAAATGCTGGCCGCGCAAGGCATCATCGGCAGCGACGACCACGCCGACATCCAGCGCGGCATGACGCAAATCAGGGCCGACATCGAGGCCGGCCGCTTCGAGTGGAAGCTCGAACTCGAAGACGTTCACCTCAACATCGAGGCGCGCCTGACGCAACTGGTGGGTGACGCCGGCAAGCGGCTGCACACCGGGCGCTCGCGCAACGACCAGGTGGCCACCGATCTGCGGCTTTGGCTGCGCGGCGAAATCGATGCGCTGGCACCGTTGCTGAGCCAGATGCAGCGTGCCCTGGTCGAGTTGGCCGCCCCCCACGTCGACACCATCCTGCCCGGTTTCACCCACATGCAGGTGGCTCAGCCAGTGAGCTTCGCGCACCACCTGCTGGCCTATGTGGAGATGTTCGCGCGTGACGCCGAGCGCCTGAACGAGGTGCGCCGCCGCGTCAACGTGTTGCCGCTGGGTGCCGCCGCGCTGGCCGGCACCAGCTACCCGCTGGACCGCGAACGCGTGGCGAAAACACTGGGTTTCGACCGCGTGTGCCAGAACAGCCTCGACGCGGTGAGCGACCGCGATTTCGCGATCGAATTCGCCGGCTTCGCCGCCATCACGATGGTGCACGTGTCGCGCCTTAGCGAGGAGATCGTGCTGTGGATGAGCCAGAACTTCGGCTTCAGCGACCTGGCCGATCGTTACTGCACCGGCAGTTCCATCCTGCCGCAGAAGCGCAACCCCGACGTGGCCGAACTGGCACGCGGCAAGAGCGGCCGCGTGATCGGCCACCTGATGGCGCTGCTGACCCTGATGAAGGGCCAGCCGCTGACCTACAACAAGGACAACCAGGAAGACAAGGAGCCGCTGTTCGACAGCGTGGACACCGTGCGCGACACGCTGCGCATCATGGCCGAGATGGTGGGCGGAATCAGCGTCAAGCCCGAGGCGATGCAGCGCGCTGCGTTGAAGGGTTACGCCACCGCCACCGACCTGGCCGACTACCTGGTCAAACGCGGCCTGCCGTTTCGCGACGCGCACGAGGTGGTGGCGCATGCGGTGAAGTTCGCGATCGCGCGCAGTGTCGACCTGAGCGAACTGCCACTCGAAACGCTGCAATCGTTCAACCCCGGCATCAGCGCAGATGTGTTCGAGGTGCTGTCCCTGAAAGGCTCGCTGAACGCCCGCAACTTGCTCGGTGGAACGGCACCGGCGCAAGTGCGGCTGCAGATCGAGCGGCACCGGGCGCGCCTGGCCGCATGACTTCGGCGGCGCTGTCGGGTCGGCACGGCAAGCCGCCGCTCGGCCGCGGTGCAAGGCATGTCAAGATGTCCGAATGAGTCAAAGCTACGGCATCGAAGCACCCTCGGCGCACACCCACGCGGCGCACCGCCAACCAGCGCGCTACCTGGTGGTGATCGACGCGGCCGGCTCGATCATTGCGCGCTTGTTCATCGACACGCGCGAACTGGTGGCCGAGTTCGATGCCGCGACCGAAGAGGTCGCGGTGATGACGAAGGGCCTCACGCCGGCCCGCAGCGGCCTGGAGCCTGAGTGGGATCGTGCGCTCGCAGGCCACAGCGCCGCAGAACGCGCTGCGGCCGACGTCTACACGCTCGACGTGTAGCAAATTCCGAGCGCCGGTCAACGCAGCGCACCGAGCCCCCACCGGCACGGCGTGCAGCGGGTTCTGCAACAATCTTGCGCTGTTTTTCGATGTGAGACCCACGATGCTCAAACAGGCTTTCCTGTGGCTGGTGTTGCCTGTTGGTGCGCTGCTGAGCCTGGCAGCGTGCGCGCCCACCGCCACGCTCAACGCATTGACGCCGCGCAGCACCCACACGCTGACCGAAGGCGTCGCCTACGGCCCGCTGGCGCGCCACAAGCTCGACATCTATCGGCCCCAAGCCATCGCCCCGACCGGTGGCTTCGCGGTGGTGGTTTTCTTTTACGGCGGTTCGTGGAACCGCGGCGAGCGGGCCGACTACAAATTCATCGGCGAGGCGCTCGCCTCGCGCGGCGTGCTCACCCTGGTGGCCGACTACCGGCTCTACCCCGAGGTGCGCTACCCCGATTTCCTGAGTGATTCGGCGCTGGCGCTGGCCTACGGACTGACGCAGGCAGGTGCGCTCGGGGGCAACCCGAAGCGCGTCTTCGTGATGGGCCACAGCGCGGGCGGCTACAACGCGGCCATGCTGGCGCTGGACGCGCGCTGGCTGCGCGCCACCGGCCACTCACCCGGCGAGTTGGCTGGCTTCATCGGACTGGCCGGCGCCTACGACTTCTTGCCGATGACCAACCCCGATACCCGGCCGGTGTTCTTCCACCCGAACTACCCGGCGGGCACGCAGCCGGTCGACTACGTTTCAGCCGCCTCGCCACGCAGCTTCGTGGGCGCAGCCAAGACCGACACCCTGATCGACCCGCAACGCAACAGCGTGGGCCTGGCCACCCGCTTGCAGGCCGCCGGCGTGCCCGTCACGCTGCGGCTCTACGACCGCGTCAACCACATCACCCTGGCCGCCGCGATGGCCGCCTCGTTGCGCTGGCTGGCACCGGTGCTGGACGATGTGGCGGCATTCATCGACGCCGCCACCCGATGGCCCTCGCTGAAGGCAGCACCCAAGCTCTGAAGGAAATGTGGCTCTGCCACTTTCCTTGATCCCTGCGGGGGACGGTCGGCTTTGGCCGGCCTTGGGGGGCTCATGAGAAACAAACGCCGGGCCGCCCCAAGTGTTTCTCATCCCATCGGGGAGGGAGTCATCCGTGCTGCGCAGCTTGCCGCTCGAACGGAGCGCGATACAGCCACAACGGCCGGCCGTCGGGACAGCGGTGTACGGCTTGGGGTTGAAGCGACAAGGCGTCGAATTCGAGACTGCCCAACCACGCTCCGGGTCGCAGTTCGCGCGCTGCCTTTTCAACCGCACGCTGCATGCTTTCGGGCCGCTGGAACAGGTACACCAGGTCATAGCCCGACCAGTCGGCAGCCCACATGTCGGCACGCTGCACTGCGGCGAATCGCGCGCGCCAGGCGCATGCCATGCGCAAGGGCCAGCTCCATTCCAGACCGAACAGTTGCGCCTGCGGGTACTCGTGGTGCAGCTCGCGCAGGCCGTCGCCCAGGCCGCAACCGGCGTCCAGAACCTTCGACGATGCAGGCAGCGGCACGCACAGTGCAAGCCCCGTCAACGCGCCGCGCGGGGTCGGAAACATCGGCGCATCACGCCAGGTGTGAACCGGATACAGCAAGGCCAGAAAAGCCAGCGGCAACAGCCAGGCCCAGGCGGGCATATCGCCCACGGCACCGGCCATGTCGGACAGAAGCAGCGACAGCGGAAAGCCGGCTGCCAGCAAGACACGCCGCCACGGCGTGCTGCCCCACAGGCTGCCCGCCACGCCCAGCCCTGCCGCCAGCAGCAGGGCCAGCCAGGGCGGCACGGCACAAGACTTCAGCCCGAAGAAAATCGACCACGCGGCGGCCCAGCACAGCAGTGCAGGCAGCGGCCAGACGGTCTTCAGCACACCGATGCCGCGTTGGATCAGTACTCGCGCAGCTTGACCCGCAGCCGCGCGATCGACTGGCTGTGCAGTTGGCAAACGCGCGACTCGGTCACCTTCAGCACCGCCGCAATTTCTTTCAGATTCATGTCGTGCTCGTAGTACATGCTCATCACGTACTGCTCGCGCTCGGGCAGGTGCTTGATGGCCTCGACCAGCGCCTCGCGCATGCGGTGGTCTTGCAACTGCGCCAGCGGGTTCAGCGCGTCGTCGGCCACGTGGCGATCGAGAAAGTCGTTGTCGCCGTCGTCGCCCGACATGTCTTCGAGGTAGACGAGCTGGGTGCCGCGCACCTTGCCCAGCAGTTCCTGGTACTCGAGCAAGCTGACGTCCATCTCGCGCGCGATCTCGCTTTCGGCCGGCGCGCGGCCGAGTTTTTGCTGCAGCTTGTGCACCGCCGCCTCGATGCTGCGCTGCTGCTTGCGAACGCCGCGCGACAAATAGTCGTTGCCGCGCAATTCGTCCAGCATCGCGCCGCGAATGCGCTGGGTGGCGAAGGTTTCGAACTGCACGCCCTGCGCCACGTCGAAGCGGCTCAGCGCATCGGTCAGGCCGATCATGCCGACCTGGATCAGGTCGTCGATCTCCACATTGGCGGGCAGCTTGGCAATCATCTGGTGCGCCAGGCGGCGCACCAGGGGGCTGTACTGCTTCAACATGGTGTTCACGTCGAGTTGGCCTTTGGCGGTGTACATCGTCGGCTCCGGAATCAGTTCAACAGGTGCTGGCGGGCATCGCCAGCCAGAGTGGGCGAGAGGCCCGGCGGGGACTGCAGCGCATCGGCTGCCCAGCGGGCCAGGGCCGGGGTGGGAGCCTCGTCGGCGTCGGTGGCCGGGTCGATCTGCACCCAGTCGCGCAGCACCGCACCCAGAAAGTCGTCGGCGCAGGTGCTGAGCTGCATTGCAATCCGCTCGCCGCGCGGCGAATTCGGGGCCGCGCACAGCAGCAGGTCGTAGACCACCAGGCCGGCGCGTTGCGTCAGCAGCTTCATCGCGGCATAAGCGTGGGTGACGCTGCTGGGCCGGTCGTCGGCCAGCAACAGGGGCCGCGCTTCGCCGCGCATGAACAGGCGGCACAGGTCGGCCGCCGGTGCATGCACCAGCACCACGTTGGCATGCGGCACCGCATCGGCGGCGACCTGCAGGAAGCGGGCGGTGCAACCGCGCGCATCGACATGGCGCAACGGCACCCCGCGCGCGGCCAGATAAGACACGTGCGTGGACAAGGTTTCAACGCACTCGGCCAAGTCCACGTCGATCATCTCGGACGCTGCCGGCGCGCATTCGGCGGCATCGATCACCAGGGTGTGGCGGCCCTGCTGGGCGAAGGCGGTGCACAGCCGCTCCAGCATCACGCCGCCGAACGCCACGTGCGGGTTCGACACCACTGCGATGAAGCGCGTGCCGGCCAGTGCAAAGCGCTGCCGCAGGCCGTGGGCCTGGTCGAGCGGAACGGGTTGGGAAGGCGCTTTTTTCTCATGCGGGTGCAGGGATGGCGACGAAGCCATCGGCTCGTGTCGGTCACGCATGGGCGGCCGAGCGCGCGGCGGGCTGGCCTCGCGGTGCGGAGAAGACCAGATCGACTTCGTTGGCGTCCATGCGGTAAGCCGTGCCGGCCAGCGGGCGCAAGGCGCGTTGCACCAGCGCATGCGCCGACAGGCGGTGCCAGTCTTCGGGCACGCGCTGGCCGTTGGCCACCACGGTGACCGGCAGCTTGTGGCGAATCAGTGCGTCCAGCGCGGGCCCGAGCTTGACGGCCTCATCGAGCTTGGACAGCACCACGCCCCTGGCCTGGCTGGCGCGGTACGAGAGCAGCACGTCCTCGGTGGTTTCGCCCTGCGCGGCGGCATTGACCACCAGCAGTTTCTGGATCGCGCGGTGGCTCAGCATGTCGAGCAGTTCGCGGGTGCGGCTGTCGCGCTGGGCCATGCCGGCGGTGTCGATGAGCACCATCTTCTTGGCGCTCAGCAGGTCGAGCAAGTCTTCGAGCGAGGCGCGGTCGTGCGCGGTGTGCACCGGCACACCCAGGATGCGGCCGTAAGCGCGAAGTTGCTCGTGGGCACCCACGCGGTAGGCGTCGAGCGTGATCAGGCCGAGGTTGGACGCGCCGTGCTTGCCGGCAAACGCGGCTGCGAGCTTGGCCGTGCTGGTGGTCTTGCCGACCCCGGTGGACCCGATCAGGGCGAAGACGCCGCCCTGGTCTTCGAGGGCGGGTTCGGCCTCGGCGGTCAGCAGGTTGTGTTCGAGCACGCTGGCAACCCAGGTGCTCTCGTCCACCACCTCGGTGCCCATGCCCTCGGTGAGCTTGCGGATCAGCGCCGGCGAGAAGCCGCAGTCGAGCAGCTTTTGCGCCAGTCGCGCATGCGCCGGCTGGCGCTGCAGCTTGTCCCTGAAGGCCAGCGCATCGAAGCGGTCTTCGATCAGGCCTTTCATCGCGCGCAGTTCGCTCATCATGTCTTGCTGGTCGCCTTTGGCCAGGGCGGGTTCAGCAGGTTTGGGCGCCGGTGCCGAGACCGGTGCCACCGCTTCGGCCTCGAACGCAATCGACTCGCGCAGCAGCGGCAGTTCACGCAAGCGGGCCGGGGCGCGCAGCGCAACAGCCGGTGGCGCGACGGGGGCTTCGGCCTTCAGCGCCGTGGCGCGCCGCTTCAGCATGCGCTCTCGCACATAGTCCTGAAACGACAGCGTGCTCATCGCCAACTGTTCCACGTCGTTCGCCACCGATGTTTCAGCGGGGCCAGGTGTTGCAGCCGGGCGTTCGGCGCTGCGTTTGACGACGTCGGGCAGCGTGGCGAGTGCGGCCGCAGCGCCTGGCGAGCTTGATTGCTGCTGCATTTTCTGGATCCCGCCGGGCGACATCGCCAGCACTTCCACGCCCTCGGCACAGGGTTGGGTGGACAACACCACCGCGTCCTCACCCAGGGCCTGGCGGACCAGGGCCAGCGCGTCGCGCGATGTGCGCGCCGTGTAGCGTTTCACGTTCATGGGGTGGCTCCGTTGGGTCGCTGGGTTTCAGCAAAAACAAAGTGGCTCATGCAGCCGCTCCGATGATCGAAGCGATGCGGATCGAATGGGTTTCGGGAATCTCGCTGTGGCCGAGCACGCGCAGCCGCGGCGCGGCGCGCTTGAGCAGCCGCGCCATCGGGGCGCGAATGCTGTCGGGCACCAGCAGGCAGGCGGGCAGGCCCAGGTCTTCTTGCCGCTTGGCCGAGGTGGCGGCGCTGCGCGTCAGCGTGTCGGCCACGCCGGGGGCGAGCGCGGCACCGTGCGGCGAGTTGAGCGCCTGGCTGACGATGCGCTCCAGCTCGGGCTCGAGCGCGATCACATCCAACTCTTTGGCCGGGCCGTAGATCTGCTGCACGATGGCCGGGGCCAGGTGAATGCGAATGCGCCGGGCCAGCTCGCCGGGGTCGGTGACGGTGGCGGCGTGTTCGGCCAGGCTCTCGACGATGGAGCGCATGTCGCGGATGTGCACGCCTTCTTCGAGCAGAAGCTGCAAGACCTTTTGCAATGCGGCGATGCCGACCATTTTGGGGACCACGTCTTCGATCAGTTTCGGGGCCAGCTTCGTCACATGCTCGACGAGCTGCTGGGTCTCCACACGGCCCAGCAATTTGGCGGCGTGCAGTTGCATCAAGTGTGAAAGGTGGGTGGCCACCACAGTCGAGCAATCAACCACCGTAAATCCACTCATTTGGGCCGACTCGCGCTGGCGGTCTTCGATCCACACGGCGGGCAGTCCGAAGGCCGGGTCGGTGGTGGCGGTGCCGATGGGCTGCGTCAACGCGCCGCCGGGGTTGATGGCCAGCCACATGCCCGGAAAGGCCTCGGCTTCGCCCACCACCGCGCCGCGCAGCGTCAGGCGGTACATGCTGGGCTTGAGTTCGAGGTTGTCGCGGATGTGCACCGGCGGCGGCAGAAAACCCACGTCTTGCGCGAACTTCTTGCGCACGCCCTTGATGCGCGCCAGCAGGTCGCCTTCGCGCGTTTTGTCGACCAGGGCGATGAGCCTGTAACCCACCTCCAGGCCCAGGGTGTCGACCGGCAGCAAGTCGTCCCAACTGGCTTCGGCATTCGGCTCGGGCGCGGGCAGCGGCGGCGGTGGCGCCACCTTGGCGCGCTGGTCGCGCCGGCGCATCCACCATGCCGCGTAACCCAGGCTGCCGGCGATGAACAGGAACACGATGTTGGGCATGCCGGGGATCAGGCCGAGCGCGCCGATCACCGATGCGGTGATGGCCAGTGAGCGCGGCGAGTTGAACACCTGCTGCGCGATCTGCGTGCCCACGTCTTTGTCTTTGCCCACGCGCGACACCACCATCGCCGCCGCCACCGAGATCAGCAGCGCCGGAATCTGCGCCACCAGCGCGTCGCCCACCGCCAGCAGGATGTAGCTGTCAGCCGCTTGCGCAGCGCTGAGGTCGTGCTGGGCCACGCCGATGATGAAGCCGCCGATGATGTTGATGAACAAGATCAGCAGCCCGGCCATGGCGTCGCCGCGCACGTACTTGCTGGCACCGTCCATCGAGCCGAAGAACTCTGCCTCTTCGCCCACCTCCAGGCGTCGGCGCTTGGCTTCCTTGTCGTCGATCAGGCCGGCGTTCAGATCGGCGTCGATGGCCATTTGCTTGCCCGGCATCGCATCGAGCGTGAAGCGCGCACCGACCTCGGCAATGCGCTCGGCACCCTTGGTCACGACGATGAAGTTGATGACCACCAGGATCGCGAACACGATCAGGCCGACCGCGAAGTTGCCGCCGATCAAGAAGTGGCCGAACGACTCGATCACCGCGCCCGCCGCGCCCGCGCCGGTGTGGCCTTCGAGCAGCACCACGCGGGTCGACGCCACATTCAGCGACAGCCGCAGCAAGGTGGTCAGCAAGATGACGCTGGGGAAGGCCGCGAAGTCGAGCGGACGCACCATGTAGGCGGCCACCATCATCACCATCAGCGCCATCGCGATGTTGAAGGTGAACAGCAGGTCGAGCGCCAGCGGCGGCAGCGGCAGCACCATCATCGCCAGCACCATCACGATGAACAGCGGCGCCATCAAGGCGCGAATCGCGGTGGCGTTCGGGCCGAGCCAGCCCTGCATCTGACGCATCAAGGGGTTCATTCAGCGGCCTCGGGTGTTGCGGTGTTGTGCGGGTCGAGCTCGGCCGGCACGTTCAGCTCGGGCATCGCCGGCGTGGCCACGTTGCGGCTCGCCAGGGCAGCGCGCAGTTGGTACACGTAGGCCAGCACTTGCGCCACGGCGGCGAACAGCGCGGCGGGAATTTCGCGGTCGATCTCGGCATGCGCATACAGCGCGCGGGCCAGCACTGGCGCTTGCAGCACCGGCACCTTGGCACCGGTGGCCGAATCGCGAATGCGCAGCGCCATCAGGTCGGCCCCCTTGGCCACCACGCGCGGCGCGCCCATGCTGGCCTCGTCGTACTTCAGTGCCACCGCGTAGTGGGTCGGGTTCATCACCACCAGGTCGGCCTTGGGCACGGCGGCCAACATGCGGCGGTTGGCCATCTCGCGCATCCGCGCCTTGATCTTGGACTTGACTTCGACGTTGCCGTCTGACTCTTTGCTTTCCTGCCGGCGCTCTTGATGGCTCATGCGCATGCGCTGGCCGAGCAGGTGGCGCTGCAGCGGCGCATCGACTGCCGCGAACACGGCCAGCACCAGCACCAGCAACATCAATCCGCCCAGCATCGTCTGGCCCAGATGCGGCAGCGCGGCGGGCAGCGACATGCCCAGCATGCTGCTGAAGTCATTGATGTGCGCCTTCAGGTACAGCGCCCCGATGGCCCCCAGCAGCAGGGCCAGGCCGCAGGCCTTCAGCGCGTCGATGAGTTGCTGTTTGGACAGCAGGCGCGGGATGCCGGTGAGCAGGTTGAGCTTGTCGAACTTCGGGCTGATCGGCTTCAGGGTCCAGTTCCAGCCGCCGACGGCCACGCTGCCCAGAATCGCCACCCCGGCCGTCAGCAGGCCGAGCGGCAACACGCCGAGCAGCCACTTGGCGGTCAGCGTGCCGAGCTGGTTCGTCATCGACCCGTTGCCCGCCAGCACGCCGGCATCGAAGCGCAGCGCATTCGCCAGCAGGTCGCGCAACCAGCCCATCGCCAGCGGTGCAGTCGCCACCAATGCCGCGCCGCCGCCGGCCACCACCGCGAAGTGAGACAGGTCGCGTGAACGCGCCACCTGCCCGTCCTCACGCGCCTTGGCCAGCTTGCGTTCCGAGGCGGGGAGTGTCTTGTTCTGTGAGTCTTGTTCGGCCATGGCATGGCGTCGTGAATCGACGCCATGCGATTGTTCAGCTCAGGGCTGGAAACTTGAGCCGGATAAGCCGGTGGAAGGGGGCCCAGTTCCGTGCTTGCCGGCGCTGCGCTGGCCGCGGCCCCTCACTTGACTTACTTGACCGTCACCCAGGCCCACTCGAGCCAGTTGTCGGCGCGGTGCACCACGTTGACGTTGGCGCGCGCGCCCCACGGGATCACCTGTCGGTGCAGCGGCAGGTGGTGCACCTGTTCGTTGTGTTCTTTCAGTGCGGCGCGGATCAGTTGCTCGCGCTTTTTCGGGTCGCCTTCCTTGCTCGACGCAGCCGCCAGCTCGTCGAATCGGGCGTTCTTGACGCCGCCGAAATTCCACGCGCCCACACCGCCCTCGCCGCGGCTGCGCAGCACCGGCGTCAGGATGCCTTCAGCATCGGTGCTGGCGCCGCCCCAGCCCAGCATGTACATCGAGGTGTCGAACTTCTGCACCTTGGGGAAGTAGGTCGAGCGCGGCATGCCGTTGACGCGGATCTTCAGGTTCAACTTGGCCCACATCACGGCCAGCGTCTGGCAAATTTCTTCGTCGTTGATGTAGCGGTTGTTCGGGCAATCCAGGGTCACCTCGAAGCCTTGCGGGTAACCGGCCTCGGCCATCAGCTTCTTCGCACCGTCAAGGTCATAAGGGCGGCGCGTCTCGATGGCGGGGTCGTTGAAGGCGGCCAGCGGCGACGGCGTGATGCCGCCCGTGGGGTAGGCCTGGTTGCGCATCAACTTGCTGCGGATGGTCTCGATGTCGATGGCGTCGTACAGCGCCTTGCGAACCCGGATGTCCTTGAACGGGTTCTTGCCCTTCACGCTGCTGTACAGCAACTCGTCTCGCGACTGGTCCATGCCGATGAAGACAATGCGGTTCTCCGGCCCGTCGATCACCTTCACGCCGGCGGTGCTGCGCAGCCGGGCCACGTCTTGCGGCGCGGGGTCGAGGATGAAGTCGAGTTCGCCCGACAGCAGCGCAGCCACGCGGGTGGCGTCGCTCTTGATCGGCGTGAACACCACCTCCTGCACGTTGCCATCGAACTGGCCCCACCAGTTGGGGTTGCGCTTGTAGACGGTTTTCACGTCGGGCTGGCGCGACACCAGCATGAAAGGGCCGGTGCCGTTGGCGTTGAACGAGGCGAAGCCCTCTTCCTTGTTCTTGAAGTCGATGGGCTTGCTGGCCTTGTTCTTGTCGCTCCAGACCTTGCTCATGATCTGCAGCAGCGAGATGTGCTCGATAAAAATCGGGTTCACATCCTTCAGCTTGAATTCGACCGTCAGGTCGTCGATCTTCGTCGGCTCGCCCACCGCGTTGGCGTACACCTTGATGTCCGACGTGCCTTCGCGGGCGCGCAGCACCGAGAACACCACGTCGTCGGCCGTGAACGGCGTGCCGTCGTGAAACTTCACGTTGGGGCGCAGCTTGAAGCGCCACTGCGTGGGCGAGAGTTGCTGCCACTGCGTCGCCAGCCCCGCCACCAGGATCAGCTTCTTGTCGCGCTGCACCAGCGTTTCATAAACCTGACAGTTGATGGCATTGGTGAGCTGCTCGTTTTGCGAGTGCGGGTCCATCGTCTGGGCGTCGCCCTGGCTGGCCCAGCGCAGCGTTTGCGCCTGCACGGCGGTGGCTGCGAAGGCGGCCAGACAAGCGGCCAGACAAGCGGCGATGAAAAGGCGTTTCATGAGCACTCCCGAAGCTGTCGAAAGCGCGAAGTGTAGGGCTGCGGTCGCCATGCGCGCATGCGGGCGAAATCAAAAAAGGCCGCTGGATCAGCGGCCTTTTTCAGGATCGGAGCGAAGCGCGGTTCAGCCGCAACTTCAACCGGATCTTCAACGAAAACGCGACTGCGGAATCGTCTTCAACTCGCCGTCGAGCGAACCGATGTACTTGGCCATTTCTTTCAGCTCGACGTGGCTGTACAGCTTCGACATGCCGCCCATGATGGCGTTGGCGCGGCCCACTTGCGGGTTGCCGTTGGTCTGGTAGGACTTCAACGCCACGTAGAGGTAATCGGGGTGCTGGCCGGCCAGTTTGGGGTAGCTGCCGTCGATGGGCTTGCTGAAATTTTCACCGTGGCACGACTGGCAGTTTGCTTTCTTGAGCAACTCGGCCACGCGCGGCGAAGGTTCGGTCGCTGGCTTGGCGGCGAGCGCCACCGCGTCTTTCGGCTGAGTCTCGTAGAACGCGGCCAGATCGGCCATGTCTTGATCGCTCAACGCCGCCGCGATGCCCTTCATGGTCGGGTGCTTGCGGTCGCCCTTTTTGTATGCGGTGAGTGCCGACACAATGTACTTGGCCCCCTGCCCCGAAATCATCGGCACCTTGTGCACTTCAGGAAAGCTGGCCTGGTAACCCGGAATGCCGTGGCAGCCGATGCACATCGCCGCCTTCTTCTCGCCGGCCTTGGCGTCTTGCGCCAGCGCCGCCGGGGCCAGGCTTGCAAACGAAAGGGCCGCGAGCGCAGAGATCATCGAAGAGAACAGTGTTTTCATGGTCTGCCAGGCAGTGTGATCGGGTCAGCCTCGAATTATAAAGGCGCACCTTATACTGAACTTGCGCTTCCAAAAGCCCCTCGTGTTGCCGTCCAATCTCCGGACAAAGCGCCCAACAAATTGCTCCAGACAAGGCCTCGCCGTCCATGAAATTTCAAGGCACCCAGAACTACGTCGCCACCGATGACTTGATGCTGGCAGTCAACGCCGCGGCCATGCTCAAGCGTCCGCTCTTGGTCAAGGGCGAACCCGGCACCGGCAAGACGATGCTGGCCGAGGAAGTGGCGCTGGCGCTGGGCATGCCGCTGTTGCAGTGGCACATCAAGAGCACCACCAAGGCACAGCAAGGCTTGTACGAATACGATGCCGTGAGCCGCCTGCGCGACAGCCAGATGGCCGATGTGGACGGCGGCGCTCGCGTGCGGGACATTCACAACTACATCGTCAAGGGCGTGCTGTGGCAGGCCTTCACGGCCGACAAACCGGTGGTGCTGCTGATCGACGAGATCGACAAGGCCGACATCGAGTTCCCGAACGACTTGCTGCGCGAAATCGACCGCATGGAGTTCTATGTGTACGAGACGCGTGAACTCATCAAGGCCACGCACCGCCCGCTGGTGTTCATCACCTCGAACAACGAGAAAGAACTGCCCGACGCCTTTTTGCGCCGCTGCTTCTTTCACTACTTCAAGTTCCCCGACGCCGTGACGATGCAGGCGATCGTCAACGTGCACTTCCCGAATCTCAAGAAAGAGCTGCTGGGCGCGGCGCTGAAGAGCTTCTTCGATGTGCGCAACCTGCCGGGGCTGAAGAAAAAGCCGTCCACCAGCGAGCTGCTCGACTGGCTGAAACTGCTGGTCGCAGAAGACATCTCGCTTGACGTTTTGCAGAGCAAAGACGACAAGGTGCTGGTGCCGCCGCTGCTCGGTGCACTGCTGAAAAACGAACAAGACGTGTCGCTGTTCGAGAAGCTCGTGTTCATGCAAAAGCACAACCGCTGAACGCTGTGGACAAGGCCACCTCCAACGCACTGGCCGTGGGGCTGACCGACGCAGCCGGCTTCCTCGTCGGCGCGCTCGCCGGTGCCTTGCTCGGGCGCTTGCTGGGCTTCGATTTCTTGAACCAACCTGGCTACGGCATCAGCGTGCTGATCGGCATTGCCCTGGTCAGCGTGGGCGGCGGCGTGGGTCTGCAGGCCGCGCGGCGCTGGCGCGAACGGCGTTCATCCAAACCGTGAACCCTTGATGAGCTTCACGCCGCCAGTCTCCTTGCGTGGAACGCACGCCGCCCTGGAACCGCTGGCGGCCGAGCACACCGCAGCGCTGTGCGAAGCCGCGCGCGACGGTGAACTCTGGAAGCTCTGGTACACCGCCATCCCGTCGCCCGACGGCATGGCCGCCGAGATCGCGCGAAGACTCGGTTTGCAGGCCAGCGGCTCGATGTTACCGTTCACGGTGATCGACGCAGGCGGCCGCGTCGTGGGCATGACCACATACATGAACATCGACGCCGTGCATCGGCGGGTCGAGATCGGCTCCACCTGGACTGCGAAGAGCGTGCAGCGCGGAGCCCTCAACACCGAATGCAAGTTGATGCTGTTGGCGCATGCCTTCGAGACGCTGGGCTGCATTGCGGTCGAGTTCCGCACTCACTTTTTCAACCAGGAAAGCCGCCGCGCCATCGAGCGCCTGGGCGCCAAGCTCGACGGCGTGCTGCGCAACCACCAGCGCGCCAGCAACGGCAGCCTGCGCGACACGGCGGTGTACAGCATCATCGACAGCGAATGGCCGACTGTGAAAACGCATTTGCGTTGGCAGCTCGACAAGCCGCGCTGATTTCCTCATTCAATCAACCGGCAGCACCGCATGGCGCAAAAGAAAAAACCCATCACGGTGGACGATCTGTGGTCGATGGACCGCGTCGGCGGGCTGGCGCTTTCGCCCGACGGCGCGCAGGCGGTTTGCTCGGTCGGCAGCTTTTCGATGCAAGACAACAAAAGCGCAGCCAGCCTGTGGTTGTTGTCGACCTTCGGCGGCGGCCCGCGCCGGCTGACCAGTGCCGGCGACAAAGACGGCCAGCCCGCCTGGTCGCCCAAGGGCGACCGCATCGCCTTCGTCGCACGGCGTGAACAGCAGGGCCACAAAGACGAAACCCCGCAGCTCTATGTGATTGCGCCTGACGGCGGCGAGGCGCGCCGCATCAGCGACTTCGCGCCCGGCATCGAGGCTTTCAAGTGGTTTCCCGACGGCAAGCGCATCGCCTTCATCGCCTGGGTCTGGCCCGAGGCCAAGGGCAGCAAGGCGCAAGCCAAACGCCACAAGGAATTCAAGGACCGCAAGGAAACCGGCTACGTCACCAGCGAGGCCTGGTACCGCTACTGGGACCACAACCTGCCGATGGAGCGGGTGCCGCACCTGCATGTGATGGAGGTGACCAGCGGTCGCGTGCGCGACCTGTTCGAAGGCAGCGACTTCGAGTTGCGACGCGGCGACACCGACACCACCCTGTTCGACATCTCGCCCGATTGCCGCCACATCGTTTTCGCACACGACCCCGCGCCGGAAAAGCAGCTCGACCACTGCAAGGCGCTGGCCGAGATCGACGTTCGCAGCGGCAAGACGCGCAGCGTGGCGCTCGACGCCGGCTGGGATTTCGAAGCGCCGCGCTACAGCCCGGACGGCAGCCGCATCGCCTTTGTCGCCAGCCACCAGGGGCTCAAGCACACCATGCCGACGCAACTGGCGCTGGTGGAGCGCGGCGGCGAGTGGAGCTTGATCAGCGATGCCTGGGACCGCGCCGTCAACGCGCCGCTGCGCTGGTCAACCGACGCCAGCGCCGTGTACTTCACCGCCGACGACCAGGGCCGCTGCAACCTGGTTCGCTTCGACATCGAGGCCCGCAGCGCCAGCGTGGCCGTGCAAGGCGGAACGGTGCAGAGCTTCGACATCGCGAACGACGTGCTCGTGACGGCTGCCGACGCCATGGACCACCCGACGCGGGTGCATGTGCACCGCGACGGCAGCGCCCCGCTGCGGATCGAACAGTTCAACGACAAGCGCCTGGCCAGCTTGCGCTTCGGTGCCTTCGAGGACGTGACCCTGAAAAGCCCCGGCGGCGACCCGGTGCAGATGTGGGTGATCTACCCGCCCGGCTTCGACGCGAAGAAAAAATACCCGGTCATGCACAGCATCCATGGCGGTCCGCATGCGGCCGCGGGCGACACGTTTCACTACCGCTGGAACAACCAACTGTTCGCCGCGCAGGGCTATGTGGTGGCGTGTGTTAACTACCACGGCTCCAGCGGCTTCGGCCACGCCTTCCTCGACAGCATCACCCACCGCTGGGGTGAGCTGGAGCTGGAGGATGTCGAGGCCGGCACCGACTGGCTGCTCAAGCATTCATGGGCCGACAAGCAGCGCGTCTACGCCACCGGCGGCAGCTACGGTGGCTTCATGGTGGCGTGGATGAACGGGCATGTGGCGCCAGGTCGATACCAAGCCTACGTGTGCCACGCCGGCTGCTTCGACTGGACCGCCATGTTCGCTGACGACGCCTATCACTGGCACGCCAAGGAACTGGGCGGCTGGTACTGGGACAAGCCGGCCGAGGTGCAGGCGCAAAGCCCGCACACCTATGCCCAGGCGATGCAGACACCGACCCTGGTGATCCACGGCGCGCTCGACTACCGCGTGCCCGATGCGCAGGGCCTGGCTTACTACAACACGCTCAAAGCCAAACACGTGGACGCGCGGCTGCTGTGGTTCCCGGACGAGAACCACTGGGTTTTGAAGCCGCGCAATTCCAAGCTTTGGTACGGCGAATTTTTTGGCTGGTTGAAAGCGCATGCACCGACGGCTGCACGCAAATGATCGGGTGGCGGTGGCAAGCTTGACCTGTCTGGCCGCAGCGCGTCATGCTGGATTGCGAGCGTATACACTGAGCGTATATCCGCCATCCCAGGAGCAGTCACATGACCGAAACCACGGTATTTCAATCCGGCAACAGCCAGGCCGTTCGCCTGCCGAAGGAATTCCGTTTCAGCTCGAAAACGGTGGAGATTTTTCGCCGTGGCGACGAGGTGGTGTTGCGGGAGAAGCCGCGCACCATGGGCGACCTGATCAAAGGCCTTCCGGACATGGGCGACGATTTCCCCAGCGACATTCCAGATCAATTGCCTGACGCCGTGCCCTCCTGGGACGATGTGAAGTGACCCGCTATTTGCTGGACACCAACATCTGGGTCTACATCATGAACAACCGGCACCCCGAGGTACGCCAGCGTTTTGCACTGCTGCCGCCGGCCAGTGTGGTGCTGTCCCCCGTGGTGCTCGGCGAGTTGCATGCGGGCTGGCGCGAGAGCGGACGCGCCGCAGCAAATCAAGCCTTGTTGCAACAGTACACGCGGGGCGCCGCACTGGAAGCTTTGGACGCCGAGGTCGCATTCCACTACGGCGACATCCGGGCCGAACTGGAGCAACTCGGGACACCCATCGGTGGCAACGACCTCTGGATTGCCGCGCAGGCGAGGGCCATCGATTGCGTGGTGGTTACGCACAACAGCCGCGAGTTCGAGCGTGTGCGTGGCTTGAGCGTTGAAGACTGGGTTCTTCCATGAAGGTTCCGCCGCACCGCGACCGGTCCACAGCATGCTGATCAATTTTTTCTACACCCTGCGCGCTGCCAAGCTGAAGGTTTCGGTGAAGGAATACCTGACCTTGCTCGAGGCCATCCAGGCTGGCGTGATCGAGAACTCGGTCGACGATTTCTACTACCTCGCCCGCACCTCGCTGGTCAAGGACGAAGCCAACTTCGACAAGTTCGACCGCGCCTTCGCCGCCTACTTCAAGGGCGTCGAACTGTTGACCGATTTCACGCAGGACATCCCTCTGGACTGGCTGCAAAAAAAGTTCGAACTCGAACTCAGCGCCGAAGAAAAAGCCGCCATCGAAAAGATGGGCTGGGACGAGTTGATGCAGACGCTGAAAAAGCGCTTCGAGGAACAGAAAGAGCGCCACGAAGGCGGCAGCAAGATGATCGGCACCGGCGGCACCAGCCCGTTCGGGGCCTACGGCTACAACCCGCAAGGCATTCGCGTGGGGCAAGACAAAGGCCGCAACAAAAGCGCTGTCAAGGTGTGGGACCAGCGCCAGTACAAGGACTACGACGCCAACCTGGAACTGGGCACGCGCAACATCAAGGTGGCGCTGCGCCGGTTGCGCAAGTTCGCGCGCGAGGGCTCGGTCGAAGAACTGGACCTGGACGACACCATCCGCAGCACCGCGGCCAACGCCGGCTGGCTCGACATCAAGATGGTGCCCGAGCGCCACAACAAGGTGAAGGTGCTGCTGCTGATGGACGTGGGCGGCACGATGGAC
>JAYVCL010000292.1:0-8816 GCA_043749975.1 Burkholderiales bacterium
GTGATCGGCTCGCTCAACATCAGCGCGCCCATCGCCAGGCCGAACACGGGGGTCAACAGGGTGAACGACGCGAGCCGGGTCGCCGGGTAGTGGCGCACCAGCCAGAACCAGAACAGGTAGCTCGCGGAGCTGACCACGACCACCTGGAACAGCATCGAGGCCCACACCAGCGCCGACAAGTGGCGCGGCCACGGCGTGCCCTGCAGCGCCGCCCCCAGGGTCAGCGCGAGTCCCGAAACCGCCAACTGGTAGAGCAAGGTCTTCTCGGCCGATGCGTGGCTCAGCGCGCTGCCGCGAATGGCCAGCGTGGTGGCACCCCACAACACGCCGGCCGCGATGCCGAACGCGTCGCCGAGCCATTGATGCGGCCCCGCGGCGGGCTGGCTGAAACCTTCGGCAAACGCCGACGCCACGCCGGCGAATGCCATCGCCAGCCCGGCCAGTTGCCAGGCCGACAGACGCTCCGATCGCGCGATGAACGGCATGCCCAGCGCCACCACGAAAGGCGACAGGTAGATGAACACCACCATCCGCGACGCGCTGGTGTATTGCAGCCCGGTGAAGATGCAGGCGAACTCGGCGGCGAACAGCGCGCCGGCCAGCAGCCCGCCGGGCAAGCTGCCGTCGCGCGTCCACAGCGCAATGCCGCGCCAGCGGGCCCACAGCCACACCAGCAGCGCGCCGCCGACCGAGCGGACGGCGGCCTGCTGCAGGGGCGGCACCTCGGGCAAGGCCAGTTTCGCGGCCACCTGGTTCAGGCCCCACAGAAAGCACAGCACGACCAGGCTGATCACGGCCAACCGGTCGAGCCGGGGTTTGCGCTGCGGCGGTGCCGCGGGCACGTGGTCATCAGCCATCGGGCTTCGTTGCAGGGGTGCGCCAGCGGTGCCATGCCTGCGCCGCCAAGGCCGTCGACATGCCGGCCACCAAGCCGCTCGCATGGGCCATCGGAGCGACGGCGATGTCCCAACCCGCAGGGTGGCTGAGCGGCCCGGCCCACGGGGTTTCAACCAGCACTTTGACGATCACGACCAGCAGCGTGGCGGCGCCGATGCGAGCCTGGCTGCGCTTGCCTTCGAACATCAAGTGCAGCGCCACCACGACCACACCGGCATGCAGCACGCCGGACAGGCCGCCGTACTGCCGCAGGGCAGGTTGCACCAGCAAACCGATTTGCGTCAGCGGCCACGCAACGCCCCACGCGACCACGCAACGCACCGGCACGCGTGCCGCCCAACCCCAGGCACCGACCAGCACCGCACCTGCCAGGTTGGCCGCCAGGTGCAGGCCGCTGTAGTGCACGAACGCGGCCGTCCAGGCGCGCCACGGTTCGCGCCACGCCAGCTCGGGTTGCCAGGCAAGGTTCACGGGCGCTGCGGGCCCGGCCAGCACCGAGCCGAGCATCAGCACGGCGCTGAGTGCAAGCCACGCAAGGTGGGCATCCCGGCTCGTGGATGAGCCGTGGCAGCGCTTCAACCAAACACCGCGTGCCACAGCGCCAGCACGGCGGCACGCTGCTGCGGCATCGCATCGGGCGCCACCTGGGTGGGCTCTTCGTTTAGGCGCGCACGGTGCTGTGCGCGGCGCAGTTCGCGGTAGGCGTCGGCCGCGGCAACCCCCACGCCCGCCGGCAGCAGTCCCGCGTCTTCAGCGCGTTGCAGCAAGGCGATGTTGCCGACGTTGTCGAGCAGCGCCGGGTGCGTGCGGCAGTGTTCGAGCAGCAGCACCTGCAGCGCGAACTCCAGATCCATCATGCCGCCCGTGCTGTGCTTCACATCGAACAAATCGCCGCGCACCGGGCGCGCGGCGCGCACCTTGTCGCGCATGGTCTGCACTTCGGCGCGCAGGGCCTGGCCGTCGCGCGGGGCGCACAGCACCTCGCGCCGAACCGCCTCGAAGCGCGCTTGCAGCGGTGCGTAGCCGGCACAAAAGCGCGCCCGCGTGATGGCCTGGTGTTCCCACGTCCACGCGGTGTTGCTGCCGCGGCCGCTTTGGTAGTGGGCGAAGCTGTCGATCGACGTGACCAGCAAGCCCGAGTTGCCGTTCGGCCGCAGTGCGGTGTCGATGTCGAACAGCTCGCCGGCGGCCGTGCGCAACGTCAGCCAGGAGATGAGCTTGCGCACGTAGGCGGCGTAGACCTCGGCGGCGCGCTCGTCGGCGTCGTCATAGATGAACACCACGTCCAGGTCGCTGCCGTAGCCCAACTCCTTGCCGCCCAGCTTGCCGTAGGCGATGACGGCAAAGCGCGGCGCCGCCTCGCCCAGATGGCGCTGCTTCAGGTGCTGCCAGGCCCAGCGCAGGGCGCAGTCCAGGGTGGCGTCGGCCAGCGCCGACAGGTCGTCGGCCACCTTCTCGACCGTGATGTGGCCTTCCACGTCGCGCACCAGGGTGCGAAACACTTCGGCGTGGTGGGCGCGGCGCAGCGTGTCGAGCAGCGACTCCTCGTCGGCCTGGCCCGATCGGCCCCAGGCCGCGTGCCGCGCGTCGAGTTCGGTGATGAACTCAGCGGCGTCGAAGCGGCCATGCAGCAGCCGTTCGTCGGCCAGCTCGTCGATCACGCCGGGGTGGCGCATCAGGTAGCGCATCGGCCAGCGCGCCATGCCCAGCAGGCGCAGCAGCCGGCTCTGCACTTCAGGTCGCTCGACCAACAGCGCCAGGTAGCTCTCGCGGCGCAGCAGCGGCTCCAGCCAATCGATGAAGCTTTGCGCAGCGGCCATCGTGCAGCGCTGTTGCTCGACGCCCTCGGCGGCGCGCGTGATGAGTCGCGCCAGGCGCTGCTTGCTGTCGTCGCGCAGCGCCTTGACCTTCGGGTGCCCGCACCAGGGCCGCACCCGCGCCGCCAGCTCGGGCGGCAGTTTTTCGATGAAGCTCTCGCTGTCGAGCGGCAGCGGCGTGGGGCCGCAAGTTCGGCAACCGTTGGCGTCTCTGCCCGACGCGGGGGCGGCCTGGCCCTCGTGCAGCAGCGCATCGAACTCCATCGCCACGAACTCGCGTGTTTCGCCCAGGCAGTGCAGCAATTCGCACAGGTGCAAATCGCCGCCCAGGCCCAGGCTGCGCGCGATCCAGCTCAGGTCGGTGTCCAGGCTTGGCAGCAAATGGGTCTGCTGGTCGTCGAGGTACTGAATCCGGTGCTCGATGCGGCGCAAGAACGTGTAGGCCTGGGCCAGCCGCAGCGCGCTGTCGGGCTTCATGATGCCGGCGGCGGCCAGCTTGTCGAGCGCCTTCAGGGTCGAGCGGGTGCGTATCTCGGGGAACTGCCCGCCGCGCACCACCAGCAGCAATTGCACGATGAATTCGATCTCGCGAATGCCGCCGCGCGACAGCTTCACGTCGTTGGCCCGCTCGGGCCGGCCGGCCGCGCGGCGCTGCGCCTCGTCGCGCACCTTGCGGTGCAGTTGGCGCAGGCCCTCGAACACGCCGTAGTCGAGATAACGGCGGTACACGAACGACGCGACCACGCCGCGCAGCGCCAGCGCCCGGCCATCGGCAACGCTCGCGCGCGGGGCCACGACGCGGCTTTTCAGCCAGGCAAAACGCTCCCATTCGCGGCCCTGCACTTGCAGGTATTCCTCCAGCATCGCCAGGCTCACCGCCGGCGGGCCGGAGTTGCCGTTCGGGCGCAGCGCCAGGTCGACGCGGAACACGAAACCGTCTTCGGTGGTGTCGCCGATCAGCGTGTACAGGCCGCGCGCCAACTGCGAGAAGTATTCGTGCGCGCTCACCACCTGCGGCCCGCTGGTGCTGCCGTCTTCTTCGTACACATAGATCAGGTCGATGTCGGACGAGACATTCAACTCGCGCGCCCCGAGCTTGCCCATGCCCACGACCCAGAAGTCGCTGCGCTCGCCGGCCTGGTTGCGCGGCACGCCGTAACGCGCGTCTTGTTCGGCCCGCGCCTGCGCCAGCGCCAGGTCCAGCGTGGTTTCGGCCAGCTCGGTCATGGCCAGCGTGATGTCGGGCATCGGCGCGGCCTGCTCGATGTCCAGCACCGCCAAACGCTCCAGCACCAACTGGCGGGTCACGCGCATCGCGCTGCCCAGCGCGCGGCCCTCGGCCACCAGTCGCAGCACCAGCGCGCTGATCACATCGCGGCGCGGCAAGCCGGGCGCCAGTTTGTGCAACTCGTCGCCGTAGCGACGCCGGATGCGCTGCACGAAGCGGCTGTGGTCGGCCTGCGCCGCAGGGGCGGGGCCCGGTGTGGCGAGCGACACTTCAGGCGACGAAACTGGCGCGCAACGCATGGGTCGGGCTCGGAGGCTGTGCTAGATTGAAACTGCAGCGACGAGGCGGCTCATTCGCCCCACCGGCTTGGCGCGGCAGCCACCCAGCGCGCTTCGCCCTGCCGCCCGCCCGGTGCCGATTCGCCACCTCACGGGCACCCCGATTCGTTCATGTCATCGACTCCCACCGCCACTGCGCCAGCCTTGCCGTCCGAGCCTCGACCCGCTCGGGCGGCGGCCCTGTTGCGGGGGGTTGCGCGTTGGGGTTTGGGCATCATTTTGGTGGCAGGCGGCCTGTTGGTGCTGGCGTGGCTGGCATTTCACTGGGCGATTCTGCCCCACATCGAAACCTGGCGTGGTGCCGCCGAACAGCGTGCCAGCCAGGCCCTTGGCGTGCCGGTTCGCATCGGCAGCATCACGGTGCGCTCCGGCGGCTGGGTGCCGGCGCTGGAACTGCGCGACGTGGTGCTGCTGGACGCCCAGGCGCAGCCTGCACTGAGTCTGCCGCGCGTGGTAGCCGCGCTGTCACCGCGATCGTTGCTGGGCCTCGAATTGCGCTTCGCGCAGTTGCTGATCGACGACGCTCGGCTTGAAATTCGCCGCGACGCCCAAGGCCGGCTGTGGGTCGCCGGGCTCGATGTCGGCGGGACCCAGGGCAGCGACGACTCGGGCGCAGCCGACTGGCTGTTTCAGCAACACGAGTTCGTGATCCGCGGCGGCTCGCTGCGTTGGACCGACGAGTTGCGCGGCGCGCCGCCGCTGGTGCTTACCGAGGTTCAGTTCGTGCTGCGCAACGGTCTGCGCAGCCACGACGTGCGGCTCGACGCCACGCCGCCGGCAGAGTGGGGCGAGCGCTTCAGTCTGCGTGGCCGCTTCAGCCAGCCACTGCTGGCGCGCAGCGGCGACTGGCGGCGCTGGAGCGGCACCGCCTATGCCAGCCTGCCGCGCGCCGATGTGCGCGAGCTGCGCCGGCATGTGACCCTGCCGCTGGAGCTGAGCCAGGGCGACGGCGCGCTGCGCGCCTGGCTCGATGTGCGCGAAGGGCAGCCGTCCGCGCTGGTGGCCGACGTGGCGCTGCGCGCGGCGACCCTGAAGCTGGGTTCGACGCTGGAGCCGCTGGTCTTCGAGCAGATGCAGGGGCGGCTGTCGGCGCAGCAACTGGACGACACGGTCACGCTCGCAGCCAGCCAGTTCGGCTTCATGACCGGTGACGGCATTCTCTGGCCGCGCAGCGACATGAATTTGTCGCTGCGCCAGGTCGCAGGTCAGACCCCCACCGCCGGCGAGTTCACGGCGCAGCGCCTGGACCTCGGGCTGATGGCCCAGGTGGCCACGCGGCTGCCGCTGGGCGAGCCGGTGCGCAAGCTGTTGGCCGAGCTGAGACCACAAGGCATCGTGACCGGCTTGAGCCTGCGCTGGGAGGGCGCGCCCGACGCGCCCTCTGGCTACCAGGTCAAAGGCCTGCTCAGCGGCTTGTCGCTGGCATCCCGGCCGGCGGCGGTTTTGAACAACGTTGGCCGCCCGGGGGTTCGCAATGCCAGCCTCGCGTTGAGCGCGACTGAAAAGGGCGGCGAGGCGCAACTGACACTCGCGGCCGGCGGCACGCTCGACCTGCCCGGCGTGTTCGCCGAGCCGCTGGTGCCGTTCGACCAATTCAGCACCACGCTGCAGTGGCGCATCGAGCCGGGCAAGACGCGCACCGCGTTGTCGAAAGTCAGCGTGCAGGCCAAGAATGCGAAGTTCGCCAACCCCGATGTGCAAGGCGAGCTGAACGCCAGTTGGGCCACCGGGCCCGGCGAAGGCCTGGCCAAGGGCGGGCGCTTTCCGGGGCAGCTCGAAGTCAACGGCAAGCTCAGCCGCGGCGTGGCCGTGCGGGCGGCGCGCTACCTTCCGCTGGGCCTGCCGCAGAGCACGCGCAACTACGTGGCGCGTGCGGTGCAAGGCGGCAGCGTGAGCGCGGTCAGCTTCCATGTGAAGGGCGACTTGTGGGACTTTCCGTACTTCACGGCACGCAGCGCCAAAGACGGTGAGTTTCGCGTCGCCGCCCAGCTCGACGACGTGGGCTTCGCTTACGTGCCCAGCGTGCCAGCCACAGGTACAGAGCCCGCGTTCGAGTCGCCGTGGCCGGCACTGAGCCGGGTCAGCGGTGAAATGGTGTTCGACCGCGCGACGATGGAAGTGCGCAATGCGAAAGCCCACTGGGCCGGCGTGGAGCTGAGCCAGGTGCAGGGCGGCATCCGCAGCCTGGCCGATCGGTCGGTGCTGGTGCTCGACGGCCAGGCTCGCGGGCCGCTGGCCGACATGCTGCGCTTCGTCAACACCTCGCCGGTCGGCACCTGGACCCGCAAGGTGCTGGCGCAAAGCAGCGCCAGCGGGCCGGCCGAGCTGAAGCTGGGCTTGAGTATTCCATTGTTCGACGCCTCGGCGGCCACCGTGAAAGGCAGCCTCAGCCTGGCCGGCAACGACGTGCGCATCAGCCCCGACAGCCCGCTGCTGGGTGCCGCCAAGGGCCGCGTCGATTTCAGCCACAAGGGCTTCACGGTGGTCGGTGCCACGGCCCGTTTGCTCGGCGGGGACGCCAGCTTCGAGGGCGGGCTGGCCGCCGACGGATCGCTGCGCTTCAACGGCAGCGGCATCGCCACCGCCGAGGGCTTGCGGCGCGCCGTTGAACTGGGCCCGGTGGCGCGCGTGGCCACGGCCTTGAGCGGGCAAACCCCTTACCGGCTGGGGCTGGGCTTCGTGCACGGCGCGACCGAGATCAACGTCAGCAGCAGCCTGGTGGGCATGGCGGTCGACCTGCCCGCGCCGCTGCGCAAGGCGGCTGAAACCCCGCTGCCGCTGCGCTATCAAACGGCGCTCGTGCCCGAGTCGCTGCTGGCCGGGCAAAGCCCGCGCGACGCCCTGCGCTTCGAGCTCGGCAGCGTGGTGCGGGCGCAGTACCAGCGCGACGTGTCCGGCGACAGCGCCCGCGTGTTGCGAGGCGGTCTCGGCGTGATGGAACCGGCGCCCACGCCGCCGCAGGGCGTGACCGCCAATGTGACCCTGCAAAGCATCGACATCGACGCCTGGGAACGTGCCGCGGCACGCCTGTTCGCGGGGGCCGGCGTGGGCCCAGGCGCGGCCACCGCCGCGAACGCCACCAACACGACCACCGCAGCCAACGCCGCCGAGTCACCGGCGCTCAACGGCTATGTCCCCAACTCGGCGGGCCTGCGCGTGCAAGAACTGGTGGCCGGCGCGCGGCGGCTGACCAAGGTGGTGGCCGGCGTGTCGCAAGACGGCGGCGTCTGGCGTGCCAACCTCGATGCCGACCAGCTCAGCGGTTATGTCGAGTACCGGCAGCCGCGCCGCGGTGTGCTGCTGGCGGCCGGTGGCGATGCCCGCGTGTACGCGCGGCTGACGCGCCTGTCGCTGCCCAAGAGCGAGCTGGCCGAGGTCGAAAACCTGCTCGACCAGCCGCCTGCCAACGTGCCTTCGCTGGACATCGTGGTGGGCGACTTCGAGTTGCGCGGCAAGCACCTCGGGCAGGTTGAGATCGAGGCCTCGAACCGCATCAACGGCGAAGGGCGCGACGGCGTGCGCGAATGGCGGCTGTCGCGCCTGGCCATGACCATGCCCGAAGCCAGGCTGACCGCCACCGGCACCTGGGCCGCCGCGAACCCCGGGCTCGCAGCCACGCGGTTGCCGGGCACGCCAGCCACGGCCCGCCGCACCACGCAATTGAACTTCAGGCTCGAACTGGCCGACAGCGGCGGCTTGCTGGAGCGGCTGGCACCGTCCGGGACAGGCAAGACCCTGCGCGGCGGAAAGGGTGTGCTGTCGGGCGATGTGGCGTGGCTCGGCTCGCCACTGGCGCTCGACTTTGCCAGCCTGAACGGGCAGATGAACCTGGCCGTCGAGGCGGGGCAATTCCTGAAGGTCGATCCGGGCGCGGGGCGGCTGCTCAGCGTGCTCAGCCTGCAGTCGCTGCCGCGCCGGCTGGCGCTGGATTTTCGCGACGTGTTCCAGCAGGGCTTCGCGTTCGACAACATTTCCGGCGACATCGCCATCAACCAGGGCGTGGCGCGCAGCAACAACCTGCGCATGCGAGGCGCGCAGGCGGCGGTGCTGATCGACGGCCACGCCGACATCGAACGCGAAACGCAAAACCTGCGCGTCGTGGTGGTGCCCGAAATCAACGCCGGCACCGCCTCGCTGGCCTACGCCGTCATCAACCCGGCGCTCGGCATCGGCACCTTCCTGGCGCAAGTGTTTTTGCGCGCGCCGCTGATCCAGGCCAGCACGCGCGAGTTCAGCGTCACCGGCTCATGGGCCGACCCGAAAGTAGAGCGGGTGCAGCGCAAACTCACCGACGCCGTGCCCGACCTGAACCCGCCCGCGGCGGTGCCCGCGTTGGTGGCGGTGCCGGCACCAGCGGCTGCCGCGTCGGCAGCGCTGCAATGAACCTCGTCACAGGAGTCGACCCATGAAGATCGCCGCCATTCAAATGGTGTCCAGCCCCAGCGTGGAGCGCAACCTCGACGCCGCGCGCCGGCTGATCGCGCAGGCCGCACACCAAGGCGCCGGGCTGGTCGCGCTGCCCGAATACTTTTGCCT
>JAYVCL010000293.1:0-3449 GCA_043749975.1 Burkholderiales bacterium
GGCCCCCGCAAGTGGCTGAGTCCTTTGACGACCACCGTGCGTTGAACCTGAGCTTGGCGCAACTCGATCCGGTCGGCCAACCGCACCTCGCGCGAGGCCTTGGCCGCGTGCCCGTTCACCTGCACCCGTCCCTTGCCAATCTCGTCGGTGGCCAGGCTGCGCGTCTTGAAGAAGCGCGCTGCCCACAGCCATTTGTCGAGGCGTACCTTGTCGGATTGGGTTGAATCTGCCATCACTCGTGATTGTCTGCCAAGGCGAAGCTGATGAAAGGCGTCGAGCCAGGCATCGCCAACGCGGCGCAACCGGCGTCAAACATTCGCGGCGCAGCCAGCGTCAAACGTTCGCGCCCAACGCCTTCGCGCGAGCGCGCTGTGTCTCCAGGGCGATGGGATCGTCCCCTGCCTGCGTCGGCCAGCCGTGCAGGTGGCTGATGGCAATCGCCGACAGCGCAGCGATCCACTCATGCTGGTCATTCAGGCAGGGAATATGATGAAACTCGCGGCCGCCCGCGTGAAGAAAAGCTTCGCGAGCTTCCATGTTGATTTCTTCCAGCGTTTCGAGGTTGTCCGAGGTAAAGCCCGGGCACATCACGTCGACACGGTGGATGCCTTGTTGTGCCATCTCGATCAGCGAAGGTTCGGTGTAGGGCTGCAACCACTCCGCCTTGCCGAGGCGGCTTTGAAAGGTGACCGTCACGAAATCCGCGGGCACGCCGAGCCGCTCGCGAACCAGACGTGCCGTCTTGTGACATTCGCAGTGGTACGGGTCTCCCAGCGCGAGGGTGCGCTTGGGCACGCCGTGAAAGCTGAGAACCAGCTTGTCGGGTCGTCCGTGGCGGCTCCAGTGATCGGTGATTCGTTTGGCCAGCGCACCGATGTAGCCGGCGTCGTCGTGGTAGCGGTTCACAAACCGCAACTCGGGAATCACGCGCGACCGCCGCGCCCATTCACAAACCGCGTCGATGATGCTGGCCGTCGTCGTGCCCGAGTATTGGGGGTACAGCGGAAGTATCAACACGCGGTTCACGCGCTGTGTTTTCAACTCGTCGAGCACGCTTGAAATGGAAGGGCCTGCGTAGCGCATTGCCACCCGAACGCTGACGCGGTGACCGCGCTCGCCCAAATACCCGCCCAGCATCTTTGCCTGCTTGTCGGTCCATACCTTCAGCGGTGAACCGTCTGCGGTCCAAATGCTCGCGTACTTGCGTGCCGACTTCGCCGGTCGCACTCGAAGAATGACGCCGTGCAGAATCAGCAGCCAAAGCAGGCGCGGCACCTCGACCACCCTGGGATCGCTGAGAAATTCGGCCAGAAAACGCCGCAGCGACGCGCTGGTCGGCGCGTCTGGTGTGCCCAGGTTGCACAGCAAGATCGCCGTGCTCGCCGGGGTGCCGTGGGTGTGGGGAGGTTCGGTGGCAAAAGGCATGGAGCAGCGTGATTTTGGACAGGCGTCGCAGGCTTGAGATGTCGCAGCCGGCGTCAGGTCGCGGGGCGTACGCCGCCGTGGTCTGCAAGACGTTCGAGGTCGGCCATGACCTTGCGGATGTCGATGGGCTTGGACCAGTAGCCGACGAAACCCGCCTCGGCGGCCCGCTCGAGGTTTTCGGGCATCGCGTCTGCCGAGCACATGAACGCCGGGGTGCTGTCGAGCCCGGGCTGGCGGCGCAGCGCGCGCAACAGGTCGAAGCCGTTCATGTCGGGCAGCCTCGCATCGAGGACCAGCACGTCGGGCGTCCAATCGCGTACCAGCATCAGCGCCTCTTCGGCATCATCGGCGAGCCGCAACTCCACGCCTCCGCGCTGTTGCAGCGCCGCCGCGAACAGCATGGCGTTGATGCGGTTGTCTTCGACGTACATCAGGCGCAGCGGGCGAAGTTCGAAGGTTGCGGCAGTGTCGACCGGCGCAGCGTGCGCGGGCGCGGCAAGATCGTCTGCACCTGGGGGGGGAAGATCGGCGCTCATCTGCAAGCTCTAGCCTGCACAGCGCGGGGCAGGCTGCTCCGAATTCTGCGTCGGTGGATTGTTTCAACAGGCATCGAGAACAAGGTCATGGAGGGCTTCGCAGAGGGTGTTCGAGGCAGTGGTCAAGACTGTAAAGGGACACTGCATTTCGAGCGCGGACCAGCGAATTGTCATTGCCATCCGGGTGCCGCTGGCACCAGCGCGCCGTTCACAGACTCAGAGGCTCAGCGGGGCCAGCCCAAGTCTGGGGCCGACTGCGGCTGCGTGTCCGAGAACTTCATGACTTCGAATCGAACGCTGGGTGCGGTGGGGTCGAGCGGGGACGCACCCAGACCCATCACACCATTGCCGTGCAAGGTGCAGGTGCTGCGGCGCAGCCCGACGATTTCGGTCTCGCTCGAAAATCGAACATAGGTGCCGTTGTAGCTCAGGTCGGTCAATTGAAATGCGCCGCCGTGCCAGTCGATGCGCGCATGTAAACGCGACACCCGCGAGTCGTCGATGCAATAGTTGGCCTGCGGGCTGCGCCCCAAAACCACCGGTAGATTGGGGCCCGCATAGACGCGGTTCACGTCGAGCCAGACCAGCCGTATGCCCTCGGGTTCGGCCGTCGCAGGAATATCGCCATACGTGGTGGCAGCCGTGTCGCCGAAGCGGTGTGCTTCGAGCAGGTGCACATGCACCGCCTCCACGCGGCCGCGCAGTTGCATCCGGTCGAGGCTGCGAAAGCGGGTGCGTCCGGCCCCTGGCAAGGCTTCGAGCACGGCGGCGGTGGCCAGGGTTTCGTTGTCGCCAGCGTGATCGAGCAGCCGCGCGGCAACGTTCACTGCATCGCCGAACACATCGCCCGCCATTTCCACGACCTCACCCTGCGCCAAACCCACCTGAAGCCGCAAGCCCTGCAGGGTGGCGCGCCTCGGGCCGCGCTTGCCTGCCTCGGCCAGGGCCATGCGTTCGAGTGCCTCGTGCATCTGGTCAGCGGCTTCAACCGCGTCGGCGGCCTGCTCGAACATGGCCATCAGCCCGTCGCCGAGGGTCTTCACGACTGCGCCGCAGCACTGCACTACCACGGTGGCCAACTCAGCCACGCTGTGGGTGACCACGGCCGTTGCTTCAGCGTTGCCCAGGCTTTCGTACAACGCCGTGCTGCCGCGCAGATCGGCAAAGAGCACCGTGCGTTCGATGATCCGGGTCATGCGGTGAAGTTTATCTTCCTGCGAATTGGCTTACAGGTTGTCGAGGTAGGTGCGCAGCTTGTCGGAGCGGCTCGGGTGCTTGAGCTTGCGGATGGCCTTGGCCTCGATCTGGCGAATGCGCTCGCGCGTCACATCGAACTGCTTGCCCACTTCTTCGAGCGTGTGGTCGGTGCTCATCTCGATGCCGAAGCGCATGCGCAGCACCTTGGCTTCGCGCGGCGTCAGGCTGTCGAGAATGTCTTTGACGACATCACGCAGACCGGCCTGCATCGCCGCTTCAATGGGGGCCGTG
>JAYVCL010000294.1:0-3719 GCA_043749975.1 Burkholderiales bacterium
AGCGCCGCCGTGCAGGCGGCGGCCGACGGCCTGGCCCGCGCCGGTGCCACGGTGCAAGACGGCATCGCGCTGCTGCCCGACCTGGCCAGCCTGCACCGCGTCTACCTGCAGGCGCTGTTGACCTTGATGACGCGCGGCATGCCAGGCGGCGCGGCACCTGTCATATCAGCGCACGAATGGCTCGGCTTGCTCGACGTGCGCGCACGCTTGCAGGCGCACTGCCGCGAGGTGTTCTCGGCCTGGGACGTGGTCTTGATGCCCGCCTTCGGTACGGCAGCCTTCGAACACGTGGACGAGCCCGAGTGGAGTCGCCGCGTCTTGCCGATCGACGGGCAGGCGACGCCGTATGGCGACCAGACTGCCTGGGCCGGCCTGGCCAGCTTCATCGGCCTGCCGGCCACCGTGGCACCGTTCGCAACGACCTCCGGCGGCCTGCCGATCGGCGTGCAGATCGTCGGCCCGCACCTGTGCGACCGCACGACGATCGCTGCAGCGGGCTGGTTGCAAACGCTGCGCGGCTGAAGAACCGAGGGGTTGGGCGAGGGGTTGCGCGAGGGGTTGGGCGAGGTGCTACAGGGCCGGCTGTCGGCATGGCGACACGGGCTGCATCCTCACAGAAGTCGCGCGGGTTGGCCGTGCGCGGTCAGCAAGGCAACGGCCTGCTTGTCAAAGGAGACGAAGGTTTCGCCGCCTAACCAGGTTCCTTCATACGCAATGACGCCATCGGCGAAGTCGCCGTTGGCTTCGAGCACCGACAGGCCAGCGTCCACCGCAGGCCTGTTCACCTGGACATTGGCCGCTGCAATCAGGGCGCGGATCGCGGCAGCAATGTCCTCGGTTGGGAGGCCGTAGACCTTGCGCAGCACCCATACGAACTCGCACAGACAAGGCAAGGCAACTGCGATCAACTCGGCATTCATCAAGACCTTGGCGGCGACTCGCGCCTGGGCCACATCGTCGCGCACCACAGCGCGGACGAGGACGTTGGTATCGACAACGACCTTCACTTCTTGCCAGCCCAGCCCCGCGCCGCCGCTTCGTTGATTTCTTCGATGGTGGCGACCTTCTTGGTCCGGCCAGCAAGCAACCCGACAAACGAACTGATCGCTCCGGTGCGCTTGGCCGCTTTGAGAACGCCCCGGCCGTCTGGCAGCAGATCTAGCTCGATCTTCTGGCCCGGTTTGATGCCAAGGTGTTGCAGCACTTCCTTCCGAAATGTCACCTGCCCTCGTGCCGTAACAGTCAATGTGGCCATGCTCGCTTCCTTGCAGCGTTGAGGCACAGATAGTAATGCAATATCGCCTTACAATCAAGTCTGTCTGGCTGCGTCTTGCGGGCGGTTTCGTCGACACAGCGGTACTTCGTGGTGGCCATTCACCCATCGGCATCACTGCACCGGCGGTCCCCGTCCATCGGCACAGCGACACGCAGCGCCGGCTCGATCACAAGCCGATGATCCCGGCTTGGAGCGTCTCATTCCTCGGCTCGACAAAGCCGACCTTCAGCCCTTGTCGTGAGGCGCCAAGCGGGACCAGGCACGTGGAGCGACACCGTCGATGGCTCGGCGTAATCGGGCTCGTACAGCGGCAACTACAGCCAGACCATCGGTTCTTATTCCGGCACCTATTCGAACGCGGGGGCAAACAGTTCCGCGACCTGCGCCCTTGCATCCAGTACCCCGTTGCACCCAAGGGCACCTGGGAGATGTTCCCCGTCGAAACGCAAGTGCCTGCGGCTTCGATCAACGTCACTGTCTCCGCACGAACCGTGAACTCGCAAAGCGTGGGCGCAGCCGTCTTTTCGCTGGTGTACGTGCTTGACGAAGCGGTCGCGAAATCCACCGGCAATCCGATCGTATGGCAAACCTTGATCGCTGCCGGCACCAGTGCGGTGATCCCGGCGGACGTGCTGTTGCAGCCGAGTAAGGTCTATATCGCTGCAGTCGGTGTGTCTGACGCGACCAGGCAGCGTCTCGCGTTCGGTAGCCGGCGCTTCACCCAGCCCTGAGCGCGCTGCGACGGAAGCGGGTCAAACTGACTCGGGCCCGCAGCCGCGCTTGCTACTGAGAGAGGGTTCGCCCGAGCAGACTGGTCGCAGCGTAGATTGCTTCGATCGTCGGCGTCGGCACGGCGGTGATGCGACCGAGTTCGACCACCGCGCCGACCAGCGGGAGCCAGGATCAGGTCTGGTGTTGGGGGTCATAGTGTCAGGGGTCAGGTCTCGCCGTTCGCCTTCGCCTGCGCAGGTGGTCGTCGCGCATCAAGTAGGAATCAAGCCAGGACGGCGTTGCGGCCTGGCACGCTTCAGTGGTCACTGCACCAGATATCGCGCGGCCCTGATCGACAACGGTAAGATGTACATGCAATTAACGATTTCGTGTACATCATGAAAACCCATATCGATATCGACGGCGATGTGTTGGCCAGCGTGCAAGAGCTTGGTGGCTTTGCCACGAAGCGTGAGGCGGTGAATACCGCATTGGCTGACCTCGCTCGCAAATTGGCGGCGCGCAAGCTGCTTGAGATGCGCGGCAAGCTCAAGTGGGGTGGCGACCTCGACACCCAGCGCCGCTCGCGCTTTGCGGGCTGGGATCGGGGGCGATGAACTGATGTGGACCCGCTGTTGAAACATGCGGTGTTGGTGGACACATCTGTCTGGATCGACCACCTTCGCGCTCGCCAGAATGCGGCTGCTGCAGAACTGGCCGGTTGGTTGAGTGACGAGCCTGACCGCATCCTCGTCAATGAGGTCGTGATCACCGAGTTGCTGCGTGGCGTACGCAACGAGGCCGACGCGGCGCGGCTTCAAATGGCGCTGGAGAAGTTGCTGCAGGCCGACCCGATAGGGCGCGACGATTGGTTGCTGTCCGCAGGCGTTTACCGCTTGTGCCGCGAAGCCGGCCTGACGATCAGGTCACCGATGGATTGCCTCATCGCGTCCCACGCCATCCGATTGCAGGTGCCGGTGCTGGCGATCGACCGCGACTTTGAAGCCATCGCCTCCTGCACGCCGCTGCGGCTTTACAGCCCGACGGCAGCGTAGTTGGGACGGCGTGGCCACGACCAGCGTCTCGCGTATTGGGGCGTCTTGTCGGCCAGTTTTTTCTCGGTCGCCGATCAAGGCGCTCCGAGCGCCTCGCGGCGCTGCTGCAAAAAGCGCCGCACAGCCGGGTCGGCTTCGAGCCCGATCGCCTGGGCGTAGGCCGCGTCGGCGGCTGCCACGGCGCCGGTGCGCGCGAGCAGCCCGGCGCGTGCGGCCCAATAGGGCTGGTAGTCGGACAGGCGTGCGTCACTGCCGATGGCGTCGAGCGCGGCCAGCCCGGCGGCGGTGCCGCGGGTCTCGGCGATCGCCACCGCACGGTTGATCGCGACGACCGGCGAGCCCGTCATCAGCGCGAGCGCGTCGTAGAGTTGCGCGATCGCGGCCCAGTCGGCGCGCCCGCTGCGGCGCCGGATCACGTGCGCCGACTGCACCGCCGCTTCGAGCTGGTAGCGCCCGATCGAGCCCATGCTGCTCGCGCGCACCAGCAGCGCTTCGGCGCTGTCGATCAGGCGCATGTCCCAGAGCTGAGGGTCTTGTTCGGCGAGCGGCACGTAGCCGCCCAGCGCGTCGCGCCGTGCCGCGCGCCGTGCCTGCGCGTGCAGCATCAGCGCGAGCAGGCCGAGCGCCTCGGGTTCGTCGGGCATCAGCAGCGTGACCAGCTCGCCGAGCCAGATGCC
>JAYVCL010000295.1:0-36837 GCA_043749975.1 Burkholderiales bacterium
TTCTTCGCGCCGTCCTTTTTCGCCGCCTCCATGTGTTCCTTGCATTCCTGCATGGTCATGTCTTTCTTCATCATCTCTTCCTTGGGCATGGTGTCGTTCTTCTTTGTCGTGTCCTGCGCGCCGGCACTGCCGGCCGCCAGTGCAATGCACGCGCTCATCAAGCTGGTTGTGAAGATATTCATCCGGTAACTCCTGATTTGGAACAAAGGGTTGAAGCGGTCGGCCCGTCAACGGCGGCCGAACCAAATCATCGTGCCCGCGCGCCGCCATTTAGCCCAACGCGCCGGCACGATGTGTGAACAAAAATAGGGCCTGTTTCACGCAAGCGCCATAGGACTGCGGCACGTCTGCGTGTAGGACAGTGCGAGATCGGGGGTCTCGAACCTAGGTTTCGCTCCAGGCGCAAGTGCTTTGTAGAGGCTTTCACGACCTAAGCCCGCATCTTTGGCTACTGAGCCATTCCTTTTCCGCGCGCTACGCCGCTTGGCGCAAAAAGAAACAGATCGGGATCGTTGGCTTCCAGACTCGCAGTCGTGTATTCAGCGATTGCTTCATCGTCGTTCACGTAGCGCAACGCATCAAAGACGATGAGCCTGGCCGAAGAGCGCACTCCGGGGCTCCTGGTGCAGGGTTCGCTCATCTGCCGCAGGGAATTCCGCATCTCGAGCGATGCGCGCTGACGATGACAGTCCCGGGTCGAATCACACGCGGCACGGCTACGCCTTTGGGAGCTGCGCCACCAAGCTTGCCGCCCACATCAGCAGCACAGTTGCCGACGCTGAAGTGACTGTTCGTACATGATTCCATTTGAGCCACTGCGCCACGTAGCTCGGCCAGTATTGGGCTGCATCTGAAGTACTGGCAGAGTACTCGGCGAGGGCATTGTTCAAAGGCACGTTGAAGACCACGGTGACTCCGAAAGTGCCAACCAAGTAGAGCAAGCTTCCGAGCAACAAGGGCGTGGAGCCATTCTGAGAGAGGTGCAGTGCGGACTTGACCAGCAAGAACAGCGCTGCCACGGTGGTTCCGAAAAACAGCGCGAAAAAGATCGGGTTTTGGATGAGCGAGTTGATCGCCTGCATCGTGCGAATGCCGCTTTCAGGTGGTTGCTGAAGAAGAGCGCGCATGACGAAATTCGAGAACGCGAAGAGAAGGCCCGCCATCAGGCCGCACCCAACGGCTCCCAAAACGGCCACGGCAAGAAGTGGGTCGCGAGATAGGTTCATGGTTGCGAACGGAGTATGTGTGACGCCTCACAAAGAGCGTTTGTCTGACGCCCAGCCGACGCTGGCAAACAGCGCAGGTATTGCCCGGCGGCAGACAGACCGTGTTCCAACCAGTACACGCAGTCCGATGGATTCGATGGGCTGTGTTTGATGTGCGATGGCAAGTTTAGCGGTCCAGCGCCGAGCCGTCGCGTCGGTACAGCCGGCACAGATCGGCCAGTCGTTGCGCGTGCTCGGGCTTGACCTGGTCCCACGTGAAGCGCCATTCCCAGTAGCCTTCGGCTTTGCCGGGAAAATTCATGCGCTGCGCGGCCCCGAGGCCCAGCACATCCTGCAGCGGGTGCACCGCCGTGTCGGCCACGCTGGCGCAGGCCGCACGGATCAAATCCCAATGCACATCGTGGCCGTCGACGCCCAGGTAGTCGCGCAGGTGCTGCCGCTCGGCCGCTGTGGCGCTGGCCCACCAGCTGCGGCTGGTGTCGTTGTCGTGGGTGCCGGTGTAGACCACCGTGTCGGCGTCAAAGTTGTGCGGCAAGTAGGCATTGGCATTGCCGCCGCCGAACGCGAACTGAAGGATGCGCATGCCGGGAAAACCGAACGCCTTGCGCAGCAGCACCACGTCGGGGGTGATCACGCCCAGGTCTTCGGCAATGATGGGCAGCGGCCCCAAGGCGTCAACGATGGCCTTGAACAGCGGCGCACCGGGGCCGGCCCGCCACTCGCCCTTGACGGCCGTGGCCTCGGTGGCAGGAATTTCCCAGTAGCCGGCAAAGCCACGGAAGTGATCGATGCGAACGATGTCGACCAGCTCGAAGCTGCGCCGTATCCGCTCGACCCACCACGCATAGCCTTCGCGGGCGTGGGCGCTCCAGCGGTACAGCGGGTTACCCCAGCGTTGGCCGGTGTGGCTGAACAAATCGGGCGGCACGCCGGCCACCGCAATCGGCTTGCCACGGGCGTCGAGTTCAAACAGTTCGGGGCGCGCCCAGACCTCGGCGCTTTGGTTGGCGATGAAGATCGGCGCATCGCCGACGATCTGCACGCCGCGCTGGTTGGCATGCTGCCTGAGTGCCTTCCACTGCCGAAAGAAGCACCACTGGCAAAAAGTCCAGAACGCCACCCGCTCGGCGTGGCGCAGCGATGCGGCGCGCAACGCGGCCGGCTGGCGCGTGGCCAGCGGGGCGTCCCAATCGCTCCAGTCAGCCCCGCCGAACTGCTCGGCCAGCGTCATGAACAGCGCGTGGTCGGGCAGCCAGCTTTGCTGCGCCGCGCAAAACGCGGCCAGGTCGGCGCGTTCGTCGGCGCTGGCGCTGGCCGCGAACCGCGTGGCAGCTCGGGCCAGGCGTTGCATGCGGTAGGGCACCACGGCGGCGAAGTCGATGCGGTGCGGATCGAAGGCCGGCACCACGGCCAGGTCGGCGGGTTCCAGGTCCGCGCGCTCCAGCCAGCCGCGCTGCGCCAGCTCGGCCAGGTCGATCAGCAGCACGTTGCCGGCAAACGCCGACGAACTCATGTAGGGCGAGTTGCCGGGGCCGATGCCGCCCAGCGGCAGTATTTGCCACAGGGTCTGGCCGGCAGCCACCAGCCAATCGACGAAGTGATAAGCGGCCGGCCCGAAGTCGCCCGAACCCTGGGGGCCGGGCAAGGAGGTGGGGTGCAAGAGCACGCCGCTGGCACGTGGAAATCGCATGGGCTGGATTCTGTCGCTGCTGCGGGTGAGGTGCTTTTTTACTCGATGTCGCAGCCCGCCGCGGCCAGCAGCACCAGGCTGCGGGCCGGCAACGGGAACGGGCTGCCGCCCTGGCCGTGCCACGACGCCTGGCCCCGAGGCTGCGAGGTGTCGAGCAGCGCCCGCCACACGCCGCCCGGCAGCATGAAGGCATGGTCGTGCGCCTCGGCGTTGATCAGCATCAGCAAGGGGGCGCGCGCCCTGGCCGGTTTGCCGATCAGGCAGCCCAGCACATGGCTGCCGCTCAAGTCCCAGTCGGCACCCCCCAGCGCCGACCCGTCGGCGCGCAGCCACGACAGGTCGTGCAGGCCGAGCCGGTCGGTCAGGCCGTCGTACCAGCGGTCGTTCAGCGGCAAGGCTGCGCGGCGCAGCGTGAGCACCCGTTCGGTGAAGGCGATGAGGTCCGCGTCGGCCTGCGACCAGTCGATCCAGGTGGTCGGGTTGTCCTGGCAATACGGGTTGTTGTTGCCGCCCTGCGTGTGGCCGAGTTCGTCGCCGGCGGCCAGCATGGGCGTGCCTTGCGCCAACAGCGTGGTCGCGATCAGCGCGCGCGCAAGTCGCTGGCGCAGCGCGTTGACGGCGGCGCTGTCGGTGGGCCCTTCGACGCCGCAGTTCCAGCTTCGGTTGTCGCCGTGGCCGTCACGGTTGGCCTCGCCGTTTGCCTGGTTGTGGCGGGCGTTGAAGCTGAGCAGATCGCGCAGCGTGAAGCCGTCGTGCGAGACCACGTAGTTGACCGATTCGGCCGGCGTGCGGCCCTGCGGCTGGAAGATGTCGGACGAGGCGCACAGCCGCCGCGCGAAGTCGCCGCGCGTGCCCTTGGCCTGGATCCAGAAGTTGCGCAGGGTGTCGCGAAACTGGTCGTTCCATTCGAGCCAGCCGGGCGGAAAGCCGCCCACCTGGTAGCCGCCGGGGCCGATGTCCCAGGGCTCGGCAATCATTTTCACGCGGCACAGCAGGGGGTCTTGCGCCACCGCCGTGAAGAAGGCGGCGCGGCGGTCGAAGCCGCTGTCGGTGCGCCCGAGCACGGTGGCCAGGTCGAAGCGAAAGCCGTCGACATGCATCTCGCCGACCCAGTAGCGCAGGCTGTCCAGCACCAGTTGCAGCACGCGCGGGTGGCGCAGGTCGAGCGTGTTGCCGCAACCGGTGTGGTTCTCGTACTGCGCGCGGTGCTCGGGCGGCAGGCGGTAGTAGGCGGCGTTGTCGAGCCCGCGAAAGCTGATCGTCGGGCCGTGTTCGTCGCCTTCGGCGGTGTGGTTGTAGACCACGTCCAGAATCACTTCGATGCCGGCAGCGTGCAGCCGCCGCACCATGGCGCGGAATTCGTCGCGGGTTGCAGCAGCCGGTGCCCCCGAGCCCGAGCCCAGGCGCGGCTCCAGGCAAAAAAATCCGATCGTGTTGTAGCCCCAGTAGTTGCTCAGCCCCAGCTTCGAAAGGCGCTGTTCGTCCAGGTGCTGCTGCACCGGCAGCAGGCTGACGGCGGTGACGCCGAGCCGCCTCAGGTGGGCCACGGCGGCGTCGCTGGCCAGGCCGGCAAAGCTGCCGCGCAGCGCCTCGGGCACGCCGGGATGGCGCTGCGTGAAGCCCTTCACGTGCAACTCGTAGAGCACGCTGTCTTTCAGCGGCGTGTCGGGCCGGCGGTCGTCGCCCCAGTCGAAGTCGTCGGCCACCACCCGCGCCTTCAGCGCCTGTGCGCCGTTGTCGTGCAGGTCCATGTGCTGCGGGTGCTGCAGGTCGGCACCGAAGTGCGGGCCGTGCCAATCGAACTGGCCGACGATCTCGCGCGCGTACGGGTCGAGCAGCAGCTTGTTGGGGTTGAAGCGGTGGCCGCGATCGGGCCGCCACGGGCCATGCGCGCGCAGGCCGTACACGAGGCCCGACGCGGCACCCGGCAGCAAGCCGTGCCACACGCCCTGGCTGTGCGCAGGCAACGGGGTGCGCGACAGCTCGGCGAGGCCCGACGCATCGAACAGGCACAGGTCGATGCCGTGGGCGTGGCCCGAAAACACCGCGAAGTTGACGCCGTCGTCGGTGCAGTTCGCCCCCAGCGGCCACGGCCGGCCAGGCTGCAGGCTCAGCCCTTCCATTCGAAGAACACGCTGGCCAGCGGCGGCAAGGCCAGTTCGATGGAATGCGACTTGCCATGCCAGGGCAGCGCCTGCGCGGTGATCTCGCCGAACGGCGCGCCGACATCGCTGCCGCCGTAGTGGATCGAGTCGGTGTTGATGCGCTCGACGTAGACGCCCGCCTGCGGCACCCCGACACGGTAGCCGGGCTGAACCGTGGGGGTGAAGTTGCACACCACCACGATCAGTTCATCGGCGCGGGCGTCGTCCCTGCGGCCACGCCGGATGAAGCTCAGCACCGAACGCTCGGCGTCGTGGTGGTCGATCCACTCGAAGCCCGCAGGCTCGAAGTCGAGCTGGTGCAGCGCCGGCGTCTCGCGGTAGAGGCGGTTCAGGTCGCGCACCAGCCGCTGCATGCCGGCGTGCTCTGGCTGGTCGAGCAGGTGCCAGTCGAGGCTGTGGTCGTGATTCCATTCACGCTCCTGCGCGAACTCGCAGCCCATGAACAGCAGCTTCTTGCCCGGGTGGCCGAACATGAAGCCGTAGTAGGCCCGCAGGTTGGCGAACTTCTGCCAGCGGTCGCCCGGCATCTTGGCCAGCAGCGAGCCCTTGCCGTGCACCACTTCGTCGTGCGACAACGGCAGCACGAAGTTCTCGTTGAAGGCGTAGACCAGGCTGAACGTCATCTCGCCGTGGTGGTGCTTGCGGTGCACCGGGTCGCGCGCCATATAGGCCAGCGTGTCGTGCATCCAGCCCATGTTCCATTTGTAGTGAAAGCCCAGGCCGCCCGCGTAGGTCGGGCGCGACACCGCCGGGAAGGCGGTCGACTCTTCGGCCAGCGTGACCGCCTGTGGCCGCTCCACGCCCACCACCTGGTTCATGCTGCGCAGGAACGAAATAGCCTCCAGGTTTTCACGCCCGCCGTGCGCGTTGGGCACCCATTGATCGTGCTGGCGGCTGTAGTCGCGGTACAGCATCGAAGCCACCGCGTCGACGCGCAGACCGTCGACGTTGTAGCGCTCGAGCCAGAACAGCGCGTTGGCCACCAGGAAGTTGCGCACCTCCGTGCGGCCGAAGTTGTAGATCAGCGTGCCCCAGTCCTGGTGAAAGCCTTCACGCGGATCGGCGTACTCGTACAGCGGGGTGCCGTCGAAGTGGCCCAGCCCATGCGCGTCGGTGGGGAAGTGCGCCGGCACCCAGTCCAGCAGCAGGCCCAGGCCGTGGCCGTGGCAGCGGTCGACGAAGCGGCGAAACCCGGCAGCGTCGCCAAAGCGCGAGGTCGGCGCATACAGGCCCACCGGCTGGTAGCCCCAGGAGCCGTCGAACGGGTGCTCGCTGACCGGCAGCAGCTCCAGGTGGGTGAAGCCCATGTCGGCGGCGTACGGCAGCAGCGTGTCGGCCAGTTCGTCCCAGTCGAGGAAGCGGCCGTGCCCGGCGCTCGGGCCGTTCACACCACGGGCCGGGTCGTGCTTGCGCCGCCACGAACCCAGGTGCACTTCGTAGATGCTCATCGGCGCGTCGAGCGCATTGGCCCGCTGGCGCGCCGCGGACGGCGCGGCCACCTCGGGCATCCGCGCGACCACGCTGGCGGTGGCCGGGCGCAGCTCGCATTGCTGCGCGTACGGGTCGGCCTTGAGCGGCAACACCTGACCCTCGCGCGAACGAATCTCGAACTTGTAGCAGGCCCCGGCGGCCACGCCCGGCAAGAAAATTTCCCACACGCCGCATTCGCGCCGCAGCCGCATCGGGTGTCGCCGGCCATCCCAGGCATTGAAGTCGCCCACCACGCTGACCCGCGACGCGTTGGGCGCCCACACGGCAAAGGCGGTGCCTGCAACGCCGAGCATCTCGCGCTGGGTCGCACCCAGCACCTCGTAGGGCCGCAGGTGCGTGCCTTCGCCGAGCAGCCACGCGTCTGTTTCGCCCAGCACGGGCGGGAAGCGGTAGGGGTCGTCGATGACCGAGCGGTGGCCATCGGCCCAGTTGACTTGCAGCCGGTAGGCGGGGTGGGGCAATGATTCGGAAGGGACGGCGAACGGGGCGGCGGGCGGCAGCGTCAACAGGCCCTCGAACAGGCCGTCGCTGTGGCGCTGCGCCAGCGTGCCGAACGAGCGCGTGGCCTGCGCATTGACCACGCTGACCTGGCCTGCGCCAGGCAAGAACACGCAGGCCCACACGCCGCTGGCCGCATCGGCGTGCAGGCCCAGCACGGCAAACGGGTCGCCGTGGCGGGCGCTGCGAATCAACTCGACATCGTGCTCAGACAGCATGTTCGCTCCGGTTCGAGTTGGCTTTTTGGCGGACTACCAACGCAGTTGCTCCACTTCCAAGCCCATGGCAGCCGCGACCTTTTCGAGCGTGGCCTTGCGCGGTTGCTTGACGCGCTCCATTTGTGCGTAGGCGGCTTGCGCAATGCCGATGCGACCAGCCACCTCGGCCTGGGTCAGGCTGAAGTGCTCTCGCCAAGCGGCCATCGGCGACATGCCCCTTTCGTATGCCAGGTTGACAACCTCATTGGGTACCGTTCCCTGCGTGAAGCCTCCGCGCATGCGACGGAACTGGTCGTAAGGCACAACCACGAAGGCCGGTTTGCCGTCGGCTCCAACGATGATCTGAAACTCAGTACGTGCGTTCATCTCGCTTCCTGACTTCTTCGATAGTGACAATGCGTACGGTGCCATCGAACTCGAAGAACACCCGATAACTACCGACGCGCAGCCGGTACCCGTACTCGTGATTTGTGAGTGACTTGACGTTCCGGGCTTTCGACAGATCTGCAAGCTCGGTGGTGACCGCAATTCGGATTTGCGTGCCTGCCTGGGCACTGATTTTGCGGAGCTGCTTCAGCGCCTTCGGCTGCCAGTTGATCGGATTCACGTTCGCATCATAAGTTTCCAATACGTATTGTCAACGGCCGTCTTGGCCCCAGCCAATGTGTCCTACCCCCGCTGCGGCTCAATGTTCCATATCTGCCGCGCATATTCCCGAATCGTTCGGTCGGACGAGAAGCTGCCCATGCCGGCCACATTGGCGATGGCGCACGCGGCCCAGGCGCCGCATTGGCGGTACAGCGCATCGACGCGCGACTGCGTTTGCACATAGGCCGCGTAGTCGGCCAGCAGCAAGTAGGTGTCGCCGCCCCACAGCAGCGAATCGACCAGGCCCCGGTAGCGCGCCGGTTCGTCGGGCGAGAACACGCCGCCGCTGATCGCGTCGAGCGCCGCCTTGAGCTGCGGGTTGCCTTCGTAGTAACGCATCGGCTGGTAGCCGCCTTGCTTGCACGCGAGCACCTCGGGGGTCTTGAGGCCGAAGATGAAGATGTTGTCGTCGCCGACGTGCTGGCGGATTTCGATGTTGGCCCCGTCATCGGTGCCGATCGTCAGCGCGCCGTTCAGCGCCAGCTTCATGTTGCCGGTGCCCGAGGCCTCGGTGCCGGCGGTCGAGATCTGCTCCGACAGGTCGGCGCCGGGCATGATGACCTCGGCCACCGAGACGCCGTAGTTCGGCACGAAAACCACCTTCAGGCGATCGCCGATGCGCGGGTCGTGGTTGACCCGCGTGCCCACGTCGTGGATCAGCCGGATGATGCTTTTCGCGGTGGCATACGACGACGCCGCCTTGCCGGCGAAGATCACCGTGCGTGGCACCCAGTCGGCAGCCGGATCGGCCAGGATCGCCTGGTAGCGCGTGACCACGTGCAGCAGGTTGAGCAGTTGGCGCTTGTACTCGTGGATGCGTTTGACCTGCACGTCGAACAGGCTGGCGGGGTCGACCTGCAGCCCGGTGGCGCGGGCGATGCAGGCCGCCAGGCGCTGCTTGTTGGCGCGCTTGATGGCCATGAATTCGGCCTGCAGCGACGGCTGCGTCTTCAGCGCCGCCAGCCCCTGCAACTGGTCGAGGTCGAGCCGCCAGCCGGTGCCCAGCGTGCGGTCGAGCAGCCCGGCCAGCCCGGGGTTGGCCTGCGCCAGCCAGCGCCGCGGCGTGACGCCGTTGGTCATGTTGACGAAGCGATCGGGCCACAGGCTGGCGAAGTCGGCAAAGATGGTCTGCACCAGCAGTTCGGAGTGGAGCGCCGAGACGCCGTTGACCTTGTGGCTGCCGACGATCGACAGGTGCGCCATGCGCACGCGCCGTTCGCCGTGCTCGTCGATCAGCGACAACCGGCCCAGAAACGCCAGGTCGCCGGGGCGGTGGCGGGCCGCCAGCTCCAGAAATTCCTGGTTGATGCGGAAGATGATTTCAAGGTGGCGCGGCAGCACGTGCTGCAGCAGCGCCACCGGCCAGGTCTCCAGCGCCTCGGGCATCAGGGTGTGGTTGGTGTAGCTGAAGACACGCTGGCAGATCGCCCATGCCGGTGCCCAGGGCAGGGCGTGCTCGTCGCACAGCAGGCGCATCAGCTCGGCCACGCCGATGGCGGGGTGGGTGTCGTTGAGGTGGATCGCCACGCGCTCGGCCAGGTTGGCCAGCGTGGTGTGTTCTTCGAGATGGCGCTTGACGATGTCTTGCATCGAGGCGGCCACGAAGAAGTATTCCTGGCGCAGGCGCAGCTCGCGCCCGGCCGGCGTGCTGTCGTTCGGGTACAGCACCCAGGAGATGTTCTCGTACTCGTTTTTCACGCCCGCCGCGCGCGCGTAGTCGCCGGTGTTGAAGGCGTGCAGGTCGATGTGGGCGGGGGCCGACGCCTTCCACAAACGCAGCGTGCTGACCTTGTCGGTGCCGTGGCCGGGCACCACCATGTCGAAGGCCTTGGCGAGCACCTCGCCGGCCGGGCGCCAGACGGTTCGCTCGCCGTGGTGTTCGACCCAGCCGCCGAAGCGCACCGGGTAGCTGGTGCCCAGGCGCGCAAACTCCCAGGCGGTGCCGTTTTCGAGCCAGGGGTCGGGGTACTCGACCTGGCAGCCTTGCTGAATCTCCTGCGCGAACATGCCGTATTCGTAGCGGATGCCGTAGCCGAACGAAGGCAGCCCCAGCGTGGCCATCGAATCCAGAAAACAGGCCGCCAGCCGGCCCAGGCCGCCGTTGCCCAGGGCGGCATCGGCCTCGTGCTCGGCCACGTCTTCCAGGCGCGCGGCGTGGGCCGCCACGGCAGCAGACGCCGCCTCGCCCAGGTCGAGTGCGGCCAGCGCATTCGACAGCGTGCGCCCGATCAGGAATTCCATCGACAGGTAATACACGCGGCGGGCCTTGTCGCGCCGCTCCAGCGATTGGGTTTGCACCCAGCGCCTGGACAGTTGCTCGCGCGCCAGCAGCGCGGTGGCCTGCATCAGGTCGGACGCGCTGGCCTCGGCGGGAGCGACCCCGACGGTTTGCAGCAGGTGGCAGTCCAGCGCCGAAGCCAGGTCGGTGCGGTGCGGGTCGGGTCGGGACATCACGGGCATTTCCTTTGTACTGCAATGGGGGCGGCGCGCCGAGTTTGTAGCACGGGACAGTGCAGCCTCCCGGCCTGCGCCGAAGCATCGGCGGGTCGCTTCGGCTGGACAAGGTCAGCGTGGGTTTTACCCGGTTTCAGCGCCGTTGCCGCGCCGCAGAATGGCAGTCTGGCCTGGCGGGCGGCGCGCTTGCGCAAGGCCCGTGCCGACCAACCTGCACATGCAACCTGCACACGCAACGGGAGTCAACATGCAATCGAACGACCTCGCCCTGAACCTGGACCTGCCGAAGCGCACGGTGGCGCTGGTGCTTGCCGGCGGGCGCGGCAGCCGGCTGCTCCATTTGACCGACCGGCGGGCCAAGCCGGCGGTGTACTTCGGCGGCAAGTTCCGCATCGTCGATTTCGCGCTGTCGAACTGCCTGAACTCCGGCATCCGGCGCATCGGCGTGATCACGCAGTACAAGTCGCACAGCCTGCTGCGCCACCTGCAACGCGGCTGGGCGTTTCTGAAAAGCGAGATGAACGAGTTCGTCGACCTGCTACCGGCGCAGCAGCGCCTGGACGAGGAAACCTGGTACCGCGGCACCGCCGACGCCGTCTACCAGAACCAGGACATTTTGGAAGGCTACGACGCCGACTACGTGCTGGTGCTGGCCGGCGACCACATCTACAAGATGAACTACGCGCTGATGCTGGCCGACCACGTGGCCAAGGGGCGCCCCTGCACGGTCGGTTGCATCGAAGTGCCGCGCTCCGAGGCCAGCGCTTTCGGCGTGATGGCGGTGGACGCCAGCGGTCTGATCACCGAATTTGTCGAGAAGCCGGCCGATCCGCCGTGCATGCTGGGCCAGCCCGACAAATCGCTGGCCAGCATGGGCATCTACATCTTCGACGCCAAGTACCTGCGCGACGAACTGGTGCGCGACATCGCCGACCCCGGATCGACGCACGACTTCGGCAAAGACATCATCCCGCGCGCGGTGCGCAATCGCTGCGCGGTGGCGCACCCGTTCGGGCGGAGTTGCGTTTCGATGAAGCCCGGCCAAGACCCGTACTGGCGCGACGTGGGCACGATCGACGCGTACTGGGACGCCAACATCGACCTCACCGCCACCGACCCGATGCTCAACCTGTACGACACGCGCTGGCCGATCTGGACCTACCAGCCGCAGCTCCCGCCGGCCAAGTTCGTGCACAACCAGGAAGACCGGCGCGGCATGGCGATCGAGTCGATGGTCTCGGGTGGCAGCATCATTTCGGGCCGTGTGTTTCGCTCGGTGCTGTTTTCGAGCGTGCGGGTGCATTCGTACGCCAGCGTCGACTTGTCGGTGCTGCTGCCCGAGGTGCAGGTCGGGCGCAACGTGCGCTTGAATCGCACGGTGATCGACCGCGGTTGCGTGATTCCCGACGGCATGGTGATCGGCGAAGACGCGGCCAGCGACGCGCTGCGTTTTTACCGCACCGAAAGCGGCATCACGCTGGTCACGCCGTCGATGCTGGCGCAACTCGGCACCTGACGCGACGGATCAAGATTCACGCATGAAAGTACTGCAGGTCGCTGCCGAGATTTTTCCGCTGGTCAAGACCGGCGGCCTGGCCGATGTGCTGGGCGCGTTGCCGCAGGCGCTGCGGCTGGCGGGTGCCGACGTGCGCCTGCTGTTGCCCGGCCTGCCCGCCATTGCCGACGCCGTGCTGCACCAGAAGCGGGTCTGCGAGCTGGGCCCGCAGTTCGGGGCTGGGCGCATCACGCTGCGCCTGGGCCAGATGCCCTACAGCCACCTGCCGGTGTACGTGATCGACGCGCCCTATCTGTACCGCCGCCCGGGCAGCCCGTACCAGGCCAGCGACGGCACCGAGTGGGCCGACAACCTGAACCGCTTTGCGCTGCTCGGCTGGGTGGCGGCGCACCTGGCCGCGGGCGAGCTCGACCCGCCGTGGGCACCCGACATCCTGCATGCACACGACTGGCATGCCGGCATGGCCTGCGCCTACCTCGCCGCGCACCCGATGCGCAGCGCCCGCTCGGTCTACACGGTGCACAACCTGGCGTTCCAGGGCCTGTTCCCGTCGGGCGACTTTCACCTGCTCGGGCTGCCGTCGCACTTCATGCAATCGCACGGCGTCGAATTTCATTCGCAGTTGTCGTTCATGAAAGCCGGCCTGAAGTACGCGCAGCGCGTCACCACGGTCAGCCCGAACTACGCGCTCGAGATCGCCACCCACGAGTTCGGCTTCGGCCTGGACGGCGTGATTCGCGGCCGCGGGCGCGATGTGTCGGGCATCCTGAACGGCGTCGACCCCGAGGTGTGGAACCCGCAAACCGACAGCGGCCTGGTGGCGCGTTACAGCGCCGATGAACTCGGCGGCAAGGCCCGCTGCAAGGCGGCCTTGCAGGCTGAGTTGGGCCTGGCGGCGCAGCCTGATGCGCCGCTGTTCGGCGTGGTCAGCCGCCTGACCGCGCAAAAGGGACTCGACCTGGTGCTGGCCGCAATGCCCGGCCTGCTGCAACGCGGCGGCCAGCTTGCCGTGCAAGGCACGGGCGAGCCGGCTTTGGAGGCCGCCTTTGTCGCCGCGGCGCAGGCACAAGCCGGCCGTGTGGCCGTGCGCATCGGCTACGACGAGGCGCTGGCGCACCGGCTGATCGCCGGGGCCGACTCGATCCTGGTGCCGTCGCGCTTCGAGCCCTGCGGCCTGACCCAGCTCTACGGCCTGCGCTACGGCACGCTGCCGGTGGTGCGCCGCGTCGGCGGCCTGGCCGACACCGTGGTCGACGCCAGCGACGAAGCCGTGCGCCAGGACAGCGCCACCGGCTTCAGCTTCGATGCCGCCACACCCGCTGCGCTGGACGCCGCGCTGGCGCGCGCTGCGCTGGCGTATGCCCAGCCTGCGCGCTGGCGGCAACTGATGCTGCGCGCGATGGCGCAGGACTTTTCATGGACCGGCGCGGCGGGCCGCTACATGGCGCTGTACCGAGCGCTGGCGGCGGCAGGCACCAGCGCGCGGTAAAGCGGCTCAGCGCCGCCTGTCTTGGCTGCTGCGTGCCGGTGGCAGCATCGGCGCCATCGGCAATGAAGGCGAGTTCCACAGCGCCGGGTCGTTGGCCGCAGCCATCAACATCGCCAACTTGGCGACATGGGCGCGCAGTTCGACAACTTCATCCGCGCGCCAGGTGCGCACCGCGTCGGTCTGCTCGCAACAAATCACACCGTGGATGCGCCCATTCAGCATGAAGGCCGCGTCGAGCGTGGACAAGACCCCGTGGCGAAGCAGGTAGCTGTCGCGCATGGCTTGCAGGTGGGGGTCGTGCAGCGCGTCGTTGCTGACGTACACACCCTCGCTGACCAGCGCGCCGAAGTAGTCGCGAAATTCCGCCTGCTCGAGCCGGCTTTGTTCCGTCACCAGTTCGCCGCCGGCGCTCTTGGCGGCAAAGCACAGCAAGCCCAGCTTGTCCGCATGCCCGTCGAAACGCCACAGGCTGACACGCGAACACCGGTTGCGCTGCACGATCACATCGATGAACGCCGAGAGCGCCTGCTTGCGATTGATCTTGCGTGAAACGAAGTCGGCGCTGATGGCGTGCATCTGCGCCGTTGCGGAGGCCTGGGGTTTGTTCACGCGATCAGTATCCGACGAAAGCGCGGGCTTGCTCAAGCGGGCCGGCGCGATTGCGCGAACGCTGCGAACCACGCCACGCATTGCGCCGCGTTGCCAGCGCCCGCCATCGCATCGGGGTTGAACACCTGCGCGGCCGGCGCGCCCATCAACAGTTTCTTGACCGGCAGTTCCATCTTCTTGCCCGACAGCGTGCGCGGAACGGCGCTGACCTGGAAGATGTCGTTCGGCACATGGCGGGCCGAGAGCGCGGTCTTGATGCTGTGCTTGAGCCGCTTCGTCAGCGCATCGTCCAGCACCAGGCCGTCGCGCAGCACCACGAACAGCGGCATGTAGCTGTCGCGTCCCAGATATTCCAGGTCGACCACCAGGCTGTCGATCACCTCGGGCATCGCCTCGACCGCACGGTACAACTCGGCCGTGCCCATGCGGATGCCGTGGCGGTTGATGGTGGCGTCGCTGCGGCCGTAGATGATCGCGCCGCCGCGCGCGGTGATGCGAATCCAGTCGCCGTGACGCCAGACATTCGGGTACATGTCGAAGTAGCTGTCGCGGTAGCGCTGGTTTTCTGTGTCGCCCCAGAAATACAGCGGCATCGAAGGCATCGGCTTGATGCAGACCAGCTCGCCCACTTCATCGACCAGCGGCTCGCCCTGCTCGCTCCAGGCTTGCACCGCCGCGCCCAGGCAACGGCACTGCATTTCGCCCTCCACCACCGGCAGCGTGACCATGCCGGCCACGAACGCGCCTGCGAAATCGGTGCCGCCGGAGATCGGGTTCAGCCACATCGGCTTGGCGTCGACCTGCGGCATCTGCGCAGCCACCCAGCGGTAGCACTCCACGCTCAGCGGCGACCCGGTGGAGCCCAGCGCGCGCAGGTGCGACAGGTCGGCGTGTTGGGCAGGTTCGAGGCCGGCCTTCAGGCAGCTTGCGTAGAACGCCGCGCCGGCTCCGAAAAAAGTGACTTTCGCAGCCGCTGCAAAGCGCCACAGCACCGACCAGTCGGGCTGCCCCACCAGCCCGCCGGGATTGCCGTCGAACACGCACACGGTGGTGCCGCCCAGCAGCGCGCCGACCTGCGAGTTCCACATGATCCAGCCGGTCGAGCTGTACCAGTGAAAGCGGTCGCCGGTCTGCACGCTGGGGCCTAGGTTGTTGTGCAGGGCGCCGCCTTTCAGCGCCTCGACCATCACGCCGCCATGGCCGTGCACGATGGCCTTGGGCAGGCCGGTGGTGCCACTGGAATACACGACCCACAACGGGTGGTCGAACGGCAGCCAGACGGGCTCGAAGCGGGCTTCATCGGAGGTGAACCCGGCAAAGTCGTGCACGCGGCGTTGCGGGGCCGCCAGCAGCGCCGAATCGGCCGCGTCGTCCAGGTACTTCAGCAGCAGCACATCGCGCACGCTCGGCAGTTCGTCGAGCAGGCCGCGCAACACGGCCATGCGGTCGTGACGGGTGCCGCCGTACTGGTAGCCGTCGCAGGCGATCAAGACCTTGGGTGCGATCTGTTGAAAGCGGTCGAGCACGGCCACCGGCCCCATGTCGGGCGAGCACACCGACCACACCGCGCCCACGCTGGCGCAGGCCAGAAACGCGACGATGGCGTGCGGCGTGTTGGGCAAGAAAGCGCAGACGCGGTCGCCCGGCTGCACGCCCAGGCGCTGCAGGTTCGCGGCCAGCGAAGCGACCTGCCGGCGCAGTTGCGGCCAGCTCATTTCCTGCATTTCGCCGCGCGCTTGCAGGGCCTCGTTCTGGAACACGATGGCCGGGTGGCCGGCGGCGTGCGCCGCGTCGGCATGGCCAAACACCTGCTGCGCGTAGTTGACCTGCGCGCCCTCGAACCAACGCGCACCCGGCATCACCTCTTGCGCCAGCACCTGGCGATGCGGCGTGGGCGACCGCACGCCGAAGTAGTCCCACACCGAGCCCCAGAACGCGTTCAGATCGCTCACCGACCAGCGCCACAGCGCGTCGTAGCCTTCGGTGGTCGACGCGTCGAAATGCAGGCCGCGGGTGTCGGCGAGCCAGCGGGTGTAGCGCAGGATTTGCGGTTCGGGCAGGGTCATGTCGGTTTCTCAAGGATGTCGATGTACTGCCAGAACTTGTTGTCGAATGTCGGCCGACGGTAGCCGACGAGCCAGGGATGCGCCAGGTCGGTGACGATGCGGTGCACGTTGAACTTTTGCGGCACGTAGGCCGTCAGCAGCTTGTTGGCGTCGGCGATCACGGCCAGCCGCTCGGGGCCGTCGGGCAGGGCCTGCATGCGGGCGTACAGCGCGTCGAAAGCGTCGAGCTTGAAGCGCGACAGGTTCTGCCCGCCGGCAGCCGGGCCGTAGAGTTCCTCGAACGCGTCTTGCACATCGGGCTGCTGCGAGCTGTAGCCGAGCTGCCACAGCATCAACTGCCCGGCGCGCGCACGCTTCAACTGCTCGGGCCAGCTCGCGCTCTTGACGACCATGCGGATGCCCACCGCGCCGAGGTTGCGCTGCCACAGCTCCTCGTACTGGCGGCTCAAGGAATCGGGCTGGCTGGCGTATTCGATCAGCAGCGGCGTGCCGTCGGGGCGTTCGCGCCAGCCGTCGCCGTCGCCGTCGGTGTAGCCATACAGATCGAGCAGCGCCTTGGCGCGGGCCGGATCGAAGTCGCTGTTGCTGGTTTTGTACTCGGCGCTGTAGCCGTAGGTGCCAGGGGCCACGGTCGACTGCGCGGCAATCGCCTGGCCGCGCCGCGCCAGGCGAATCTCGCGCTGCACGTCGGTGGCCAGGCTGATGGCGCGGCGCAGCGCCACTTTCTCGGGCGTGTAGCCGCCCACCACCGGGTCGGTCATGTTGAAGTAGAAAAACGTGCGGTCGGCGCTGGCCGTGACGTAACGCCGCACGCCGCGTTTGGCCAGGTGTGGCGCCAGCGTGCCGGCGGGCACGGCGGCGTCGACGAATTCCGGCGGCAACAGAAACAGCAAATCGAATTCGGTGTTGACGAACGACAGCCAGCGCGGCTGGCTTTCTTCGATGATGGCGATCTCGACCCGGTCGATCATCGGCAGCCGCCGGCCCTCGAAGCGCGCCAGCAGCGCCTGGCCCTCGGCGTCTTCGGCGTTCGGCTGCGCGTCGTACAGCACGCGGCGGTAGCCCGGGTTGCGCTCGAGCACCAGCTTCGAGCTGCGCCGCCACGCGGCCAGCCGGAACGGCCCGGTGCCCACCGGGTGTTCCATGGTGCGCCCGGCGTGGGCCTCGATCACCTCGCGCGCCACTGCACCGCAGGCGCTGTTCCAGGCCAGCGTGTACAGCAGCCGCGGGCGCGGAGCCAGCAGCTTGAATTGCAGGCTGTAGCGGTCGAGTGCGCGAAGGCCTTCGACCTCGCGGTCGTAGTCGAAGGCCGTCTTGCCCGCCACGGCGTCAGCACGCAACGCGTCCAGGCCGATCAGGCCCTCTTGCGCCAGCGTGGAATACGACGGGCTGTTCAGCTTCGGGTCGAAAAAACGCTTGAAAGAGAAAACATAGTCTTGCGCCGTCAGCTCACGCGGCTTGCCGCCGAAAGCAGGATCGTCGGCGAAGAAGATGCCGCGCTGCAGCCGGACGGTCCAGGTGCGGAAGTCGACTGAGACCTGCGGCATGCCGTCCGCCGTGTTGGGGCGAATCTTGAATGGCCGCGCCAGCGCGTCGTACTCGTACAGCGCATCGAAGATGTGGGCGATGACGATGCGTGAATACAGGTCTTGCACCAGCGCCGGGTCGAAGCCGGTTTCGGCCACGTTGAAGGCGTAGCGCAGCACCTTCAACGCGGGCGTGTTCGGCTGCGCCGGCGCCGGAGTTGAATCGGCCGCTGCGCGCAACCACGGCGCGCACGCCGCCGCACCGAGCAGCTTGCGCCGCAGCGCCGAAGGCGTCATGGCTGTGCCTTGCGCCGCACGTCGAGGTCGATGTCCACGTACTTGAAGAATTCGCGCACGAAGGGGTTGCGGCGGTAGCCGACCAGCCACGGGTGCATCAGGTCGGTGGCAATGCGGTGCCCGCTGATCTTGTACGGCACGTAGGCCACCATCAGCTTGCTGGCCTCTTCCATCACGGCCTGGCGCTCGGGGCCGTCGGGCATCTTGTTCTGCTGGAGGTACAGCGCGTCGAACGCCGGCAGGTTGAAGCGCGCGTGGTTGGCACCGCCCTTGTTGGGGCCGTAGGCCAGCGCCAGGAAGGTGTCGCCGTCGGGGCTGGTGGCGGCCCAGCCCACGCCCCACATCATCAACTTGCCGGCGTGCGATGCCTTCAGGTTCTCCGGCCACTTGGCGGTCTTGAAGACAATTTTGATGTTCACCGACTTCATCGCCTTGGCCCACAACTCCACCAATTGGCGGCTCAACTGGTCGGGCTGGGTGGCGTATTCGAGCAGCAGCGGCGAGCCGTCGGGCTGGTCGCGCCAGCCGTCACCGTCCTTGTCGACATAGCCGTAGAGGTCGAGCAAGGCTTTCGCGCGCGGCAGGTCGAAGTCGCTCATCTCGCTTTTGAGGGCCGGGTTGTAGCCGAAGCTCAACGGTGCAATGGCCGACTGCGCCGGCACCGCCTGGTTCCTGCGCACCAGCCGAATTTCTTCTTCGCTGTTGTAGGCCAGCGAAATGGCGCGGCGCAGCGCCACCTTGGCGGGCGTGTAGCCGCCCACCGTCGGGTCGTCCTGGTTGAACAGCGAGGCCAGCGTGGCGTCGACGAACGGCGCCTGGTCCATCACGATGCCTTGCTTGGTCAGGTTCGGTGCCAGCGTGTTGTTCGGGATCGCCAGGTTGGCGAACTCGTTCGGCAGGCGATCGAGAAAATCGCTCTGGCGGTTCAGGAAGCTCAGCCAGCGTGGCTGCGACTCTTCGATGATGGCGATCTCGACCCGGTCGAGCATCGGGATGCGCTTGCCCTTCATCGCCACGGCGATGGCCTGCGAGCGGGCGTCATCAGGCGGCGCGGCTTCGTCGTAGCGCATCTCGCGGAAGTTGGGGTTGCGCGCCAGCACGATGCGCGAGCTGCGCCGCCATTCGGCCAGCATGAAGGGGCCGGTGCCCACAGGGTGCGCCATGATCTTGTCGCCGTAGAACTCGGCCACCTCGCGCGCCACCGCGCCGAACGCGCCGCTGTCGGTCATCACCTCCTGGTGAAAGCGCGGCGCGGCTCGGGCCAGTTTGATCTGCAAGGTGTAGCGGTCGAGCGCGCGCAGGCCCTCGACCTCGGTGTCGTACGGAAACGGCTGCTTGGCGGCCATGGCCTTGCTGCGCAGCTCGCTCAGGCCGACGAGCCCGGCAGCCTCCAGCAGGTACAGGTTGGGGCTTTTCAGCGCCGGGTCGTAGTGCCGCTTCAGCGTGTAGACATAGTCCTGCGCGGTCAGTTCTCGCTTGGCCCCTTTGAAGGCCGGGTCGTCGGCAAAGAAGATGCCGGGCTTGATGCGAAACGTGAAGCGCGTGAAGTCGGCCGAAATCTCGGGCAGCACTTCGGCGGTGCTCGGCTTCAGCTTGAATGGCCGCGCCAGGTAGTCGAAGCGCAGCGGGGCCTCGACGATGGCGGCCACGATGGTGCGCGAAAACAGGTCGCTGATTTGCGCCGGGTCGAAGCCGGTCTCGGCGACGGGGAAGGCGTAGCGCAGCACCTTTTGAGCCGGTGGGCCGGCCGACGTCTGGGCCTGTGCTGGCGCGATCAGCAGTGCAGCCGACGCGACGAGCAGGGCACTGAACGGGAAGCGGCGCAACATGGTTTGAACTCGGTGCGGGGACAAGGCGCAGTGTAGGAGCGCGCTTGGCTGCGCGCGCTCAGCCGACCCCGACTCTTTGCAATGCCTGCGCCGGATCGACGATGGGCATTCCCTCGAACTGTTGAAGAACCAACAAATCTCGGTCGCCCGAGACAATCAGTTCGACCCGCGCGGCCAGTGCCAAGGCGAGCACCTTGTCGTCATCGGGATCGCGGCATACCGGCTGCGCCAGCGGCGGCGGATCGAAGACTTGCGTCAACTGCCGCACCTCTGCAAGAAGCCGCTCGCGCGAGGTGCTTGTGCGCCTCAAGACCGCATCGAACTTCGTGCGGCTCAGCACATCGGCCAGCTCGACCAACAACGCCGGGCTGCTCACCAATCCGAGCGCACCGCTGCGCACTTGCGTGAGCAGCGCGTGCGGCGAGCCGTGCCACAGCAGGCCCGCGATCAGCACATTGGTGTCAATGACCACCCGCACGCTGCCGCCGTTCTGCGCGTGCCGCTTTCACCTCCGCATTGATCTCGTCCATCGACATCGGCTCGATGCCCGCTGCCGCCGCACGGTCGGCGATGGACAGCAGCGAGTCAGCCGCCCGCTGACGCGCGAGCGCGTCGTTGAGCAAGCGCTCAAGCGCCTGCGGGGTCAGCAGCCCGGCATCGCGTGCGGCCCGCGCGGTGGCGTCGGGCAATTCAATCTGGATGCGTGTCATGGTCGAGCCCCTTTTGCGGGTTGTAACGGCACGGTCCAATTATCCAGCTTCAACCCCGGCACGCGCTTGAACTCGCGCAGGTTGTTCGTCACCAAGGTCACCTGCAGCGCCAACGCGTGGGCCGCAATCTGCAGGTCGAGCGGGCCGAGGGGCGTGCCTTTGCGCTCGAGCCCGGCCCGCACGTCGCCGTAGGCGCGTGCCGCCGCAAGGTCGTAGTCGGCCACGGTCAGTGGCGCCAGGAACCGTTCCAATGCGTCGGCGTTGCGGCGCGAACCGCTTTGGCGCACGCCCCAGAACAACTCGCTGGCGGTGATCACGGAAATGCCGATGCCGTCGGACTCATGCGCCAGAAACCGTGCCAGCACGGCAGGTAGACGCTCGTTGATGACGTAGATGCAGATGTTGGTGTCGAGCAGGTAGCGCATCGATCAGCCGGCTTTCAACCGATCAGCGCAACCGACGGCGCGGTGCCAGCGGCGCGCGTTCGTCGGGCTGCGCCGGCTGCTGGCGTTCGAATTGAAAACCGGGCTCGAAGGCCGACAACGACTCGACCAGGCCTTGCATCGACGCCCTCGGGCGCGCGCTCAGCACCACCTCGTCGCCTTGGTGGCGAACATAGACTTCGGTGCCCTCGAACCGGAACTCTTTGGGCAGCCTGACGGCCTGGCTGCGACCGTGGAGAAACAGCTTGGCTTTGGCTGGGGAAGTGGCTTGCATCGCGAACCTCGGCAGTGGTAGCTATCAAGTGTATACCCGAGTCGTTTGAGGTCGGCTGCCTTACGGCGGTAACATGTAAGGCAACGCCATGCAGAAAGGACACCCGCCATGTACGCCACGCTCACCAGCAAGGGGCAGATCACCCTGCCCAAGGAAATCCGCGATCGTTTGCAGCTCGACGCCGGGGCGATGCTGGACTTCCAGGTGTTGCCCGACAACACCCTGACGGCGCGGGCGGTCAAGCCCGATGCGCGCAGCATTCGCGGCATCCTCAAGTCGCCGCACGCACGGGCCTTGACGATCAAGCAGATGGACGACGCGGTGGCTGCCGAGTTGCGGGCAAAGCACGCACCTGCAGCGCGTGGGCGGCTGCGAGGCTGAACGCGTTCGATGATCGGCCTCGACACCAACATTCTCTTGCGCCTGTGGCTGAACGATGCGCCATCGCAGAACAGCCGCATCGACGCGATGCTGGACGCCCACGGCGGCACGCCCGAGTCGATGCTGTTGACCGATGTGGTGCTGGCCGAAGCGGTGTGGACCTTGCGTTCCGCCTACGGCCAAGACAAGGCGGCGCAGTTGATGGCGCTGCGCAGCGTGCTCGGCGAAATCGCGTTTGCCTTCGAGGACCGCGACACCGTGGCGCGCGCGGTCACGCTGTTCGAGGACAGTGCCTGCGGTTTCTCCGACTGCCTGGTGGCCGCCAAACACGCGCAGCACGGTTGCGAGTTCACCGCCACCTTCGACCGCGCGATGCGCAAGCTGCCCAACGTCAGAATTCTCTGAACCCAAGTTGCCGATGACCGCCTACCTGATCCGCCGCCTCTGGCAAATGATCCCGACCCTGATCGGCGTGGTGCTGCTGGTGTTCTTTTTGTTCAAGTACTTCGGCGGCGACCCGGCTGAAATTCTGGGCGGGCTGAATGCCAACGCGCAGCAGATCGACGCCATCCGCGAGCAGCTCGGGCTGAACAAAAGCACCTGGGAACAGCTCTACATTTTCTTCAAGCAGATCGTCAGCTTCGAGTGGGGCAAGAGCTGGGCCACCAACGAGTCGGTGGCGCATTTGTTTGCGACTCGCCTTCCGGCCACGCTGACGGTGATGGTGCCGATCCTGCTGCTCGACGTGCTGCTGGCGATTCCGTTCGCGCTGGCGGTGGCGTATGTGCGCGGCTCGCTGACCGACCGCGTCATCATGATCGTCAGCACGGTCGCCTTGTCGATCTCGTTCCTGGTCTACGTGATCGTCGGCCAGTACCTGTTCGCGTTTCGCCTGGGCTGGTTTCCGGTACAGGGTTGGAGCGACAGCTTTTTGACCAACCTGGCCGTCTACACGCCGCTGCCGGTGCTGCTGGCGGTGTTGGTGGGGCTGGCACCGCAGATGCGGCTGTACCGCACGTTTTTCCTCGACGAGATCGGGCAGGACTACGTGCGCACCGCGCGCGCCAAGGGCCTGACCGAGCGCACGATCTTGCTCAAGCACGTGCTGCGCAACGCGATGATTCCGATCTTGACCAATGTGGCGGTGGCGGTGCCGGGCATCTTCGTCGGCTCGTTCCTGATCGAGGTGTTCTTCTCGATCCCCGGCCTCGGCCGCGAGGTGCTGCTGGCGGTGAACCGCAGCGACTACCCGGTGATTCAAGCGGTGACGATCTACATCGCCTGCATCACGATGGCGGTCAACCTGCTCACCGACGTGCTCTACAAGCTGGCCGACCCGCGCGTGGTTTTGAAATGACGGCTGAAATGAGCGCCGTCTTGAACCGCACAGCGTCTGCTACCAAGCCGGCGTCCTCAAGTGGCGTCTGGGCCGCGGCGTGGACGCGCTTCAAGACCGACAAGGTGGGCCTGGTCTCGCTCGCCGTCGTGGCCGCGTTCCTGTTGCTGGTGGTCGCCGCCAGCCTCGGCCTGGTGGCAAACCACTGGCAGCGCGAAGTGGGCCTGCCCGACGCGCCGCCGACCTTCCTGGGGCCGGCACCCAAGCTCGCGAGCACAGCCATCGCAGTGCCCAGCGGCCCGAATGTCGACATCTCGGCGGTCGACCCGCTGGCGCCGCGCTACAAGGAATGGGACGCCGGCGTGGCCAAGTACAAAACCACCGAGGCGGTGCGCCGTAACACGCTGCCTTTCGGCGGCGACCGGCTGGGCCGCGACGTGCTGAGCAAGGCCGTGAAGGGCGCACAAATCTCGATCCTGGTCGGCGCGCTGGCGGCCGTGGCGGCCACCCTGATCGGCACGGTGCTGGGTGCCGTGGGCGGCTTCTTCGGCGGCAAGCTCGGCGACTTGCTGGAGTGGGTCTACAACGTGTTCACCTCGATCCCCGGCATCTTGCTGATCTTCACCTTTGCGGCGGTGCTGAACCGGGCCGACTCGATCATTCCGAAGGGCATCTGGAGCATCGTGATCATCCTCGGGCTCACCGGCTGGACCGGCATCTACCGCCTGGTGCGGGCCGAATTCATCAAGCACGCCGTGCGCGAATACGTGCGCTCGGCCGAGGCCATCGGCGCCACTGCTTTCTCGCGCATGTTCAAGCACATCCTGCCCAACGTCAGCCATGTGGTGCTGGTGCAGTTGTCGATCCACGTGGTGGGTTTCATCAAGGCCGAAGTGATCCTGAGCTACCTGGGCCTGGGCGTGGCGGTGGACCAGGTGAGCTGGGGCACGATGCTGGCCGAAGCGCAGAGCGAATTGATCCTCGGCCACTGGTGGCAACTGGCGGCGGCAACGCTGTTCATGGCGGCGTTCGTCACCGCGTTCTCGTTGTTCACCGACGCGCTGCGCGATGCGCTCGACCCGAAGTTGAGGGGCCTGGAATGAGCACGCTGCTGAGCATCAAAAACCTGCGTGTCGCCTTCAGGCTGGGCAAGCTCGACGGCGTGGTGCAGCGCGTGCAAGCAGTCGGGCGCGACGACGACGAAAAAGCGGCCGGCGTCAGCTTCGACGTGCCCGAAAACAGCACCGTCGCCCTGGTCGGCGAGTCGGGTTCGGGCAAGAGCGTGACGGCCATGTCGATCCTGAACCTGTTGCCCGACAACGCCGAGCGGCGCGGCAGCATCCACTTCCAGGGCCGCGACCTGCTGGCCGCCACGCTGAGTGAATTGCAGGCGCTGCGCGGGCGCGAGATCGCCTGCGTGTTTCAAGACCCGATGACCTCGCTGAACCCGGTGTTCACCGTGGGCCAGCAAATTTGCGAGCCGCTCATCAAGCACCTGCGTATGTCACGCCGGCAGGCGATGGTGCGGGCGGAGGAAGCGCTCAACGAAGTCGGCATGCCCGAGCCGAAGCGGCGTTTGTCGGCTCACCCGCATGAGTTGTCGGGTGGCCAGCAGCAGCGCGTGATGATCGCGATGGCGCTGGCCTGCGAGCCCAGGCTGCTGATCGCCGACGAACCGACCACCGCGCTCGACGTGACCATCCAGCGCCAGATCATGGAGCTGCTGGCGGGGCTGAAGGCGCGCTACCGCATGAGCATGCTGTTCATCAGCCACGACCTCGGCGTGGTGGGCGAGATTGCCGACCACGTGGTGGTGATGCGCCAGGGCACGGTGCGCGAACAGGGGCCGGTGGCCGCCATCTTCGCGAACCCGCAAGACGCCTACACGCGCGCGCTGCTGGCCTGCCGCCCGACGCTGCAGCAGCGCAGCCCGCGCTTGACGGTGATCGACGACCACGTCTCGGGAAAGTCCGCTGCGGCGGCGGGCCAATCGAAAGACCCGAACGCAGCCGTGCTGATCGAAGCCGCGTCGCTGAGCAAGAGTTTTTGGATACGCAGCGGCGTGTTCGGGCGCAAGGAATTCAAGGCCGTCAAAGGCGCGAGTTTCACCTTGCGCAAGGGCCACACGCTCGGCGTGGTCGGCGAGTCGGGCTCGGGCAAGACCACCATGGGACTGACCTTGCTGCGCCTGCACGAGCCCAGCGGCGGCCCGACCCGCGGCAGCGTGCGCTTCGACGGGCAAGACCTGCTGGCGCTCAGCCCGCGCGAGATGCTGCCGCTGCGCCGGCGCATCCAGGTCGTGTTTCAAAACCCGTACGCCTCGCTGAACCCGCGCTTCACCGTCGGCCAGACCTTGGTCGAGCCGATGACGATCCACCGCATCGGGCGCGACAACACCGAGCGTGAAGCGCGCGCCCGCGCCTTGCTGGGCAAGGTCGGGCTCGACGAATCGGCGATGCACAAGTACCCGCACGAGTTTTCAGGTGGCCAACGCCAGCGCGTGGCCATCGCCCGCTGCCTGAGCTTGAACCCCGAGCTGCTGGTGCTCGACGAAGCGGTGAGCGCGCTCGATGTCAGCGTGCAGGCGCAGGTGCTGAACCTGCTCAAGGACCTGCAAGACGAGCTGGGCCTGGCCTACATCTTCATCAGCCATGACCTGGCCGTGGTGCGCTTCATGGCCGACGAGGTGATGGTGATGAAAGACGGCGAGGTGGTCGAGCAAGCCGGCGTCGAGCAGATTCTGGGAGCGCCGCAGCAGGAGTACACGCGCCGCTTGATGGGGGCCATTCCGCGCGGGTACCGCGCGGCTTTGTAGGGTCTCGCGCGGGTACCGAGCTGCGGCGTGATGGCACCGCGCCACCCGAACCACAGCCGCTTTCGGTCAACTGTGTAACGCGGGGCTGACGATTGGTGCAATTTTGGGCAGCACAGCGGGCGCAAAAAAGTGGTTTTAAGTCGGATCGGCACTGCGCCGGACTGAATTGGCCCGCCAACACCCCTCGATCGTCGCGAGTGCACTGGCACGAAAGCTGCGCCAATGGTCAACACCATGATCAAGCCCATGACCCGACTCGCCACCCGCGTGCTGGACCCCGTCCGGCCGTCGACTGGCACGCTGCAACGCGACTCGGCGCGGCCGCCGTCGGCCCGTCGGGCCCCGGTGCTGCACTCGGGCCGCGCTCCTGCACAACTGCTGCTGTTTCCGCACGCCGCCGGCGTCAGCTTCAGGTAGGGCTCGGGGCAACGGCGGCCGCGCCGCTGCCGAAACATCCCGCTGCCGCGCGACCGACATCCTGGCGCGCACGCTGGCCCCGAACTCGGCAAAGCGTTCGGGCAGACCTTCTTCGTCGACAACAAACCCGGCGCGGATGTCAAGCCAGGCCAGCCACCCCGCGATGCTGTAATCGCGACGTGCCATCGATCCGCTCCGCCGCCACCACACCGCCTGTCCCTGCCTGGAAAGCGCTGGGCCTGCTCGCCCTGTGGCTGCTGATCACCCTGGGCCTGCGCCCGCTGCTGCTGCCCGACGAGGGCCGCTACGCCAACGTGGCGCGCGACATGCTGCTGTCGGGCGACCCGGTGGTGCCGCTGCTCAACGGCCTGCCGTTTTTTCACAAGCCGCCGCTGATGTACTGGCTCGACATGGCGGCCATGGCGCTGCTCGGCGTGAACCCGTTCAGCGCCCGCTTCGCGCCGTTTGTCGGGGCCTGGGTGATGGCTGCCGCGCTGTTCTTCGCAGTGCGGCGCTGGCACGGGCCGCTGCTGGCACGCCGGACCTTGCTGGTGTTGGCGACCTGCCCGTTCTTTTTCATCGGCGCCCAGTACGCCAACCTCGACATGCTGGTCGGCGGCCTGATCACCGCGACCGTGCTGGCCTTCGCGCGCGCGCTGGACGATCGCGTTCGCTCTCTGCGCTGGCTGCTCATCGCCTGGGCCTGCGCGGCCGCGTCGGTGCTGGCCAAGGGCTTGATCGGCGTGCTGCTGCCCGCGCTCATCGTCGGGCCGTGGTTGCTGGCGCAGCGCCGCTGGCGCGATGTGCTGTGGCTGCTGCACCCGGCCGGGCTGCTGGTCTTCGCGGCCCTGGCGCTGCCGTGGTTCGTGGCCATGCAATGGCGCTACCCCGGCTTCTTCGACTACTTCATCGTCGAGCAGCACTTTCGCCGCTTCGCTCAAGCCAGTTTCAACAACGTGCACCCGGCCTGGTTCTACGTCGCCGTGCTGCCGGCGCTGACGCTGCCGTGGAGCCTGTGGCTGCCGGCGGCCCTGCGCAACGCGTGGCGCGAACGCGCCGGGCCGCAGCGTGCCGAACTGGCGCTGTGTGCCTGGTGGATCGTTGCGGTGGTCGGCTTTTTTTCGCTCCCCAGCTCGAAGCTGGTCGGCTACGTGTTGCCGGCGCTCGCGCCCTGGTGCTGGCTGCTGAGCCTGGCGGTGGTGCCGTATCAGCGGGCCGCGCGCTGGGCGCTGGTGACCGCTGGCGTGGCTTGCCTGGCCATCGTGGTGCTGTTGGCGAGCCCGACCTTGATGGCGGCGTTGAAGCTCGAGCCGCCCGCTTCGTCGAAGGCCGCCGCCGCCGTGCTGGCGGCACAGATCGCTCCCGGCGACCGCGTCGTCTTCGTCGACGAAATGTTCTACGACCTGCCTTTCTACGCCGGCTTGAAGCAGCCGGTGATCGTGGCCAGCGACTGGGCCGACCCGGCGCTGCCGCTGCGCGACAACTGGCGCAAGGAGCTGTTCGACGCGGCCCGCTTCAACCCGGTGCGCGGGCGCGAATTGTTGTGGCCGATCGACCGCTTGAATGAGCTGACCTGCCATGCGGGCGCCACCTGGTTCGCGTTGCGCCCGGCCAATGCGGCACGCATGGCGCAGGTGCCCGGCGCGGTGGCAGCCAACCACGTCGCGTCCGCAGACGGGGGGCTGCAGTTGATGCGCGCACCCGCCCGCTTTTGCCCTTGACACATGACCGGCATGCACACGCGCTTCACTCGTTATGTGGGGGTCGGGGCCGTCGCCACCGGGGTGCACTACGCCGTGCTGGCCGCTGCGGTCGAACTCGGCCACTGGCCGGCGTGGCTGGCCTCGGGTTTCGGCGCGGTGGTGGGCGCGCAAGTGGCCTTCATCGGCAACCGCAGCTTCACTTTCGCGCACCGCGGCGGCGTGCGCGGCGCCTGGCTCAAGTTCATGGGCACCGCGCTGGCCGGCGCGCTGTTGGGCATGGCCATCGTGGCGCTGGGCGTGGCGCTGGGCTGGCACTACCTGGCCGCACAGGCGCTGGCCACGCTGTGCGCCCTGGTGCTGACCTACGCGGTCAACCGACGCTGGACGTTTCGCTGAGCTGCCAGACCGGGCCGAGCTGCACGTTGGCAGCGGCCAGGTCGTCGCCGAAGGCCGCGCTGCCGAGGTAGGCGTGTTCGCGCACGCGGGCCTTCGCAATCGGGTCGTTTTCAGCGTCTGCCGCGCCCGGGTGGCAAAACAGCAGGCCGCCTTCTGCGGGCAGCGCGGCCAGCCAGGCCTGCATCAAGCCGCGGTAGTTTTCGGTGTCGAAGCCGTACACGCCCAGCAAGGCCGGGTTGCGGCGAATGCGGCTGCGCGCCAGCAAACGCTGCAAGGCGACGCCACCGGTGTGGGCGATCAGGAAGCGCTTCACATCGAAGCCGGGGCCGAGCGGCCGGGCCGTGCTGCGCACCGCCGGCGGCGCGGCCATGCAGCCCAGGGCGTGCAGCAGCACATCGCGAACGCCGGGCAGGTGGTGCACATGCTGGTGGCCGTCGATGTGGTCGGGGGCTTGTCGGGCACCGTCGCTGAAGGCGGCGAGTTGGGCGTTGAATTCGGCGGCGATGGCGGCTTGCGGCAAGCGCCGCAGATGGGCCTGTGCAATCAAGCGTGGCAGCGTTGGGAACTGCGGCCACACGCGCCGCAGCTCGGCGCTCAGCGGCGTGCCTTCGGTCAGGTTGAAGTGCAGGCCGCGCTGCACGCTCGGCGGCAGCGTGCGCAGCAACGGTGCCTGGGTGTGCCAATGCGCGCCGTTGGTGAGGCACGAGGTGGACGACAGGCGCTGCGCCTGCGCGAGTTGTGCAAGTTCGGCGATCGCGTTCGAGATGCCCGGCGACTGGCCGAAATCATCGGCGCACAGCATCAGGGTGCGCACAGCTTGCGTCATGCGGCGGGCGGTGTGTCGATCGCCCCGCGGCCGGCCTCGCTGCGCACGATGTAAACCGGGCGCTGCTTGACTTCGTCGAAGATGCGGCCCACGTATTCGCCCAGGATGCCGATCGACAGCAACTGCACACCGCTGAAAAACATCATGCTCGTCACCAGCGTGGCCCAGCCGGGCACGTTGTTGCCATAGACGAAGTATTCGATGACGATCCAGAAGCCGAACGCGATGGCGCACAGCGCGATCAGCACGCCCACCGCGCTCCACAGGCGCAGCGGCGCATTCGTGAACGCGGTGACGCCGGTGAACGCGAGGCGCGACAGGCTGCGCAGCGAAAACGTGCTGGTGCCCGCATGCCGCTCGGCCGGCACGTAGGGAATGATCACGTTGTGGAAACCGACCCAGGCGTACAGCCCCTTCATGAAACGGTTGCGCTCGGGCAGCGACTTCAGGGCATCGACAACGCGCCGGTCCATCAGGCGGAAGTCGCCCGCGTCGACCGGAATGGTCACTGCCGAATTGCGGTTCACCAGCCGGTAGAAAATCCAGGTGCCCAGGCGCTTGGCCCAGGATTCGTCGGCGCGCGAGGCGCGCGCCGCGCAGACCATGTCGGCCCCGTCGCGCCAGGCGTTCAACATCTCGGGCACCAGCGACGCCGGGTGCTGCAGGTCGGCGTCCATCAGCAGCACCACCTCGCCCTCGGCACGGTCGATGCCCGCCGTCAGCGCCGCTTCTTTGCCGAAGTTGCGCGACAGGGCCAGGTAGCGCACACCGGGGCGGCGGGTCCAGCGCGCCATCTCGAGCGGCGTCGTGTCATGGCTGCCGTCGTCGACCACGATGATTTCCCAGCGTTCGGTCAGCGCGGCCAACTGGGCGGTCAAACCCGTCAGCAGCGGATTCAGGTTGGCGGCTTCGTTGAAGGCCGGCACCACGCAACTGATGGCCGGGCGCGCCGGCCGCGCAGACACGTCGGGCGGGAGCAGTTCGGACAGGGTTGCGGCGGTGTTCACCCCCGAACTGTACGACGCGAACCGCGCCGCAGCTTCACCAGAACAGACCCTTCACGAGGCCGATCAGGGCACACACCGCGATCAGCCTGATGACCGTGACGTTGAAGCGCAGCAGGGCCACCGCGGCGGCCGCGCCGATCAGCAGCGACAGCCACTCGAAGCGTCCCTGCACACCTTGCGGCCACAGCACGTGCAGCGCGAAGAACAGCGCCAGGTTCAGGATCACCCCGACCACCGCGGCGGTGATGGCGGTCAGCGGCGCAGTGAACTTGATCTCGCCGTGCGTCGCCTCGATCAGCGGGCCGCCGATCAGGATGAACAGGAACGAGGGCAGGAAGGTGAAAAACGTCACCACCACGGCGGCCGCCGCGCCGGCCAGAAACAGGTGCTCGGGCCCGAACATCGGCCGCCCCCAGCCACCCACGAAACCAACGAAGGCGACCACCATGATCAGCGGCCCGGGCGTGGTTTCACCCAGCGCCAGGCCGTCGATCATCTGCGGCGCGCTGAGCCAGCCAAACTCGGTCACCGCGCCCTGGTACACATAGGGCAGCACCGCATACGCGCCGCCGAAGGTCAGCAACGCGGCCTTGGTGAAGAACCAGCCCATCTGCGTGAGCACGCCCTGCCAGCCGAACAGCGCGGTCAATGCGCCGAACGCCGCCAGCCACAGCAGCCCGCCCACCGCGCCGTAGCGCAGCACCCGGTGGCGCGAAAAGCGTGCATGCGCCGGGGTGGGCGTGTCGTCGTCGATCACGGCAGCGGCGGCCTTGACTCGCGCGCTGCCATGGCCTCCGCGGCTGCGAAACCACTGCGGTGCCCAGGCGCCGCCCGCGGCGCCGATGCAGCCCGCCGTCAGCACGATCAGCGGGAACGGCAGTTCAAAGAAGAAGATCGCGACGAAGGCGGCGCCGGCAATCGCCCACAACGCCGCGTTGTTCAAGGCCCGCGAGCCGATGCGCCAGGCCGCGAACAGCACGATGGCGGTGACCGCAGGCTTGATCGCCCACAGCATGGCCGCCACCACCGGCGTGTTGCCGAACGCCATGTAGATGGCCGACAGCGCGACCAGGATGAACAAAGAGGGCAGCACGAACAGTGCACCCGCCGCGATGCCGCCTTTGACGCCGTGCATCAGCCAGCCGATGTAGGTGGCCAGTTGCTGCGCCTCGGGCCCGGGCAGCAGCATGCAGTAGTTCAGTGCATGCAGGTAACGGCGCTCTGAAATCCAGCGCCGCCGCTCGACCAGCTCGGCGTGCATCAGCGCAATCTGCCCGGCCGGGCCGCCGAAGCTGACACAGCCGAGTTGCAGCCAGAAGCGCAGCGCCTGTGTGAAGCCGGGGCTCGGAGGGGCTGCTGCGAGGGGCGGTTCGGTCGTCGACATGGCAAAGTCCATCACCCAAAGCAACGCCGCACGAGGTGCTGCTTCCGCGCCGGCTGCGCCCGGCTCCGCGCTGTCAGCCTTTGCGCTCTCGCTGAATCAGGAAGTCGGCCACCACCAGCGCCCGATCATTGCTGCCGGCCACCGAACCCGAGGTGTAGTAGCGGCCCTGGATGCCAAGCGCGGGAACGCCGTCGATCTTGTAGACCTCGGTGATCTGCTTGGCCTGGCGCGCCTTGGTCTGAACCGAGAACGAATTCATCAGGTCCAGAAACTTGGCGCCGTCGAGGCCGTTCTTGGTCATGAACGCGCTGATCTCGGCCGGCTTGGCGAGCGAGGCGCGTTCGTTGTGAATGGCATAGAACACCTTGCGGTGCATGGCATCCAGTTGGCCCATGCCTTCGAGCGCAAAGAAGATGCGTGCGTGGGTGCCGAAGGGTTCGTCGCGAAAACTCACCGGCACACGGCGAAAGTTGACATCGGCCGGCAGCTTCTTGGCCCAGGCGTCGAGCGCGGGCTCGAACGAAAAGCAATGCGGGCAGCCGTACCAGAAAAAGTCGATCACTTCGATCTTGCCCGGGGCCACGGCCTGCGGCTGGCTCAGGCGCACATAGTCCTTGCCTTCGACCGGCCCGCCCTGCGCTTGTGCGGCCGGTGCTGCCGCCATGCCTGCCACGCCGGCCGACACCCAACCCACCCCCAAACCTGTGCCCAGCAACTGGGCGGAAAACTCACGACGTTTCATCTTCGATCAATCCTTGGGTTGTGTTGTGTTGCTACTTGCAATCGGGTGAATGCGGCAGACCCCGCCAATGCCTTGAAAGTTCAGCCCGGCGCGCTACTTCTGCACCCGAACCAGGGCCGAATCCACGCCGGCACTGTCGAGCCTTTCCTTGGTCGCATCGGCAGCGTCCTTGCTCTCCAGCGGGCCCACCCGCACCCGGTACATCGTGCGACCAGCCTGCTCGCGCTCGGTCACCTTGGCGTTGAAGCCCTGAATCGCCAGCCTGGCACGCTGCTGGTCGGCGTCCTCGGCCCGCACATAAGCACCGGCCTGCACAAAGTACATGAACGGATCAGCCCCCGGTTTGGCTGACGCCGATGGCGTGTTCGTCGTGGTCGGCGCGTTCGGCGGCACAGGCGTGGCGACGCGCTCGCCCGAAGTGGCGGCAGGATCGCGCGCGCTGCTCGACGCACTGCCCCGCGGCGGGCGCGTGCCCTGCGCCAGCGCGGCACTGCCTGCCGGCCTGGCGGCGACCGCGCTGGCTGCCGCAGCGGGCGGCGCGCTCACCGCCGCACCGCCGGCAGTGGCCCCGTTCCCCGGCCTGACCGGATGCTTGCCATACAGCGGGCTGTTCGGGTCCCAGTTCCGGTTCTTCTCCAGCTCCGCCGCATCTTGCTCGGCGGTGCGCTGCGGCACCTTGTTGAGAAATGGCATCGGCACCTTGGTCACGTACAAGGCCACGCCCAGGGCCAGGGCCAAACCGACCAGCAGGCCGACGATCAGGCCCATGGCAAAGCCGCCGCGTTGACCCTCAAAGCCACCTCGTTGACCTTCGAAGCCACCGCGTGGCCCCGCCCCGCCAGCACTTTGAAATTTCATGCGGTCTCCTGCTCTGTGTCGGTACTGTGATCACCTGGCTTGACCGCGTCCCGGTCCATCCGCTGCGGGGCACTGACCCCCAGAACGCCCAGCGCGTTGCGAATGACCTGTCGTGCGGCCACCAACAAGGCCAGGCGTGCGCGGGTCAGTTCGGCGTCGTCGACCAGGAAGCGTTCGGCGGCGTAATAGCTGTGAAAGCTGCCGGCCACCTCGCGCAGGTAAAAGGTCACGTCGTGGGGCGACAGGCTGGCCGCCGCGTTCGACAACATGGCCGGGTACTCGGCCAGCTTGAGCAGCAGCGCGGCTTCGCTGGGCGCCGCCAGCAGCGCCAGGTTCGCGCCCGGCAGCGCCCGGGCGTCGCCCCCTTTGTCGATGAACTGCTGGATCACCGAACAAATGCGTGCATGCGCATACTGCACATAGAACACCGGGTTCTCGTCGTTCTGCTTCAGTGCCAGGTCGACATCGAAGACGAACTCGGTGTCGGCCTTGCGGCTGAGCAGGAAAAACCGCACCGCGTCCTTGCTGGTCCACTCGATCAGGTCGCGCAAGGTCACGTAGCTGCCCGCGCGCTTGCTGATCTTGACCTCCTGGCCGCCCTTCATCACCGTGACCATCTTGTTCAGCACGTAGTCGGGGTAACCGGCTGGCACGCCCCGGTTCGCGGCCTGCAACCCGGCGCGCACGCGGGCGATGGTGCCGTGGTGGTCGCCGCCCTGCAGATCGATGGCCTTGGCGAAGCCGCGCTCGAACTTGTCGAGGTGGTAGGCCACGTCGGGCACGAAGTAGGTGTAGCTGCCGTCCGACTTGCGCATCACACGGTCTTTGTCGTCGCCGTAGTCGGTGGTGCGCAGCCACAGCGCGCCGGCCTCCTCGAACGTCTTGCCCGACGCGACGAGGCGCGCGACGGTGGCTTCGACCCGGCCGCTCGAGTACAGCCCCGATTCCAGGAAGTAGCTGTTGAAACGCACGCCGAAGGCTTGCAGATCCAGGTCTTGTTCGTGGCGCAGGTAGGCCACGGCGAACTGGCGGATGCCATCGACATCGCCGACATCGCCCGACGCCGTGAACTCGCGGTCGTCGGCTTTGACGGTCTTGCGGGCCAGAAAATCAGCCGCGATGTCGGCGATGTATTCGCCGTTGTAGGCCGCCTGCGGCCACTGCGGGTGGCCCGGTTTGAAGCCGTTCAGGCGCGCCTGCACCGATGCGGTCAGCGTGGGGATCTGCGCCCCGGCGTCGTTGTAATAGAACTCGCGCGTGACCTGCCAGCCCTGGGTCTCGAACAGCTTGCAAATGCCGTCGCCCAGCGCCGCCTGGCGCGCGTGGCCCAGGTGCAGCGGACCGGTCGGGTTGGCCGACACGAACTCGACCAGCACCCGCTGCGGCTGCGGTTGCGGCTGCGGTTGCGGCGGCCGACAGCCGAAACCGTCGCCGCCAGCCAGCACCTCGCTCACCACCGCCTGCCGGGTGGCAGCGGTCAGGCGCAGGTTGATGAAACCCGGGCCGGCAAGCTGCATCGACTCGACCGTGCGCTGCACCGCCGGCTGGCGCTGCAAGGCGTCGATCAGCGCCTGTGCCAGCTCGCGCGGGTTCTGGCGCAAAGCTTTGGCGAGTTGCATGGCCGCGGTGCAGGCCAGGTCGCCGTGGGCGGCCTGGCGCGGCGATTCGAACACCGGCGTCAGCGTGCTGTGCGGGCAGACTTCCTGGATCGCCGCGCCCAGCGCGAGCAGCAGGTCCTGTTTGGCTTGGATCATCGGCGCATTTTACGGTTGCCCTTTCCCCAAACCTGTGCAGGCCCGAGACAGCCCGGTGATTGCCGCCCTGTTCGGCACCACAGGTCTTGCGCGCAGTGCGAACATCGTGGTCTGGCCCGTGCCGACCTCCTCCATGCCATCCCACATTCCCGCCAATGCTGCCGCCCTGAACCCGGCGTTGCCCGGTGCTGCGCCCGCGCTGCCGACCCACATCGGCAAATACCGCGTGCTCGGCAAGCTCGGCGAGGGCGCGACCAGCGACGTGTTCCTGTGCCACGACGACTTTCATGGCCGCGACGTGGCCGTCAAGCGCGTGCGCCCCAACCCCGGCGGCGACGCCAGCGAGGCGCGCTACAGCGAGCGCTTCTTTGCCGCCGAGGCGGCCCTGGTGGGCCGCTTGCAGCACCCGAACGTGGTGCAGATCTTCGACGCCGTGGCCGACCCGGTGGCCCCTTACATCGTGATGGAGCACGTGGCGGGCAACACGCTGCGCCCGTACTGCCGCGCCGACCAACTTTTGTCGCTGGAGCTGATCGTGGAGATCGGCTTCAAGTGCGCCATGGCGCTGGGCTATGTGTTTCGCCAGGGTTTGATCCACCGCGACGTGAAGCCGGCCAACCTGCTCGCGGTGCTGACCCACGGGGCCATCACCGACGTGAAGATCACCGACTTCGGCAGCGTGCTGAACCTCGAGTCGGAAGTGACCCAGGTTTACCGAGTCGGCTCGCTGGCGTACATGTCTCCCGAGCAGCTCGACGGTGCCGCGCTGGACTGCCGCTCCGACATGTACGGCCTGGGCGCCGTGCTGTACCACCTGATCGCGGGGCGGCCACCGTTCGACGCGCAGGTGCAGGCGGCCATGGTGCACCAGGTCTACAACGCACAGCCGGCCTCGCTGTGCGGAATGCGCTCGGGACTGTCGCCCACGGTGGACGCGGTGATCCAGCGCGCGCTGGCGAAAAACCCGAGCGATCGTTTCGACAACTGGGACCAGTTTGCGCAGGCGCTTTCCGACCTCATCCTGCAGCGCCAGGTGCCGCGCGGACAGTTGCAAGGCGTGCTCGATTCCGAGCGCTTCAACCTGTTGCGAAGCCTTGATTTTTTCACCAGTTTCGGCGACGTGGAGCTGTGGGAGGTGGTGCACCGTGCCAAGTGGCAACGCTTCAACTTCGGCCATGCGCTGTACCGCAAAGGCGACGAAGGGCGCACCTTTCACATCATTGCGCAGGGCGCGCTCGAGGTGTTTCGAGACGGGCAGAAAGTGGCTCAACTGGGGGCCGGCACGTCGGTGGGCGAGATGGCCTACCTGGCGCCCAACCCCGAGTTGCGCCGCCACAGTGCCGACGTGATCGTGACCCAGCCCGCCACCACCATCTCGTTCACGCCCGACACCCTGACCCAACTCGCACCGGGCTGCCGGCACCTGTTCGACGAGGCCTTCATTCGCGTGCTGTGCGCCGGCTGCACGCCGCACACGAAGCGCTGGCGCACCCGCGGCGCATCCTCTGATACCAAGTCGCGTTCAAAGATATGGAAGTTATCCACTTGAGCCCGGTCATAGAACGGGTTCGGGCCGGATCAGCTTCGAGGGCGACGCTGCCATTGGTAGCGCGGTTTCGAAGTTGTCTCGGTTGGCGAAGACAGGGTTGGCGAAGCAGTCCTCGCGCAGCGCCTTGCACAACTGTTCGGCGGGGTTCAACTCCGGGCTGTAGGAGACAAGAGCACCACCCGCATGTTCTGCAGCACGGCGAAGTCACCGGCGATGTGCCAGCCGGCTTGAAGCCCAGCGCACGTGCATGCGCCCGCCCAGTGTGCCCACCACCTGGGACTGCTCGGCCTGATCACTGCCCTGGATCAGGGCCCCTTGTTGCTTGCGTTTTGGCTCCCCCATCGGGTGAGTCTGCCAAATCAGCCATTCACCGCGCCACTGCTGACTTCCCGAAGGCCTTGTCGCAGTGAACTGCCGGCTTAGGGTAAGCGTCTAGCCGCGGCACCTTGATCTTGATCCATCGTTTTAGGATGCTCGTGTCCACTTAGCTGATTGGTGGACACGTGCACACTATTCCCAA
>JAYVCL010000296.1:0-5087 GCA_043749975.1 Burkholderiales bacterium
CGTCCTTGTCGCGCGCCAGCAGCTTGTCCCAATCCTTGCCCCACAGCAGCTTGATCACGTTCCAGCCCGAGCCGCGGAACTCGCCTTCGAGCTCCTGCACGATCTTGCCGTTGCCGCGCACCGGGCCGTCGAGGCGCTGCAGATTGCAGTTGACGATGAAGATCAGGTTGTCGAGCTTCTCGCGCGCGGCCAGGCCGATGGCACCCAGCGATTCGGGTTCGTCCATCTCGCCGTCACCGCAAAACACCCAGACCTTGCGCTGGCTGGTGTCGGCAATGCCGCGCGCATGCAGGTATTTGAGGAAGCGAGCCTGGTAGATCGCCATCAGCGGGCCGAGGCCCATCGACACGGTGGGAAACTGCCAGAACTCGGGCATCAGCTTGGGGTGCGGGTAGCTCGAAATGCCCTTGCCGTCGACCTCTTGGCGGAAGTTGAGCAACTGCTCTTCGCTGATGCGCCCTTCCATGAAGGCGCGGGCGTAGATGCCGGGCGACGAGTGGCCCTGGATGTACAGCAGGTCGCCGCCGTGCACGCCGTCGTCGGCATGCCAAAAATGGTTGAAGCCGGCACCGAACATGGTGGCCACCGACGCGAAGCTGCTGATGTGGCCGCCCAGATCGCCGCCGTCGTCGGGGTTGAGGCGGTTCGCCTTGACCACCATCGCCATCGCGTTCCAGCGCATGTAGGCACGCAGGCGTTCCTCGATCTCCAGGTTGCCCGGGCAGCGCTCTTCCTGGTCGGTGGGGATGGTGTTGACGTAGGCCGTCTTGGCCGAGAACGGCACGTCGATGCCGGCCTGGCGAGCGTGGTCGATGAGCTGCTCCAACAAGAAGTGGGCTCGCTCCCCGCCCTCGGTGCCGATCACGGCTGATAGCGCGTCCAGCCACTCCCGGGTTTCCTGTGAATCGCTGTCGTTGGCGGCAGCGCCGATGAATGACTCAGGCATGGCGGACATGTCGTCTCCTGTGTGGGTTTTCAAACTTTGCGGGAGTTTCTCACACCTGTTTCATATTTTCAAATCGTGCAATCTAATTTCATATTGCGGAATTTTGAAGGCACCAGAACACGTCCATGCTCGCTCGACGGCGGGCAGCATCGCCGGCGTCGATAATTCAGCCATGGAAAACCTTGCCGACCTGCACCCTCAGTCCGGCCCTGCCCCGGCCTTGCCACGGCGGCTGTTCGGCCGCTGGTGGCGACGCCAGTCGCCGGCCCGTCAAGACTGGTTCGCCACGCTCGCGCCGCTGATATCGGTGCTGCTGTTTCTGGCAGCGATCATCTCGGCGTTCTGGTACCTGCGCAATGAGGAGTTGGAGCGAGAAACAGAGTCGGTCAAACGCGACACCGAAATCGCCCAGCAGCAGATTCGACTGCGCCTGATCGTGAACCAGGAGCAACTGGTTCGCATCGCCCGAGAGATCGTCACCCGCGCGATCGACCAGGACGACTTTCTGGGCCAGGCCGCGAGCTTCAGTCGCGAGCGTCCGGAAATCACCCACCTGATCTGGATCAACGGCGCACGCGTGCGCAAAGCCGACTATTCGGCCATCACCTTTCACCCCGAAACCGAGTTGACCGGCGAGGAAGGCGGTGCCTCGGTACCGAAAGAAGGCCGTTCGAGCGAACCGGAAACCGCCTTCATCGCCGCCCGTTCGCAGCGCCAGCCTGTGTACACGCGGCCCTTCAAAGACGCCTACGGCATGCCGGTGATCCAGATCCATGTGCCGCTGATCGACCGCAGCGCCTTCAGCGGCACGCTGATCGCCGAGTACTCGGTCGAGAGCCTGCTGCGGTACTTCGTGCCGGCCGAGGTTTCGACTCGCCACGCCATCAGCCTGCTCGATCAGCAAGAGATGGTTCTGGCCAGCACCGTGACGCCGCTGCCTGGGCAAAAGGCCCGCCCTGCGTCGATCGTGCACGACGTGCCGGTGGCGCCCACCGGCGATGGGCTGGTGCTGCGCGGCCAGGGCTACCGAACCTCCATCGGGCTGATCGGCAACACCTTGTTCTGGATGGTGGTGGCGCTGAGCGTGTTGACGGTTTGGATGCTGCTGGGCACGTGGCGCCACATGCGCCGGCGTGCCCAGATGCAAAGCGCCCTGGTGTCCGAGGCGAACTTTCGCCGCGCGATGGAAAACTCGATGCTGACCGGCATGCGAGCCATGGACATGGAAGGCCGCATCACCTATGTGAACCCGGCGTTCTGCGCGATGACCGGATTCTCGGAAGGCGAACTGATCGGCCGCCGCCCGCCCTACCCGCTTTGGCCGCCCGACCGTTTCGAGGAGAACAACCGGCTGCTTCAACAAGAGTTGCAAGGGCGCAGCCCGTCGGGTGGCATCGAGGTGAAGTTGATGCGCAAGGACACCACGCAGTTCGACGCGCGAATGTACGTGTCGCCGCTGATCGACCCGAAGAATCACCAGACCGGCTGGATGACGTCGATGACCAACATCACCGAAGCCAAGCGAATTCGCGACCAGCTTTCGGCCTCGCATGAGCGTTTCACCACCGTGCTCGAAGGGCTGGACGCCGCGGTGTCGGTGTTGTCGGTCCAGCAGGGCGAGTTGCTGTTTGCGAACCGGTCGTACCGGCTCTGGTTCGGTGCCGAATCGCGCGGCCACGATCTTCTGGCCGGTGACGATGTCGGGATGCCAAGGGTGGCCAGTGCAACCGACGACAGCGTGGACGACTTGGGCGGATTGCCGACGCAGGAGCTGACCGAGGCCGGCTCCGACCCGCGTGAAGTGTTCGTCGAACCTTTGCAGAAGTGGTTCGACGTGCGTGCGCGCTACCTGCAATGGACCGACGGACGCCTGGCGCAAATGCTCATCGCCACCGACATCACGGCCCGGCTGACGGCCGAAAGCCTGGCCTCCAGCCAGGCCGAGAAGGCGCGGGTCACGAGCCGGCTGGTGACGATGGGCGAAATGGCGTCGTCGGTGGCGCACGAGCTGAACCAGCCGCTGACGGCGATCACCAATTACTGCAACGGCATGGTGTCTCGTGTCAAGAACGACGCGATCGAGAAAGCCGACCTGATCGCCGCACTCGAAAAGACCGCGCGCCAGGCGCAGCGTGCGGGGCAGATCATCCACCGCATTCGCGCCTTCGTGAAACGCAGCGAGCCGCAGCGCCAGTCGGCCGACGCACGCACCATCGTCGAAGACGCGGTCGATCTGGCCAGCATCGAGCTGCGGCGGCGTAATGTGGGCATCCACACCTACATTGCCCAGAGACTGCCCGCGCTGATGGTGGACCCGATCCTGATCGAGCAGGTGGTGTTGAACCTGCTGAAGAACGCGGCCGAGGCCATCGACTCGGCGCACCTGCCTTCAGCGCGGCGCAACATCGAGCTGCGGGTCGTGCCGAAACACACACCCGACGAAGGCGGTGTGATCGAGTTCAGCGTCACCGACATGGGCCCCGGGATCAAGCCTGACGTGATCGGCCGGCTGTTCGAGGCGTTCTTCTCCACCAAGGTCGAAGGACTGGGCATCGGCCTGAGCCTGTGCCGCTCGATCATCGAGTCGCATCGGGGTCGGATCAAGGCGCAGAACCTCTACAATGGCGACACCGTCGTGGGCTGTCGTTTTACCTTCACGCTGCCCACCGAAGCTTCGCGATCCGAAGCTCTCTCACTCACCAACTCGGCTGTGACCACATGAGTTTGATACCCAAAAAAGGCACGGTCTACGTTGTCGATGACGACGAAGCTGTGCGCGACTCGTTGCAGTGGCTGCTCGAGGGGAAAGACTACCGGGTCAAGTGCTTCGATTCCTCGGAGTCGTTCCTGTCGCGCTTCGATCCACGCGAAGTGGCCTGCCTGATCGCCGACATCCGCATGGACGGCATGAGCGGCCTGGAACTTCAAGACCGATTGATGGAGCGCCGCTCGCCGCTGCCCATCGTCTTCATCACCGGCCATGGCGACGTGCCGATGGCGGTGACGACGATGAAAAAAGGCGCAATGGACTTCATCGAGAAACCGTTCAAGGAAGAGGAACTGCTGGGCCTGGTGGAGCGCATGCTCGATCAGGCGCGCGCCGCGTTTTCGCAGCACCAGGAGGCCGCCAGCCGCGACGCCTTGTTGTCGCGCCTGACCACCCGCGAGGCGCAAGTGCTAGAGCGCATCGTGGCCGGACGGCTCAACAAACAGATTGCCGACGACCTGGGCATCAGCATCAAAACCGTGGAGGCGCACCGTGCCAACATCATGGAAAAGTTGAACGCCAACACGGTTGCCGATTTGCTGAAAATCGCACTCGGCGCGCAAGCGAAAGCCTGAAGCCGCGTTCGACTTGCTAAGGCCGCCCGCGAGCGGCCTTTTTCGTTTCAAGAACTATCTGCTCAAGGACGGCTGCATGACCGCTCAGCGCATCGACGGCAACGCACTCTCGCGGCAGATCCGGGCCGAGGTCGCGCAGCGTGCCGCCGCCTTGACGGCGCGCGGCAGCCGGCCCGGGCTGGCCGTGCTGCTGGTCGGCGCAGACCCGGCCAGCCAGGTGTACGTGCGCAACAAGGTCAAGGCCTGCCATGAGGCCGGGCTGTATTCGGTGTTCGAGCCGCACGACGCAGCGTTCAGCGAGGCCGAATTGCTGGCCCGCATTGCAGCGTTCAACGCCGACCCCGCGATCCACGGCATCCTGGTGCAGATGCCGCTGCCCAAACACATCAGCCCGCAGCGGGTGATCCAGGCCATTGCCCCGACGAAAGACGTGGACGGCTATTCGACCTTGAGCGCGGGCGAGCTGATGACCGCTGCCCCCGGGTTTCGCCCCTGCACACCCAGCGGCTGCATGAAGCTGATCGAGAGCACCGGCGTCGATCTGCGCGGCAAACACGCGGTGGTCATCGGGCGCAGCAACACGGTGGGCAAACCGATGGCGCTGCTGCTCTTGCAAGCCCACGCCACAGTCACCATTTGCCACAGTGCCACGGTCGATATCGGGCACCATACCCGGCAGGCCGACGTGGTGGTGGCGGCCGTCGGGCGGCGCAACATGCTCACTGCCGACATGGTCAAACCCGGGGCCATCGTGATCGACGTGGGCATCAACCGCGATGATGCGGGCAAGCTGTGCGGG
>JAYVCL010000297.1:0-7693 GCA_043749975.1 Burkholderiales bacterium
CGTGATCATCATGATCGACCTGGTGATCGGCTACACCGCGATCCAGAGCATGGCGCTGTGGGCGCGCAAGAACGACATGATCCTGCACCTGCACCGCGCAGGCAACAGCACCTATTCGCGGCAGAAGAACCACGGCATGAACTTCCGCGTCATCTGCAAATGGATGCGCATGGCGGGCGTCGACCACATCCACGCCGGCACGGTGGTGGGCAAGCTCGAGGGCGACCCGCAGATGATCCGCGGCTTCTACGACACCTTGCTCGACACCCACACGCCGATGCAGTTGGAGAAGGGCCTGTTCTTCGAGCAACCCTGGGCGTCGCTGAACAAGGTGATGCCGGTGGCCTCCGGCGGCATCCACGCCGGCCAGATGCACCAGTTGCTGACCTACCTTGGCGACGACGTGGTGCTGCAGTTCGGCGGCGGCACCATCGGCCACCCGCAAGGCATCCAGGCCGGTGCCACCGCCAATCGCGTGGCACTGGAAGCGATGGTGCTGGCGCGCAACGAAGGCCGCGACATCTGGAACGAAGGTCCGCAGATCCTGAAGGACGCCGCCAAGTGGTGCTCGCCGCTGAAGGCCGCGCTCGACACCTGGGGCGACATCAGTTTCAATTTCGAATCGACCGACACCGCGGACTTCGTGCCGACGGCGACAGCTTCAGCTTGAAGGAGTCCACATCATGATGACCAACCACGGCAGCCGCGTCACGCAGGGCCAGTTCTCCTACCTGCCCGACCTGACCGACGAGCAGATCACCAGGCAGATCGAGTACGCGCTGAAGCACAACTACGCGATCGGCATCGAATATACCGATGACCCGCACCCACGCAACACGTATTGGGAAATGTTCGGCAACCCGATGTTCGACCTGAAGGACCCGGCCGGAATCCTGCTGGAGGTGAATGCCTGCCGCAAGACCTTCCCGAGCCACTACGTTCGCGTGACGGCGTTCGATTCGACCCAGGGTGTCGAATCGGTGCGCATGTCCTTCATCGTCAACCGACCCGCCAGGGAGCCCGGTTTCGGCCTGGCCCGCACTGAAGTCGAAGGCCGCCAGGTGCGCTACCGCATCTCGTCCTACGCCACCGACAAGCCCGAAGGCGAGCGCTATTGAGCCCGGGCAGCGAGCCCCGGGGCTGACCACGCACCCCATGGACACGCCGTCCCACACTGAGCCTGCTGCGCCTGCCGCGACTGCCACAGAAGGCATGGCGCGCACCGTCAACGAGGTGCTGGCGCAGAGCAAGGTCGAAGCGGTGATGGACGACCTGGACCGCGACCTGGTCGGCTTGGTGCCGGTGAAGCAGCGCATTCGCGACATCGCCGCGCTGCTGGTGATCGACAAGCTGCGGCTCAACCTGGGCCTGATGGCGCAGGCACCCAGCCTGCACATGAGCTTCACCGGCAACCCCGGCACCGGCAAGACGACGGTGGCGATGCGGATGGCTGAAATATTGCACCGCCTGGGCTATGTGCGCAAAGGCCATTTGGTGGCGGTGACGCGCGACGACCTGGTGGGCCAGTACATCGGCCACACCGCGCCAAAGACGAAAGAAGTGCTCAAGAAGGCGATGGGCGGCGTGCTGTTCATCGACGAAGCCTACTACCTGTACCGGCCCGAGAACGAGCGCGACTACGGGCAGGAAGCGATCGAGATCCTGCTGCAGGTGATGGAGAACCAGCGCGACGACCTGGTGGTGATCCTGGCCGGCTACACCGACCGCATGGACAGCTTCTTCAAGTCCAACCCCGGCATGAGTTCGCGCGTTGCGCACCACCTGGATTTTCCCGACTACGGGCAGGACGAGCTGACCGTCATCGCGCAGAAGATGCTGGGCAGCGCGAACTACCGCTTCAGCGCCGACGCCGAGCCGGTGTTTGCCGAGTACCTTTCGCTGCGCCTGGTGCAGCCGCATTTCGCCAACGCGCGCAGCGTTCGCAACGCGCTCGACCGGGCCCGGCTGCGCCAAGCCAGCCGCCTGTTTGCCGAGCGGGATCGCGAACTCACCCGCGACGACCTGACCACGCTGACGGCGGTCGACATTCGCGGCAGCCGCCTGTTTCAGAAACCAGGTTGAGCCATGCATTCCGACGCCCAAGCCACCTTCACTGCCGAAGCCCCGTTGCCACCAGGAGGCGTCATGCCGCTGACCCACCGATCCACCCTGACGCAGTACCTGATCGAAGAGCGCCGCCGCTTTCCGCAAGCCCGCGGCGAACTGAATGCGTTGATCCTGGATGTGGCGCTGGCATGCAAGGCCATTGCCCGCGCGGTGGCGTTTGGCGATCTGGGCGACATGCTGGGGTACAGCGCAACCGCAGCAAGCACTGAGACCGCAGCACCCGACACAGCCAACATCGGCGGCGCGCTGAATGTGCAGGGCGAGGTGCAGAAAAAACTCGACGTGCTGAGCAACGACGTGTTCGTTCGCATGAACGAATGGGGCGGGCACCTGGCCGGCATGGCGTCCGAAGAGATGGAGTTGCCGCGGCAAATACCGCCGCCGCACCCGCGCGGCAAGTACCTGCTGGTGTTCGCCCCGCTCGACGGGTCGAGCAACATCGATGTCAATGTGTCGGTGGGCAGTATCTTCTCGATTCTGCGTGCACCGCAATCGGTGACCGACAGCGGTCGCGACGTGACCGAGGCCGACTTTCTGCAGCCCGGCACCACGCAGGTGGCCGCCGGCTATGCGCTGTACGGGCCGACCACGATGTTCGTCATCAGCGTGGGCAACGGCGTGGCCGGCTTCACGCTCGACCCGAACCTGGGCGAGTTCATGCTGACCCACCCCCAACTCACGGTGCCGGCCGACGCACGCGAATTCGCCATCACCAGCTCGAACAGCCGCTTCTGGGAGCCGCCCATCAAGCGCTACGTCGATGAATGCCTGGCCGGCAGCACCGGGCCGCGCGGCAAAGACTTCAACATGCGCTGGATCGCCTCGATGGTGGTCGAAGCGCACCGCATCCTGATGCGCGGCGGCGTCTTCATGTACCCGCGCGACAGCAAAGACCCGAGCAAGCCCGGACGGCTGCGCCTGCTCTACGAGGCGAATCCGATCGGCTTCATCATGGAGCAGGCCGGCGGGCGCTGCAGCACCGGGCGCCAGCCGATGCTGGGGGTGGTGCCCAGCGCGTTGCACCAGCGCATCGGCGTGGTGTTCGGCTCGAAGAACGAGGTCGAGCGCATCGAGCGCTACCACCGCGAGCCCGCCAGCAAAGATTCCGGCAACCCGCTGTTCGCCGACCGCGGCCTGTTTCGCAACTGAGAGGCTGACCCAACCGAGCGTAGCGGAACAGCCCGCCAACAACCCCCAGGAGCCGGCCCATGTCCGAACGCCACCCCATCATCGCCATCACCGGTTCGTCCGGTGCCGGCACCACCTCGGTCACGCGGACCTTCGAGAACATTTTCAGGCGCGAGAACGTGCGCGCCGCCGTCATCGAAGGCGACAGCTTTCACCGCTTCGACCGCAACGAAATGAAGCTGCGCCAGGCCGAAGCCGAAAAAGACGGCAACGACAACTTCAGCCATTTCGGGCCCGAGAACAATCTGTTCGCCGAACTGGAACAACTGTTTCACAACTACGCTGAATCGGGCAGCGGCAAGCGCCGCAGGTACCTGCACGACAGCGAAGAAGCCGCCCCCTACAAGCAAGACCCGGGCACCTTCACGCCGTGGGAAGACGTGCCCGCGCAAACCGATCTGCTGTTCTACGAGGGCCTGCATGGCGCGGTGGTGACGCCCGAAGTGAACATTGCGCGCCACCCCGACCTGCTGATCGGCGTGGTGCCGGTGATCAACCTGGAGTGGATTCAAAAACTCTGGCGCGACAAGTCAAAGCGCGGCTACTCGACCGAGGCCGTCACCGACACCATCCTGCGCCGCATGCCCGACTACGTGCACTACATCTGCCCGCAGTTCAGCCACACGCATGTGAATTTTCAGCGTGTGCCGATGGTGGACACCTCGAACCCGTTCATCTCCAGGGACATTCCGACGCCCGACGAAAGCATGGTCGTGATCCGCTTCGCGAACCCCAAGGGCATCGACTTTCAATACCTGCTGTCGATGCTGCACGACTCGTTCATGTCGCGCGCCAACACCATCGTCGTGCCCGGCGGGCAGATGGAGCTGGCGATGCAGCTCATCTTCACGCCCTTCATCTGGCGAATGATGGAACGTCGCCAGCGCTCGCTCGGCGCACTGTGAAACCCACCTGAAGGACGAAGATGAGTTCCACCTCCACCGACAAGGTGATCCGCGCCGACAACGGCCAGCGCAACCCGCTGGCCAACGCGCTGCGTGCGCTGGCGATGGACGCGGTGCAGCAGGCCAATTCCGGCCACCCCGGCGCGCCGATGGGCATGGCCGAGATGGCGGTGGCGCTGTGGCACGGCCACTTGCGCCACAACCCGGCCAATCCGCACTGGGCCGACCGCGACCGCTTCGTGCTGTCGAACGGCCACGCGTCGATGCTGCTGTATTCGCTGTTGAACCTCACCGGTTACGACCTGGCCGTGGGTGAGCTGAAGCGCTTTCGTCAACTGCACAGCAAGACCCCGGGCCACCCTGAGTCGGGTTTGACACCCGGCGTCGAGACCACCACCGGGCCGCTGGGCCAGGGCCTGGCCAATGCGGTGGGTTTCGCGTTGGCCGAGAAGCTGCTGGCCGATGAGTTCAACCGGCCCGGCCACGCCATCGTCGACCACCACGCCTTCGTCTTTCTCGGCGACGGCTGCCTGATGGAAGGCATCAGCCATGAAGCCTGCGCACTCGCGGCCGCCTGGCGGCTGAACAAGCTGGTCGCGCTGTACGACGACAACGGCTTTTCGATCGACGGCAACGTGCAAGGCTGGTTCGTCGACGACACGCCGGCGCGCTTTCGCGCTTACGGCTGGAACGTGATCGGCCCGATCGACGGACACGATGTGGCGGTGGTGTCGCAGGCCATCGAGCAGGCCAAGAAGTCCACCCATGCACCGACGCTGATCGTCTGCCGAACCACCATCGGCAAAGGCTCGCCCAGCCGGGCTGGCACGGCCAAGGCGCATGGCGAGCCCTTGGGCGCCGACGAGATTCGCCACACCCGCGAGGCCATTGGCTGGCCGCACGCGCCGTTCGAGATTCCTGCCGACATCGCGGCGCGCTGGAGCGCGACCGAGTCGGGTGCCAGTCGCGAAGCCGATTGGCAAGCGCGCTTCGACGCCTACCGCGCCGAGAATCCCGCGCTGGCCGCAGATTTCGAGCGCCGCATGGCCGGCGATTTGCCGCGCAACTTCGAACAAATCCGCCTGCAGGCGATGGCCGATTTCGGCCAGTCGCGTGACACGGTGGCGACCCGCAAGGCGTCGCAACAGGTGCTGGCGAGGCTGGCCCCGGCGATGCCCGAACTGCTCGGCGGCAGCGCCGACCTGACCGGCTCGAACCTGACCGACTTCCCCGGTTGCGGTGCGGTGCGCGGCGGCGAAAAAGGGGGCCGCCACATCAATTACGGCGTGCGCGAATTCGGCATGGCGGCGGTGATGAACGGCATGGCCCTGCACGGCGGCCTGATTCCGTACGGTGGCACGTTTTTGACCTTCAGCGACTACAGCCGCAATGCCGTGCGCATGGCGGCGCTGATGAAGCTGCGCGTGATCCACGTGTTCACGCACGACAGCATCGGCCTGGGTGAAGACGGCCCCACGCACCAGCCGGTGGAACACGCGGCCAGCCTGCGGCTGATTCCGAACCTCGATGTCTGGCGGCCTTGCGACGCCGCCGAGACTGCGGTGGCGTGGACGCAGGCTCTGGCGCAGCGCGACCGACCCAGCGCGCTGCTGCTGTCGCGGCAGAACCTGCCGGCCCAACTGCGCAGCCCCGAGCAGGTGCTGGACATCGGCCGGGGCGGCTACGTGCTGAGCCAGCGCAGCGACGCACAGGCCGTGATCCTGGCCACCGGCTCCGAGGTGTCGATGGCGATGGCGGCACAGCAGTTGCTCGACGCGCGCAAGGTGCCGGTGCGCGTGGTGTCGATTCCGTCGTCGAGCCTGTTCGACCGTCAGGACCGCGCCTGGCGCGATGCGGTGCTGGGTCGCGACTTGCCGCGCATCGGCGTCGAGGCGGGCGTGACGTGTTGGTGGGGCCAGTACGGTTGCTGCGCGGCGCTGGGCGTGGACCGGTTCGGCGAGTCCGCGCCGGCGTCGCAGGTGTACGAACACTTCGGTTTGACGGCCGAAAAACTGGCCGACCGCGTGCAGGCCGAGTGCGATAAAGAGCGCAGACTCGGGCGCTCCAGCAATTGAACTTGGCGAGGTCGCGATGGGCAAACTGAAAGCGCTGCTGTGGGACGTGGACGGCACCATGGCCGAGACCGAGCGAGACGGCCACCGTGTCGCCTTCAACCTGGCGTTCGAGGCCTCGGGCCTGCCGTGGCGCTGGGACGAGGCGCACTACGGCGAATTGCTGCGCGTCACCGGCGGGCGCGAGCGATTGATGCACGACATGAACACACGCTCCGATGCGCCGTCGCTGGCCGATGAGCGCGATGCCCTGGCCCGGGCCGTGCACCTGAAGAAGAATGCGATCTACGCCGATGTGGTGCGCACTGGCGGCATTGAGTTGCGCCAAGGCGTGGCCGGCCTGATGCAAGAGTGCCGTGACCGCGGGGTTCGCATGGGCATCACCACGACCACCAGCAAATCGAACCTCGATGTCTTGCTGCGAACGCATCTGGGCGAGCGCTGGACCGAATGGTTCGCGGTCATCGTTTGCGGCGAAGACGTGCAACAAAAAAAGCCCGAACCGGAGGTGTACCTGCGCGCGCTGGAGGCGCTGGGCATCGGCCCGCTCGACGCGGTGGCGATCGAAGATTCGCCCGGCGGCGTGGCTGCGGCGCGCGCCGCCGATGTGCCGGTGATCGTGACGCGCAGCGTGTATTTCGCCGACTCGACGATCGAAGGTGCCATCGCGATCGGCCCGGGGCTGCACACGCGCCAGGACTGGCAGCCTGCGCTGCCAGTGGATCCGAATGCCGACGCGCCGGTGCGCCTGGACGACATCGAAGGCTGGTTGGCAGAGATGGAATCCGTGTCGCAGTTCTAGTTCCAAATCTGAATTCAGCGCGATGCGCCCGTTCGCTCCTTCCCCTCCCCGGGGGAAGGCCGGGATGGGGGCAAGCGAGGGCGGCAGCAAGGCCACCTGAATGCAACCAATTCACCTCTCCCCTTCAAGCGACAACAAGCCACCCGTTTTGTATTTTTCCAGGCTCAAGGCACGGCAAAGCAATCGAGGTCGTTGGCGAATCTGACCGGCCCTTTGTACTCGCGCTCGATGGCCTTTTGCGTCGAGGCTTCCTTGCCCAGGGTCTCGGGCCGGCGGTGCGACAGGATCACTTCGCCGACACCGGCGCTGGCGGCAATCTTGCCGATCAGCGCTGGCGGCATGTGCAGCGTTCGCTCGCCAAACGGCGAGTGAAAACTGTCGTCGATGGCGTGATGCGCCACGAACATCTGGCTTTGCGCGGCCAGTTTTTCGAGGTTGCCGTTGTTGCCGTTGGTGTCGCCGCTGAAGGCGATTCGTTTGCCGTCGATCTCGACGCGATAAGAGGTGGCCCCGCTTGTCTGAACACCGAACTGCGTTCGATAAGTGGAGTCTGCTGGGGGATGAACTCCGGTGCAGAGTTGTCCACGGTGGCGGGCGTG
>JAYVCL010000298.1:0-9775 GCA_043749975.1 Burkholderiales bacterium
TTTCATTTGAGGGCCCAAATGAAAGTCACCAAAGCAAAGGGCCTGAATACGATTTGAGCGGTTCGTCTGCGTAGAGGTCATGAGCCCGAACTTGACCGAAGCGGGCCAGGCATTCTCTCGGTCAAGACGAGCCAAAACGCAAGCGCAAGAGACACACAAACCCCTCGTCAAGTAGCGCTCGGTCAACCAAGCCGAGGCACGCTTCAACAGCCGCATCTTCTTGCCGGAAGAACTGCTCAAATCGTGTTGAGGGCCTTTGCTTTGGTGACTTTCATTTGGCCCAACAAATGAAAGTTACTCGGGTGTCGGGCCGAGACCCGACGCGGACTTAAGCATGAGAATGAACGTGCAATTCAACACCAAGCGCGGACCCACCAAACTGACGCAGCCACACGTCACCTGTTTGACCGATGTAGGTTTTTTGGGCCGCCGTCTGAGCCCCGGCCGCCCCGCCACGCCGCTCAGACCGGCCCCAAGACGCTTGGTCTGAGCGCGCGCTGCGGCGGCTGTGCAGGCCGACGCACAAACCCAGCAGGCCCAGCGCCATCAGCGCCACGCTGGCCGGCTCGGGAACGGCGGCGCTGACCCGGATGTCGTCGATCGCGAACTGGCCGTTGTTCTGCGTCGCGGTCTGGCACGGCCCCGCGGCGGTGAGCGTGCAAGCGTAGAAATCGACCCGCGTCAGGTCGACCAGGCCGGCGAAGGTCGGCGCTGCGTCGTAGGTGGTGAACGGGTGGCTGGTGCCGCTGCCGGAGCCGAACGGAAAGTACAACGCCAACTTGTCGCCGTTGGCCTTGGTCGCATCGACGATGAAGACGATTTCCGGGGCCGAGACGGGCGCAGGGTCGAGCGGCACGAACGCGATCGAAAAGCCGTCGAGGCTGAAGCTGCGGCCAGCGCCGCGCGTCAGCAGCAAGCCGCCGTCGTGGAAGTTGAAGTAGAAATGTGTGGCATTGCCTGAAGGTGCCACCGAGCCCAGATCGCCCGCCATGCCGACGACCCCGAAGTCGACGCCCGGCGTCATCAGGTAGCCCGCGCTAGAGAAGGTTTCGCCCGGTTTGTACAAGCCGGCCAAGCCTGAAGCTTCGAAGTCGATGCGTGTGGGCACCTGGGCCTGCGCCTGGAGCGGCGAAAGCAAGGCCGCGCCGATCAGGCCGGCGCTGCCGGCCAGTGGCCGAATGAACTTGTGCATGGATACTCCAAACAAATCGACGGTTGACCGTCAGAACGTTGCGGGTAAATTTGCACGGGCCATGCGGTAGCAATAGCGGTGGCGAGGCGTGCATCGAAAGTGGCAGGGCGGGCAAGGAATGCTCAGGCATGCACAGGCGTGCATCCGCTGGCCTCACAGATCGATTGGGGATGGTACATGTCAAAAGTCACGCATCGCTGCCTGCCAACCGCGGGAAATTCCCTTGTGCATTTGAAACCCCGGGCGACGCTGCGGCGGCCATTCGGACGCCCCGCCCGCTGCCACGCCGGCTGGCTCTTTTTGGCTGCATCGGTTTCGGCCTGCACCGCCGCCGATGCGGATCGCAGCCTGACCGCCGGCGCGCTGCCTGCCGATGTGGCTCTGGCAGAAGTCCGCCAACTGATTTCGCAGGCCGTCTGCACCACCGATGCCGATTGCCGCACGATGGCCATCGGCAGCAAGGCCTGCGGCGGCCCCGAGGCCTACCTCGCCTGGTCGGTTCGGCAGACCGACCCCCAGGCGCTGAGTGCGGCGGCGGCGCGCCACGCGGACCAGCAGCGAACACAAAACCAGAAGCCCGGCGGGCGCATGTCGAACTGCGCCTGGGTCAGCGACCCCGGCGCTCAATGCGTGGCCGCCGCCGGCGACGCGCTGCAGCACTGCGTGCTTCGCAGCACACGCGGCAGCGGCACGGGTACCCAGGCCTACTGATCGCAGCACGGCGTGAAACGCGGTTGCGCGGTCGAGCGGTCGCGCATCAATGAAAAAAGGGCCGCGTCAGCGGCCCTTCGGGTGCAAGCCCGCGCGACCGCATGGCGCGGCCGCGTGGCTCAAGCTCGCAAGGAAATGTGGCTCTGCCACTTTCCGGCATCCCCTCGGGGGGCTGAGCCCGCGCACAAAGGCCCAAAAGGGGCTTTGTGGCTGGCGAAGGCCATCCAGCCTGCAAGCCGGATGGCGGACGACGTATGTCGTCGGCCTGGGGGCGCTATCAGTTGCTGCGCAGGATGTCGGCCTCACGTTCGGCGTTGCGCCGGTGCATGATGAGCAAACCCGCCTCGCTCGACCTGGTGGCAGCGGGCGCGGCGCGGGTGGCCACGAGCACCGCATTGCCGCGTGCCGGTACTTCGCCGAACGGCAGGCCGACGACGTTGAAGCGCGCGGCCCCGGGCGTGAAACGCATGTCGGCGATGGAATCGCTGACCAGGCCCGAGAAGTAGTTGTCAGCCACCGACACAGAGAAGTTGATGGTGGTTCCGACCGCCAAGCCCAGCGCGCTCATCGGCACGGTCATCGTCATGTTGCCCGAGTTCAGATCGGCGTCTGCGTAGAAGAAGGCCGACTGGGTGGTCGCGCCCGCCTTTTGAACGTAGATCAAGGTCTGCCCGCTGGAGCCCATGGCACCAGCTTCCCTGTTGAACACGAAGTAGTCCGGCTGGCCGTCACCGTCGGTGTCGATCGCGACCTCGAACCCGGCCGGATAGGCCGGGTGGGCACGACGCCCAAAGGTGCTGATGGCGAACTCGAGGCAACCGCCCACCTCGCCGCACACGGCTTCAGTCAGGTACCGCGTGCCGACCGCGCGCAGATCGACGGCGGCGAAGTTGTCACCCGGCTTCGGCAAGGCCGAGGCGGGCAAGCGTGGGCTGGTGGCCATCAGGGAGAAGACCTCGTACTGACCCACCTCGCGGCCCGAGTTCTTGAGCTTCGCGCTGACTGCCGCGCCGCTGCGGTCGAGCCACTCGGCCTCGGTCAAGGCTGCGCGGCGTGGCAGCACGTGCCAAGGCACGCTGAGCTTCTCGGCGCCCGCGATCAAGGTGATGTAGCCGTCGTACTCGGGACCGTTCAAGCCGGCACCGTCGCCGCCGCGCGAGCCGCCGTTCAGCTCCCAGGACGCGAGCTTCTCGGGGTCGATGGTCAGGTTCACTTCCAGCTCTTCGCTGCCGCCGGCATCGACCGAGATGCGCGAACGCACGTTGACCTTGACGGCCCCGGAGGTCTCATCGCCCGCATAACGGAAGCTCGGTGTGACGGTGAAACGCTTGGCGCTGTCGCCGAAATTCTCGACCCGCAGGGTGAGCGTGTCGGTGGTCATCCTGCGATCCACTTCGATCGCACCGAACGACAAGGCCGCAGCACGTTGTTTGCGGTTCCACGCCAGCGATGTCAATTTGAGCGCGCGGTCGACCCGCAATTCGCCTGCGCCAATGCGCGTGATCGGGGCCAACTCACCCGGCACCACGGCCGGGTTCGTGTACACCACCGTCTCGGCGCTGTTCATCAGCAGCGCCTTGATGCGATCGGGCGAATAGCTGGGGTGTGCCTCGACCATCAGCGCAGCCGCGCCCGCGACCATCGGGGTCGCCCCCGAGGTGCCGCCGAACGCGGTTTGCCCGCTGCCCGTGCCGGCCTGGGCCGAGAGCGACGCGCCGGGCGCACCGATCTCGGGTTTGATGTGCTGCGTGCTCATCGAAGGCCCGCGCGCTGAGCTGCTGGCCATGCTGCCCACCAGCGCAATGGCTGCCGCGTTGGACATCGAAACACTGACCAAGTCACCGGCCGCCAGACGCGCCTTGATGCGGCTCGACAGTGCTTGCTGGATCACCAGCGTGGGCGCGAACGCGGTGCCGCCACCGAATGCGAACGCAATCGCATCACCGCCTGCCACCAGGCCGATCAACACCCCGGTGGCACCGGCCTTCACCGCGTTGTCGATCTTCAGGCTCACCGAGCATGCGCCGCGGTTGATCAAGGCGATCTTGCCGGCCACGGGGTTGAGCACCGGGTCGGCACCGGCTTGCCCCGTCACGCTGCCCGCCGGGCAGCCGCGACCGAAGAACGCGACATTGCCGGTGACACCCGCGCCGATGGGTGCGAAGTCAAGCGTCGCGGTGTTGCCGTAAACACCAGCGATCGAGGCCGGCGAGTTGACCACCAGCGGAACTGCGGTGGCACTGGGGACTTGGGTCTGCGCGACGCTGATCACGCCAACGCCAATCGATGGCGAACTGACGATATAGGGCCGGTTGCCTGCATTGCCGGCGGCGACAACCACCACGGTGCCCAGTTTGACGGCGTTGGTGGCGGCCAAGGTCAGATCGTCTTCAATCTGGCCGTAGTCGCTGCCCAACGACATGTTGATCACGTCGACCGCGTCTTCGGTGTTGCCGTCTCCATTCGGGTCGAGGGCGAAGTCCATGCCCTGCAACAAGGCCACGCCGCTGCAACTGGTGGCCACCGCGCTGCACACCTTGACGGCGTAAAGCTGCGCGTTGGGTGCCATGCCTTTGTGCGTGCCGTCGGCACTGCGCCCGGCAATGATGTCGGCCACGTGCGTGCCGTGCCCTCCGAAGTCGATCGGGTCGTCGTCGGGGGCCAGCGGCCCGTTCGGCCACACCTCGCCCACGAAGTCGTAGCCGCCCACCACCTTGGCGGTGGGAAACAGCCCGTCTCGGGTGGTGTTTTTCGGATCGGCGCGGTTGGCGCCGTAAGCGGCCTGGTAGGCCGCGGTGGTGCCCGCACCACCGAGGTTCTTGTGCGTGTAGTCGATGCCCGAATCGAGCACCGCCACGCGCACCCCCGCGCCGGTGTAACCCGCCGCCTGGGCGGCGGTGCCGCCCACGTAGGGCACGGTTTCGCTCAGATCCATTTTGTAGTCGATCACAGGGCGAACCGCCTGCACGCCCGAGAGTTGCGCAATGGCGGCCAGCGAGGTCGCGTCGACCATCACGGCCACGGCGTTGTGCGCCATGTGCACCCGGCCCAGTTCCTGGGCACCCATGCCCTTGAGCTGGCTCATCAGGTCGCCCTGCCGCGCCATCACGGCATTGCGATGGTTTTTCAGTGCGCTGCGCTGGACCTGCTCGATCGCGCTGGGGCTGCTTGACTCACTGCGCAAACCCAGCGTGCGGCGGCGCGTGTCAGCGCCGGTGCCTTCGAGCTGTGCTGCTTGAAAGGCAGCGACCGACGGTTCGGCGAGGGTGATCCACACGCGTTGCGGGCCGGTCGCGCGCTGCAGGCGCGAATCCAGCACGGCGGCAGTGACGCCGCTTTGCAAGCGCAACCCGCTGGCCGCGACGCTGCGCGCGTTGCTGGCAGTTGCTTGTGTGGAGACAGAGGGTTCGGCGCCGCCGCCGCAAGCGGTCAGTGTGGCCAGCGCGGTGGCAACCACGGCCCCGGTAAGGGCCTTTCGGATCAAATGCTTCATGAGCCAGTTCCTGAGAGGGTTTTTGGAGCCTCGTGTGAGAGGCGAGGAGGATCTGGCGGATGAGCCAGAAATACGATGCTGGCTTGCGGCGTTTCGCGCGTCAACCCGGGTTACGCCTGACTTTCGCTCGGCGTCGCCACCACTGCACGACGCTTCAGACCCGCTCAGCGCGACCCAGTTCCTGAAACAGGAGGTATCCGTTGGATGTCGCGAACGATGCGCACCGAACGCACGCCCGGAATGGCCCGCGCCGCGTCGAGCCGGGTGCCGTCCAGGCGCACGGCCAAGGCATTGCGTACTTGCTGAATGCGTGCCTGCTCTTGCGCACCGAGTTGGCGCAAGCGGTCCATCACCTGGTCTTGCTGCGCGAGGATTTTCAAGCGCAAGGCCTCACGCTCGGCGCGCGGCACGTTGGCCAAGGCCGGCAGGTCGAGATCGACCCAGACTGAAACCCGGCCGCAGCGTTCAGCGGGCCTCGGGAGGGCGGGCATGCTTGAAGCCGAAGCCAAGGCCGACAACGCTGCGCGCGACGCTTCGGGCACCGCGGTGGCGGCAGTGGCTGATGCCACAGCAGACGCGCACCCGGAGGCCAGCCAGGCGCAGACCCATGCCAAGCGCCCGAACCCGAATCGCCGCATTCACCGCGACCCGTACATCATCTGCCGGGCAAGCATCGACTTCACCGGCCGCAGCGCCTGCAAGGCCGCCAGCCCCAGGCCGCGCGCCGCGCCGGCGCCGGGCAGCTTCCAGGTGAAGCTGCGCGCCAGAAAATCGGTGGCGGCGATCATGGCCCAGCGGTCGGGGCCGCGCTGCCACTCAAGGCGGCGCAAGACGGCGTCGATGTCGCTCGATTTCGACAGCGCGCGCACCATCTCGAAGGCGTCGCGCAGGCCCAGGTTCAGGCCCTGGCCCGCCACCGGGTGCAGCGTTTGCGCCGCATTGCCGATGCGCACGATGCGGCCATCGGTCAGCGTGCGTTCGGCGTTCAGCCCGAGCGCGAAACGCTTCAGCGGCGACAGCGACATCACCTGCCCCACCTCGCGGTGAAAAATCGTGTTCAGCACGGTCAGGCGCTGCGTCTCGTCGAGCGCCTGCACCGGATCGTCGTCGCTGTTCACACACCAGACCAGGGCGGCGCGGCCGTCTTTCAACGGCAGCAGGGCCGCGGGGCCGTGGCGCGTGAAACGCTCGTAGGCGACACCCGGCCGCGCACCGTCCAGCGTCACGGTGCCGACCCAGGCGGTTTGTCGATAGTCGTGCGTCACCGCCTTGCGCACCTGGCCCGAAAACACACCGCCTTCTGCGACCACGGCCAGGTCGAACCGCTCGGCGATGCCGGCGTCGACTTCGACCCGGCCCTGCACCGGCTTCAGCGCCGCCACCGGCACGCCGAAACGCGAGGCCAGCCGCTGCGGCTCGCGCGCCACGGCCGCCTCCCAGGCGCGCTGCAAAGGGGCCACGATGGCACCGTAACCGAGCACCGCGCCAAGCAGGGGCACGGCTTCGTCGAGCGCGCTGATGCGCACCTCGGGCTCGCCCAGCAGGCCGGCCAGCACGCCGCCCAGCGAAGGCGGTTGTTGCGACACGTGCACCTCGGTGATCGCCTGCGCCGCATCGGCGTTCCACGCGCCCAGGCGCTCCAGCATCTGCACGCTGCCCAGCGACAGCGCCAGTGCGCGCGGGTCGCCCGACACGTCTTTGTCGAGCGGGCGCGCATCGAACAGCGTGACCGTCGCACCCGGCAGCGCGTGTACCGCGTGCAGGGCCAGCGCCAGACCCACCGGGCCGGCGCCCACCACCGCCAAGCTCAATCCAGGCGGGCTTGTGTTCATGCTCATTTCGACACCTTTCGGCAGGCGCGAAGCGCCCGTACTGCGCCCTATTATTCGCCGCTCCTGTGCTTTTGCGGGTGAGCGAAGGAAACCACCATGGCCGGCGGGTCGACCCGCGGTGGTGGGGGCGCTTTGGGTTTCGGCTGGAGCCGGAGCCGGTGGTGGTGTGAGGGGTCTTTGCGCTTCTGAATTGCGAGGTCATTTGCATGCGTGAGTCCGCGTCGGGTTTCGGCCCGACACCCGACGCGGACTACCTTAGTGAGGATGACTGTTCCGCTCAAAAACCAACCCCCAACGAGACCCCACCGGCACGCCGCAGCCGATCCACTCGCACGCGCAGAGACACAAACACAAACACCCCGCTTCGGCTAGGCTTGCAGCCCGAATGCTCACCTGATGGGAGAAACCTGATGCAATACCGACGACTCGGCCGCAGCGGCCTGCAAGTCAGCGAGCTCTCGCTGGGCTCCTGGGTGACGTATCACAACCAGGTCGACGTGGCCGCCGCCAAAGAGATGCTGGCGCTGGCGTTCGATGCCGGGGTGAACTTTTTCGACAACGCCGAGGTGTATGCCGCCGGCAAGAGCGAGCAGGTGATGGGCGACGCCATCAAGGCGCTCAAATGGCCGCGCCTGAACTACATCGTGTCGACCAAGTTCTTCTGGGGCATGAGCCGTGAAGGCAACACCACCAACCGCATGGACACGCTGAACCGCAAGTACCTGACGCAGGCCATCGACGGTTCGCTGCAACGCATGGGGCTCGATTTCATCGACCTGGTGTATTGCCACCGCGCCGACCCGAACACGCCGATCGAAGAAACCGTGTGGGCCATGAGCGACATGATCACGCGCGGCAAAGCGCTGTATTGGGGCACCAGCGAATGGAGCGCCGCCGACATCCGCGCCGCCTGGGACATCGCCGACAAGCACCACCTGCACAAGCCGGTGATGGAGCAGCCCCAGTACCACCTGTTCCACCGCAAGAAGGTCGAGCAAGAGTACGCGCGGCTGTACGAAGACATCGGCCTGGGGCTGACCACCTGGAGCCCGCTGGCCTCGGGCCTGCTGACCGGCAAGTACAAGGCCGGCGTGCCCGAAGGCAGCCGCGGCGCGCGCGAGGACATGGGTTTTCTGCTGAAAAGCCTGACCGACGTGAAGAAGAACCAGGCCGTGGCGCAGTTCGAAACCATCGCCGCGGAGCTGGCTTGCAGCGTGGCGCAACTGGCCATCGCGTGGGCAGCGAAAAACCCGCGCGTGAGCACGGTGATCACCGGCGCGTCGAAGGTCGGGCAGCTCAAGAGCAACCTGGGCGCGGTCGACGTGTTGCCCAAGTTGACGCCCGAGGTGATGGCGCGCATCGAAGAGATCAGCGCGCCGCTGGCTGGCTGAGGGCGCGTCGTGGCCACTTCTTTGCACCACCCCCAAGCCGACGCGCATCGCCTTCGAGTCGGTGTTGCGGCTGTGGAAGGCCGAGCCGCTGGCGGCCGAGACCGCGCTGGTGGTGGCCGTCATCGGGCTGGTGGTGAACCTGGTGTCGGCCTGGCTGCTGCACGGGGCCGACGACTCAGGAGATGGCTCGCACGAGCACGGCCATTCTCATGGGCACGGTCATGGTCATGGTCATGGTCATGGTCATGGTCATGGACACGGACATTCCCATGCGCAGGCACCCAAGCCCGAAGCAGCCATGACCTGAACCTGCGCGCTGCTTATGTCCACGTGCTGGCCGATGCCTTGACATCGGTGTACGCGATTGCCGCCCTCTCGGGTGCGCTGTGGCTGGGGTGGTGGTGGCTGGACCCGCTGGTGGGCGTGCTGGGCGCGGTGGTGATCGGCGTCTGGGCGGTGCGGCTGCTGCGCCAGTCGGCCGCGGTGTTGCTGGACCGCGAGATGGACAACCCGCTGACGCAGCAGATCAGGGCCACGCTGGAGTCGGACGGGGACGCGAAGGTGGCCGACCTGCATGTGTGGCGCGTCGGCCGCGATCAGTTCGCCGCGATTGCCTGTCTGGTGGCCGACGCGCCCTTGGCGCCGGCGGTTTATCGCGCCCGGCTGGCCGCGCACGAGCAGTTGGTGCATTTGTCGCTGGAGGTCAATCGCTGCATCGGGGCGTCGGGCTGATGCAGTTTCGGTCCTCGATGCGCCGGCCCAGGCAGTGCCAAGGCACCGCCTGGCCTCGGCATAATCCACGCATGACCCGCCCCACTCCGTCCATCCCCGAGCCTGAGGTGCTGCGGCCGCACGCGCCATTGCCGGCCTACTACGGCGACGAGGTCGAGCACCAGCAGTTCTTGCGTCGCGTCTTCGACGACACGGCGCCCGACTACGACCGCATCGAGCGGGTGCTGGCGCTTGGCTCCGGGCCCTGGTATCGGCGCACGGCGCTGCAGCGCTCGGGCCTGGCTGCGGGCGCTCAGGTGCTCGACGTGGGCATTGGCACCGGCCTGGTGGCGCGTGAAGCGCTGAAACTGATCGGGCCGAACGGCCGGCTGGTCGGCGTCGATCCGAGCCCGGGCATGATGGGCCAGGTGGGTCTGCCCGAGGT
>JAYVCL010000299.1:0-3178 GCA_043749975.1 Burkholderiales bacterium
GCGCAGGAACGCCTGCCACTTCGGGTAGAGATCGACGTTCGTGCGGTAGTCGTAGAAGAGGTCGAGGTTGACGCGCACGGCAGTGGGCCGCTGCATGTACGCCGCGTCCGACTCCCAGTTGTCGGGGCTGATCAGCTCGGGCTTCTCGGCGCCGTGCAGGTAGATGCCCTTGATCGCGTCCTTGGTCAGGAAGCCGGCGAGCGGCTTCTCGGTCTCGGGCGAGCGGTTCTTCCACAGCGCGCCGCGGAAGCCGTCCCATGCGGCAGTGAACCCGACCTCGTAGGCGTTGCTGTTCTGGATGACCAGCCAGTCGAGCGCCTTCGGGTTGCGCCCGACGATCCGGAAGCCGACCGGACCGCCGTAGTCCTGCACGAACAGGCCGTAGTGGTCGAAGCCCTTGGCCTGGAGGAAGTGTTCCACAACGGTGGAGATGCCGTCGAAGCTGTAGTGGTACGAAGCGGGGTCGGGGATGTCGCTCTCGCCGAAGCCGGGGTAGTCCGGCGCAATGACGTGGAACTTGCCCGCCAGCGAGCGGATCAGGTCGCGGTACTGATGCGATCCGGCCGGGAAGCCGTGCAGCAGCACGAGCTTCGGGTTCTTCGGGTCGCCCGCCTCACGATAGGCGATCTTCAGTCCATCGACCTGGATGCTGCTGTACGACACGGCCGATGCGGCGAGTGCCGTATTCGCCATGGCGTCCTGTGCAATGACCGGGGTCGCCGTCAGCGTGAGCATGGCGGCCGAAATCAGCGACACCAAGACGGTGTGGCGAAAGAGGTTCTTGTTCATGATGAATCCTTCGGTTTGTCTGATGGTGGTTCGGCCGCCAGGCGGGGCCGCTCAGGCAGCGATCTTGGCGGTGACTTTCGGGAAGTCGATGTCAGTCTGGGCCACGTTGTTGACGTAGTTGGTCAGCACGTTGAGTGCCACCGTCACGACGATCTCGATCACGGCGCCTTCGTCGAAGTCGGCGTCACGAAGTGCTGCGAGGTCGGCGTCGGAGACGCGTCCATGCGCTTCCGCGACACGGCGGGCGAAACGGAGTGCGGCGGCGGCACGTGGGTCACTCGAATTACCGTCGCGGGCCGCGTCGATCTCGTCGCCGCTGAGCTTGGCGACGTTGCGGCCGAGGTAGTCGTGTGCAGACAGGCAGTAGTCGCAGCCGTTGAACTCGGCCACGGCCAGCGCGATGCGCTCGCGCAGCTTGGCGTCGAGCTTGCCCTTGTTCAACGCGCCGTTCAGCGACAGATAGCCTTCGAGCGCTGCCGGGCTGTGGCCGACGAGCCGCATCAGATTGGGCACGACGCCGAGCTGCTGCTTGACGGCGGCAAGCAGGGGCTTGGAGGCTTCGAGCGATTGCTCGATGGACGGGATGCTGATGCGTGACATGGAGAATCTCCTGATGGGTTGGTACTGAGTCGGGCTCGTATTCGCCATGTGTGCAGCGAATGGATGGACTGTGTCTGAGGTACCGACTGGTGAGAACGGCCGGACAAACCAAGACACCGTTCCGCAGCAAGGAATGATGGGACGCCGACATCGGTTTGATCGACGCCTTTGAGGCGCGCGCGTCAGTCTGGGTACACGCAAGTGCGAGCGAGACCTACTCAAGAGTTCGGTTGACTTGAGCTAAGGCCGCAGAGTCGACCTCACCGGCCGGCCATGTCCTGCCTGGCGGCATCGGCCGTCCCTGACGCAGTGAAATTGGACTCGGTACATGAGGTACCGAAGTGGGCGAATTCCAGGAACTCTGCTGCTCGCAGCTCGAGCGGCTGTTTTGCGTGAAACGCCAATGGTCACGACGGTACGTCACATGGCAATGCCTGCGCAGTGTCTCGGGCAGCGGCTGGTAGCGCTTGTGCCAAGCCTACGCACCAATCGTTGGACGACCGCTTCCAGACTACCGGACTTGGCGGGGCGACCGACCGTTTTGGGTCGTCTGCTGACCGTCGCAAACGAGAACAGCAGTCGTAGAAACACCAACGCGAAAACGCCTGCCCCGTCGAGTCAACTAGCCGGTGATTGCGCCAAGTTCTGGCGGATGCAACCAAGCCCGAACCGCCGAAGCGAGCCGACTCGGTGTCAACGAGTCGACCACCAGCGGAGCCAACAAATGTCGATCAGCCGAGCGCTCCGCAACCCCCTCGGCATATGCCGGGTCGATGTAGTCAGTCAGGACACTGGACAGCAGCAGATCAGTGACACCCCTCTCCGTCAGTCGTCGCCAGTGCGCCAGCAACTTGCCGCTGGGGGCCGGCGACAGCGCAGCTATGGTTTGAACGACCTCAGAAATTTCAGCATGCAGCAGCGGCTCGTCCTCTTGCCATCGCTGGACCCGTTCCGGAACCTCGGCCTTTAGCGCGGCCGTCGGCGCGATCGCCAGCGCGTCCGTCAACGCACCAGGCAGTGACAGTGAGCCGACGTGCGGACCGATATCCCCGATCCAGACTAATAGGCGCGGATCGATTCCTCGAATCGCCTGCATCAACTGACTTTCAAACCACGCTTGCGCTGGCTGCGGTACCAACGGTGCACCCAGCGCCCCGTGGCGCCAACCGGCGACCTCCTCGACATCGAGCACCTGGTGTCCAGCATCCCGCAAGGCGCGAAGCACGCGAGCCGCTTCGCTTCCCAACGAGCAGGCGATGACCCGAAACGTCACGAGTCGAGGCAGCACCTCAAAGCCGGCCTGCACCCAGCGACGGTAGTTGATCCACCCGCCCGGCAGCACATCGACGGTCCAGCCGCGCCATCGCAACGCCTCGGCCAAAGGCCGGCTTATCAGGCCGCCGCGCCCGCAATAAATCAGGATGGCTTGATCCAGCCTGACGGGCCTTACGAGCTCAGCCAGTGCCGCAGGAAGCTCATGGTCTGCGCTGTCTCCCCGAGCCGAACCGACAGCGTTCTCCATTCGATCCTCGGCACGCGCGCCTGCCAGCTTGCCGAGTGATGGCGGTGGCTCAAGCCGCACGGCCCCAGGGATGTGATCGTCCTCGTACTCCGCACGCGACCGAACGTCGATCACCAGCGAGTAGTACGAGAAGTCCTGCACCTCGATTGCGTGCGGATGGAAGACCCCGGCGAGGGACTCGATCTCCGAGTACGGCGCAGCGGCGAACCCGCGATTCGATGATTCTTGGCCCGAAGTCATCGCGTGAAGTGATGGATTGGGAACCTA
>JAYVCL010000300.1:0-6591 GCA_043749975.1 Burkholderiales bacterium
CGGATTGGGCCGAAGCGTCGCGGCCTTTCAGTACCTGCGCGGCGTGATGGACGCCATCACCGAAGAGGCCGACATCGAGAAGGTGTCGCAGCGCCTGGCCGAGTTGCTCGACGAAAGTGTGGTGGTCAACAACGCCGAGAAGTTCAGCGCACGCCAGTTCGAGGCCGAATACAAGATCATCCAGAAGAGCAAGGGTTGGGACTTGAGCCGCGTGGACGTCGACAAACTGCGCGAGGAGTTCAAGCAAGCCCAGTTCAAGCACATCGCCATCGCCGACCTGCGCGCGTTCCTGCAGCACAAGCTGGCGCAGATGCTGGCGCAAAACGCCACGCGGACCGACTTTGCGCAGAAGCTGCAAGAGGTCATCGACGCTTACAACAACGGCACGTCTTCGGTGGACGTCGCCTACGATGAATTCGTTGACTACACCGCTAACCTGCGAGAGGAAGATGAGCGACACATTCGTGAAGGCCTGACCGAAGACGAGCTCGAGGTGTTCGATCTGCTGCGCAAGGAGAAGATGACGCAGGACGAGACGCAACGGGTGCGCCTCGCGGCCAAAGACCTGCTGCGCCGGCTGATCGAGGAACACCCCAAGCTGCTCGTGCAGGACTGGCACAAGGACAACCAGACCCAGCGCAAGGTGCGCTCGGAGATTGAACGCGTTTTGCATCAGGACTTGCCGGATTCGTACGACCGCTCGCTTTTCAAGCAGAAGTGCGACAACGTATTTGATCTGGCCCTGGACTATGCGCAGCGGGGTAAGAAATGGGCTGCTTGATGAGTGCGTGACATCGAGCGCAGCACGCATTGGTCGAGCTGAGTGCGCTGAGCCCGTTGCATCAACGCCAGCAATCGGTGTGATACCGACGCACCGCGCAGCGCCTCGGCAAAGCGCCGGCCGACATCGCGCTGCATGCGCAGCAGCAAATGCGCCGTCACTTCCGCGTCTGCCAAGGCGCGGTGCGCGCGTCCCGCGCTCGGCAAGGCATGCAGCTTCGCAAGTGTGCCGAGCCGGTGGTTGTCGGCCTGCGGATAGAGCCGGCGCGACAGCAGCAAGGTGCAGGCGAAGGCGTGAGCGGGGTCGGCTTCGCACTCGGCGCGCGCCAGCTCAGCCTGCCAGAAACCTCGGTCAAAGGCTGCGTTGTGCGCCACCAGCGGGCAGCCTCGGGTGAACTGCGCCACCTCGCGCATCACCGCGCGTGCCGACGGCGCGGTGCGCAGCATCTGGTTGCTGATGCCGGTCAGGTGTTCGATGAAGGGTGGCACCCAGGCATCGGTGCGCATCAGGCTTTGAAAGCGCCCGACGATCTGCCCGTCTTGCACCAGCACGGCGGCGATCTCGGTGGCGCGCGCGCCTTGAGCGGGCGAGAGGCCGGTGGTTTCGAAGTCGATGACGGCGATGGTTTCCATGCGGTGCGCGCATTCTGGCCGACGCGGCAGAATGCGGCGGTTCGGAGGAACCTCATGCCAAATACTTTCCAGCCCGCGCAGCCCTCGACGCAAGCACAAAAGGCGCAGCGTTTTGCGCAACTGCACCGCAGCCCCGCGCTCTTCGTGATGCCCAACCCGTGGGACGCCGGCTCCGCCGTGCTGCTGGCCAAGCTCGGCTTCGAAGCGCTCGCCACGTCGAGTGCGGCGTGCGCAATGGCGCTGGGCCGGCGCGACGGCGAGATCACGCGTGATGAAGCGTTGGCGCACGGCCGCGTGATCGCTGCGGCGACCGACCTGCCGGTGGCGGCCGATCTGGAAAACGGCTTCGGCCACGCACCGGCCGATGCGGCGCTGACGATCCGCCTCGCCGGCGAAGTCGGCCTCGTCGGCGGTTCGATCGAAGACGCGAGTGGCGACGCTGCGAAGCCGCTCTACGGGTTCAACCACGCGGTGGAGCGAGTGGCGGCCGCCGCCGAAGCAGCTCGCACGCACGTCTTCCCGTTCACGCTGACGGCGCGCACCGAAAACTACCTGCGCGGCAACCCCGATCTCGACGACACGATCCGGCGCCTGCAGGCCTTCGAGAAAGCCGGCGCCGACGTGTTGTTCGCACCCGGCCTGCCCGATCTGGCGGCGGTGCGCACGGTCTGCGACTCGCTTTCGAAGCCGCTCAGCTTCATGGTTAGCATCAAGGGCAAGTCGTTCAGCGTGGCCGAACTGCAGGCGGCCGGCGTGCGCCGTGTCAGCCTGGCCACGTCGTTGTACCGCGCAGCGATGGCGGGACTTTCCGAGGCCGCGACAGAAGTGAAACGCTCGGGCACGTTCGGTTATGTTGATCGACTTTGAAGTCCAGGGCGGGCGAATGAAACATTCACTGTGTGCTGCGCTGTTGATGCTGGCGTGCACCGTGTCCGCATCGGCGGCGGCTACGCCCGCTGTGCCCGCCGCCTACGAGCAAAAATCACCCAGCGCCGATGGCATCGGCAAGCGCTACATGGGCCGCGAGATCGCGCGCGTGATGGGCTGGCAGGGCGCGGCGTGGCTGGAGCGTGAAGAGCGCGAGCGCGAGGAGCGCACCGACCTGCTGCTGCCCGAACTCGCGCTCCAACCCGGCATGGTGGTGGCCGATGTCGGCGCCGGCACCGGCTACATCGCGCGCCGCATGGCGGCCCAGGTCGGCGCGTCGGGCCTGGTCTACGCGGTGGATGTGCAACCCGAGATGATCGACATGCTGAGGTCGCTGGCTGCGCGGGCCGGGCTGGCGCAGATCAGGCCGCTGCTCGGGGCCGTCGACGATGTACGGCTGCCGGCTGCCAGCGTCGATCTCGCGATCATGGTCGACGTCTACCACGAGCTCGAATTTCCGCGCGAGGTGCTGGCCAGCATCGTGCGTTCGCTGAAGCCGGACGGGCGCGTGGTGTTTGTCGAATACCGCGCCGAAGACCCAAAGGTGCCGATCAAGGCCGTGCACAAGATGAGCGAGGCGCAGGTTCGGCGCGAGGCCGCTGCGATGGCGCTGACGTGGGAACGCACCGCGGGCGGCTTGCCGTGGCAGCACGTGGTGATCTTTCGCAAGCCTTGAGCACGAGGCTTATAGGGGTGGACACGGACAGCGGCGTCCGCTAGATTGGTTCGCGTCCCCGATGGTCGAAGCCACTGGCGGACCGAAGGAATCGAGATGGTCACCGACCCTGATCCCGCGCCGCATGCTGCGACTGCTGCTGCTGCTGCTGCTGCTGCTGCTGCTGCTGTGGCTGCTGCTGCTGTGGCTGTGGCTGCCACCGCGACTGCCACGGCGACCGCGATGCGAACCCCCACGGCGCACTGCGAGTTGCGCAACCAGACCCCGAACCCCTTGACCCTGGTCTTCGCGGGCGACCCCGAGTCGGTGCACACGCTGGCACCGCTTGCCACGCGCGTGATCGTTTTCGACAGCGACAGGGCGGAACTGGATGCGCGCAGCCGCTTGCGTGGCCTGCACGAACGGCAGGTCGTCCGCATCACCGACGTGGTCGAGCCCAGCGACGATTCGCCGTATCTCGGGTTGGCTTTCTGGGCGGTGGTTGGTGGAATTTTTGGCAGCTCGGTCTTGAGTGGCGTGTTTCCCGAGATCAGCAGCGGCTCGCTGATCGGCGTCACCGGCAAGACCTGGCTGATGGTGGGCACGCCGACGCTGCTGCTTGTGCTGTTGCTGGTGGCCTACCTGACCGCCAAGGGCAAGTTCACGCCCTGGTTGCGGCGCACCTCGATGAGCCTGCGCCACCTGTTCACGCTGGCCCTGGTGGTGAGCATCGCCACGGCGCTGCCTTCGGCCGCGCTGGCGCTGTTTGCCCGGGGCAACCTGACGCTGGACGGTTGGGCGAGCGGGATGCAACTCCTGTCGGTCGGCCACGCTACCGGGCTCGGTCTGGCCATTGTGTTCACCTTTGTCTGCGTCGCTGCGGCGTTGCCCGGTCTGCTGTACTTCCTGTTCGACCGCAAGCGCGTGACGCAGTTGCGCGAGAACTTCGAACAGCAGATCTTTCGCCTCGACCGCCAGGCCCACACGCTGGCCGAAGTGCAGGCGCGCTACGGATCGCGGCTGCAGGAGATCTGGGGCGACGCCAACCCGGGCGTCGCCGGGCGATGGTTCTCGGGCTCGCAGTGGCCCGTGGTCCTGTGCACGCTGGTGATCTCCGGTGGCTGGACCGTGATCGTTCTTTTTACTGCGATCCAAAACGAATTCACGGGCGCGTCCGACCTTCCCGCGCTGCTGAAGCCGCTGAACAGCAACTATGCATTCGGCTTTCTGGGTGCCTACTACTTTGCGCTCGGCATGATTGCGCGGCGCTACACCCGCGGCGACCTCCAGCCCAAGGCCTACAGCATGGTCACGGCGCGCGTGCTGGTGGTGCTGGTGTCGGCCGCTGTGGTCAGCGCAGTGTTCGGCGAATCGCGGGGCACGTGGCTGTTCCTGTTCGTCGTCGGCGTGTTGCCTGAAACATTTCTGGTGTTCGTGCGTGAAAGCATCGGCGCGAAGTTCCGCCGCAACGAGTTGACCACCGACGACCGGTTGCCGCTGACACGGTTAGAGGGCATCGACCTGTACGACCGCGCCCGGCTCGCAGAAGAGGGCGTCGCCAACCTCGACAACCTTGCCCACGGCGATCTGGTCGACCTGATGCTCAACACCAGCATCCCGACGCCGCAACTGGTGGAATGGGTCGATCAGGCGATGCTGTACCTGCGCGTGCACAACAACCCGGGTGACCCCGCCGAACAGAACCCCGACAAACTGTGGCACGAATTGCGCGCAATGGGCGTGCGGCGTGCCAGCGACTTGATCGACGGGCGTGGCGACCTGCGTTTGCAGATCGTGAACCTCGCACAGGCGCAGGGCCGTGACAGCGCATTCGAGGCCCGGCTGCGCGTGCTGGTGGACCTGCTGCGAGGCGACGAATGGTTCGAGAACGTGCGCCACTGGCGTCGCAGCGAAATCCGCGAACCGCAGGTCTGGTTCATCGACCGAGAGGGACAAGCGATCCCGCGGCAGACGACCGAGGCGCTTTGAAGCGCGCTCAAATCGACAGCGGGTCCACGTCCACCGCCCACCGAAGGATGCGTTGGTCTGGCGCATTCAGGTCTTTGCGAACGCCATGCAGCGCCGGCAGCCACAGCGCTAGAAACTGCTGCAGCGTCGCGCGCGAAGCCGACTCGACCAGCATCTGCATGCGCTCCACGTTGGCCACGCGGGCCACGGTCGTCGGCACCGGCGGGTAGACCAGCACCGCGGCCGCCGCGGGCAGGCTCGACGCCAACTCGGCTGCGGCTTGCAGGAAGCCGCGTGCCGCTTCGGGCGTTCGCGCCTCGGCGCGCAGCATCGCCAGGTGCGAATACGGCGGCAGGCCGGCCATCTCGCGTTCCTTCAACTGGCTGGCCGCAAAGGCGTCGAAGTCGTGCCGGCGCAGGGCCGCATACAGCGCGTGCTGCGGGTGCCAGGTCTGCACCCACATCTCGCTGCGGGCGGCCTGCTCGGCGCTGCGCCCGGCGCGTCCGCCGGCTTGCATCAAGAGCGCGAACAGGCGCTCCGGCGCGCGGAAGTCGCTGCTGAACAACGAGGTGTCGGGGTTCACCGCCGCCACCAGGGTGATGCGCCGAAAGTCGTGGCCCTTGGTGACCATTTGCGTGCCCACCAGCACATCGACCTGGCCCGCGTGCACGGCACCGAGCTGCGCTTCGAGCGAGCCTTTCAAGCGCGTGCTGTCGGCGTCGATGCGGGCGATGCGGGCCGCTTGGCCGTCGGCTGCACGCAGCAGATCGGCGAGTTGCTCTTCGAGTTTTTCGGTGCCGCGGCCAAGTGGCGCGATGTCGAGGTTGCCGCAGTCGGGGCAGGCGCGCGGCACGCGCTCGGCGAAGCCGCAGTGATGGCAGCGCAGTGTGCGGTCGAGCTTGTGAAAGACGCGCCAGGCGCTGCAATGCGGGCAGCCACTCTTCCAGCCGCAGTCGCCGCAGTGCAGCACCGGCGCGTAGCCACGCCGGTTCAGGAACACCAGGCTCTGCTCGCCACATTCGATGCGCTGCTGCAAGGCGGCCACCAGGGGTGGCGACAAGGCGCTGGCCTTGCTCTTGGGCTGCTGGTTCATGTCGACCAGCCGCACCGTGGGCAGCGCGCCGCCGCCGATGCGCGAGGGCAGCGTCAGGCGCAGATAGCGCCCCTCGTTGGCCCGCTGCCAGCTCTCCAGCGACGGCGTGGCCGAACCCAGCAGCACCAGCGCGCCTTCCAGCTTGCCGCGATACACCGCCAGGTCGCGCGCCGAATAGCGCGCGCCTTCTTGCTGCTTGTAAGACGGGTCGTGCTCTTCGTCGACCACGATCAAGCCGAGCCGAGGCATCGACGCGAACACCGCCAGCCGCGTGCCCAGCACCAGGTCGGCCAGGCCCAGGTGCGCTGCCAGCCAACTTCGCAGCCGCTGTGCGGGCGTCAGGCCGCTGTGCAGCGAGACGATGCGGCGGCCCGCAAAGCGCTCGGCGAAACGCGCTTCGAGCTGCGGGGTCAGGTTGATCTCGGGCACCAGCACCAGGGCTTGCCGGCCAGCGTCCAGCACGCTGGCCGCGGCGCGCAGGTAGATCTCCGTTTTGCCGCTGCCGGTCACGCCGCGCAGCAGCACGGTGGCCGCC
>JAYVCL010000301.1:0-4661 GCA_043749975.1 Burkholderiales bacterium
GTAAGCGTCTAGCCGCGGCACCTTGATCTTGATCCATCGTTTTAGGATGCTCGTGTCCACTTAGCTGATTGGTGGACACGTGCACACTATTCCCAACGAAGTCGGCGCTGGTCGTCGACGCCGGCGCGCACATAGCGCCGAGTTCAAGGCGCAGGTCGTCGCGGCGTGCCGCTCGCCTGGAGTATCGATTGCGGCGGTGGCGATGGCCAACGGCGTCAACGCGAACCTGGCGCGCCGCTGGGTTGTTGATGTTGAGCGGCGTAGCGACGGCGCGTTGGCCAGAGCTGCGGGCAGCGCTGTGCCTACCACCTTCGTGCCGTTGCAATTGCCGCCAGTCGAGGCGGCGCCGGTGGACATCCGGATCGAACTGCGCCGTGGCACGACCGTGATCAACGTGAGTTGGCCATGTGCTGCGGCATCGGAGTGCGCGGCCTGGATACGCGCGGTGCTGCGATGATCAGGATCGACGCGGTCTGGCTGGCGGTCGAGCCGCTCGACATGCGGGCCGGTGCCGACCGTTTGTTGGCCAGTGTGGTACGGGTGTTCGGCGCCGCGCGGGCTCACCACGGCTACCTGTTTGCCAACGCCCGCTCAACGCGCATCCGGCTCTTGGTGCACGACGGCTTTGGTGTTTGGTGCGCCGCGCGGCGACTGAACAAGGGCAGCTTCGAGTGGCCCCGCAACGTTGCAGCCGATGCTGCACCACTGGCGCTGACCAAAGATCAATTCGACGCTCTGGTGCTCGGACTGCCTTGGCAGCGCCTGGAGCAAATGAGGGTGATCACGCGGATGTGATCGGGTACAGATCAGCGCTGAGCTGCAGCGGGATGCGTGCGGGGGCGTCCCGGCCGCGCTCGTTCGTCCAGGCCCGCCAATCGATCCGTGAAGAAGCGCTTGCGCCATTGGCTGACCACTTCACGGCGCGTGTCCAGGCGGGCGGCGATCTCGTCGTTGTCGATGCCAAGGGCTGCCATGAGGATTATCTTGGCGCGAACGACTTCGAAATAGGGCAACGTATATCGAACCGCCCTGCGGTTCAGCTCCGCGGCCTCCTTGATCGACAGTTCAATGTGGGATGGGCTCTGTCTTGGCATATTTCTACCTGTTGCGCGGGCTCGGGCTAAACGGATAGGGGCACAGGTTCAACGGACCGTAGCCGCAAGTACAGTTGTTGCATGGACGATTTCAACTGCGCCAGCGTGCCCGCGATGTCGCCCATGCCCCAATGCTCCGCGATCTTCCCGCTGGCGACGCGAAAGATGTCGCAAGACGTGAACCGCAATCTCTTGCCAGTCGGCTCGATTCCAAAATACACGCCCTTATGCGTGCCCTCGTAGACGAAACTGGCCGCGAACATATCCGCATTGACCACGGTCGCCTCGATCGATACGGCGAGGTCGGGCATTCCTTTGAGGCGGCTCGCAAAGTACGCGACCGTTGCGTCCTTTGGTCGCGTGCCGGCTGGCGGAGGCGGAACGGCAGCAGTTCTCTGGTGATTGACGAAGTCGTCGGCGAACAGCGCCGCGAACGCGTCGATGTCATGCGCACTCAAAGTTCCCGCGAATTGCCCAGCAAGAGTTTTTGCCATCGGGTCTGGCGCGGCCGTTGCGAGTACCTCCTCAACGTTGCGCGCAGCGTCCGTCGATTCGTCGGTAGACTGTATCGAGTGTGCGCTTCCGCGCATCAATCCATGATCGCGAAAAGGCACTCTTGGCATGGCGGAGTCTCGGTTTGGTCCTCTACCAATGCGCTCCCTGCGCGAGCGCTTCGGGCGCTTGGCCGAAAGTGGGCTACGTCTCAACGAACTTGGCACCGAGCGCGAGCTACACGACTTCATGATCGTCGAGGCGGCCGAACTCAGCGGTGCGCGGCGTGGCGGGCTCCCCGGGGTTCCGCGGCAATGATAGGTGCGGCGAACGCGTTTTCACGCGGTCGGATGTCGGCTTCGGGTCCGGAGAACGAACTCGTGGATTGGGCTTCCAATCCGAGGCAGTCGGCCGGGCCGTAACAGAGCGGACTTCGGGCGCAGTCGCGCGCCCCGCGATCCGACCCCACGCGACGTCAGCCGTGCTTCACACGAACGCGATCTCAAGCCCGTGAAACGGCGCATCGAACTCAGCGCGCCAGACCTGGCCCGGTTCCACCGGCCACGCGTCCGTCCAAGTACCCGTGGTGACGACATCGCCCGCGCGCAGGCTCGGCGCGCCAGGACATCGCTGCTGTTCCAAAACGAAATGGCGCAGCGCGTGCAGCGGGCCATCGAGCACGTTGATGCCCGCCCCTTCGTCGACTACCGTCTCGGCATGAAGCAGCCGCACCCGGGCCGCCGCCAAAAGGGCGTCAAGCGCGTGCCCACTGGCGGCAATACTTCGCACCGGCGTTTGACGTCCGACAAGCAGTCGCCCATGAAGGGAACCATCGGCCACGGTCTCGGCGGCGGTGAATTTCCAGTTCGCGCAGTGTGATTGCACGATCTCGAAGCCTGGTGCCAGCCATTCGACACACGCGAAGAGCTGTTCGAGAGAGGCGTCCATTGGAGGCGTCGCGGCGATGCCGAACACAATCTCGGGCTCCAGACGCGGTTGGCATGTCCGCGACAAGTCGATCGTGCCTCGGCCATCACAGAGCATCAGAGTGGTGTCCCAAACCGACCCCCAGATCGGCGCAAACACGCCATAGCGTTCCCAAATCGTGCGATTGGTGAATCCGATCTTGTAGCCGACGGGCCGTTCGCCGCGCCCGATTCGCAACGCCCGAACCGCAAGTGCGTCCTGATAGGACGACGCCAAGTCGGCCGGTGTCGCGCCAACAGGATGGGCGGGCCACAGCTCCGCGTTGTCGTAGTGGGCCAGAAGCGCTTGGGGCGTCATCGGTTCAGTCTACCGTGCGATGCAAGCGCGGCGTGCATGGCTTGAAACGCCACTCTCCGAAGGGGCTGCCAGCGTTGAACCGGCGGCCGGTCAAGAGCCGCGCTGGTCGGCGGCCTGCCCACTTGCGCGGTGGACTTGGCCGCCGATTGAGGTGGGTGCAAGTACGCCGGCGCGCGGCGCCTGGGCCCGCGTGCCGCGACACTCAACCCGCGAGCCTGGTGTTCTGCGGGAACAGAGCCTGGCGCGCAGCGTCGTCCATGTCGGCCTTGAACGCATGCCGCTGCTTGAGCGCCTCGGCACGCTGCGCCGCAGGCCGTTGATTGACCATGTCGAGCCAGCGCTTCAGGTGCGGCAGTTGGGCCCAGGCCTCCTGGCTGCCCAGCACAAAGGGCACCATCCTCGCCCAGCCCCACAGTGCGATGTCGACCAAGGTGTAGGCGTCGCCGAGCATGAAGCTGCGCGTCGCGAGGCGTTCATCGATCAGGCGCCAATGGCGCCAAGCTTCGAAGTCGTAGCGGTTCAGCGCGTAGGCCTTGGGCTCCGGCGCGAAGTGACGGAAGTGCACGCACTGACCAGAGTACGGACCGATGCCGCTGGCAATGAACATCAGCCACGACAGCATATCGCCGCGTGCTGCCGGGGTGTTTGGCGGAAGAAACTGGCCGGTCTTCTCTGCCAGGTAGAGCAAGATGGCGTTGCTTTCGAAGAGGGTGGCGTCACCGTCGACCAGTGCGGGGCATTTGGCGTTCGGGTTGATGGCGGTGTAGGCCGGCAGATGCTGCTCGCCCTTGCGGGTGTCCACCGGCACCGGCTCGTACGGCAGGCCGACCTCTTCGAGGAACAGCGCCACCTTCATCGGGTTGGGCGCCAGGTTGTAGAAGAACTTGATCATGTGCTGAGTCTCCGTCGCTACTCGGGTTGAGTGCCGCAGATTCTGGGCTGCGGGCGTGCACGAGGCTTGTCGCCAGCCGCAACCCGGACCGGCGCGATGGGTACCGTCAAATCGGGTCTCTGCCGGCGGAAATTGACTCAGAAGCGAAGGCGAAGGACCGCTTTGCGGCACGGGCTCCTCAATCAGTTGGGTGTAAACGCCTGCTCGACTTCCACGGGCTGGCCACTCCAGTGCACACGAACCGACATCTCGACGACCGCAAGGACTTTGAGAGACCGCTGACCCGCAACGGCGCTGGGCGGCCCCTTGAGGAAGGCGGGGATCTGGCACCCTACAGCGGCCATTGACCTTCGAGTCTCGACCCGATGCCGTCACTCGCCGTGCGGCGGAGGCCGTCGGCAATGCAGCGTGTGCTGACGCTGGCCGCTGGCGGGCGTGCTCACGCTGACTGGCACCAAGCAGTCGTTGGGCCCGGCGACCGGCGGTAGCTCGAATGGCGGCTGTACGAGGTATTGCTGCCGTAGGACTCTCTCGAGGCGATCCGCGTCGCGCCGGCGACCGCTTCTCTACAGCTCGAACTCGCAGTACCGACCCATCAGCGACGCTCGCGATCATGGGCCCGTCGGCCCAAAGCTGCCGCTCGCGCGAGCCGATCGGACCCATGCAGAGCCACCCGAAGGAGGCCCCGCAGCGGTGGGCACACGCCGGAAGGCAGCATTCGGAGCGATTGAGGCGCGGCAGGAGTTGGCCACGTGGCGCGGTGCGGCTCGGGGAAGCGTTGCTAGCCCGCATATTTCACACATCGACCACTGTATGGCCTGATGGGCCATCTTGACGCTGTTTTCCGGGGTCAACGAGTGTCTTGACTGTCATTGCGTGACGCTCGGGGTGTATTGAGC
>JAYVCL010000302.1:0-3399 GCA_043749975.1 Burkholderiales bacterium
CGCCCAGGAGTTTCTCCCAGGCGTCCAGGTCGAGCTGCGCCAGCTTGATATTCGCCGCAACGCCGGCCGGCGGCGTCGGCGCCGACTCGCCCTCTTCCAGCCCGACGCCGATGCCGCCTCGAAGCACGCGCGGCTCGGCGCCGCTGACATCGCGCACATAGTTGATGCTTGCCACACGGCCGATGCTCACCGACAGCTGATCCTGCAGCGTCTGGCCGGGGTTCAGCGAAGCCGGCAGCAAGGCATTTTCAAAGCGCAGTGGCAGGGCGGTTTCAGCCGTTTTGGCCAACGGAGCCGGAAAATTCAGCGCCATTCCCTGCAGGCTGCTGCTGACAGTCACCTCGGGAATGCCGCGCCGGAACAGCACCGAAGCCGTGTAAGCCGTGCCGCCGCTTGCATGCTCGGCCAGGCGCGAAGCGAACCCAAGCTCCTTGGCCTGGCGCAGCGCTTCGGCAGTCAGCGTGCCCTGCGCCTTGAAGGCGACGCTGATCTTGCTGTCCCCCGGCGAAACGGCAGCGTGCGTTCCGCCGTCGATACGTACTTCACCGCCGAGCACCCTGGCCTGGGCGCCGGCAACGGTAAAGCCTCGCTCCGTCACATTGATCACGCCCTTGAGCGCGGCCAGCTGGGGCGCGTCGGGAACGAATCTGACATCATTTCCCGGCAATGTGACGGCGCCTTCGACCCTTGATTTGTCGATCTCATTGATCGGCAAAATCAGGCGAAATCGGTACTCACCCGTGCCTGTGGCCGTGGCATTGGCCAAAGCCTGGCTGGTCATGCCGCCTATCGGCGATGTGTTGACGAAGCCGAATGCGTCGGTCAGCGCTCCCCTGATGTCAGTCGTGACTTCCACGGTAGCGTCATGCATCATGTCGGCGATGCGGGCGTCGCCTTTGACCAATTGCAGGCCCGGCAGGCCAGCGACCTTTCCACTGGCATTTTTGATGTCGAGCGCCGCGCGGTTAAATACCAGCTCGCCATTGAGTTCGGTCAAGGCGGGCCAGGGCGCTGCACCAGACGGCTGCAGGAATTTGGGCACATAGAGAAAATGCCCGTCGCGCACTTTGGCCGAAATTTGAAAATCGCCCGGGTTCGCACGGCTGAAGGGAAGGTGTTCAACAGGACCTTTTACCTTGAATTTGACGTCGCTGACCTGCCCTTTGAGCACCGCTTCGCGCACATAGCGGCGCGCATCGGCTCCCACGACCAGCGGCAAATACCGATGCACCCGGCTGCCGTCGCCACGGCTTAACACGCCCTGCAGGTCGAGCACGCCTGGAAAGCCGCGATCGGATGCTCTGCCGGTCGCTGCCGGTCCGGTGGCCGCCACATCATCAGTGCGCCAGCGGACCTGCGCCTGGCCCTGCGCGTCGGCGTTGGCAAACTGCAGATTACGCAATTGCAGATCGATTTTCTGGCCAGCGATCTTCCATTGCGCCTCGGTTGACAAGTGGTCGAACAGCAGCCGGGGCTCCTCAAAAACACCGGGCAGATCCAAGGCGCCCTTCACGATTTTCACGCTGGCCTGACCGCCATCCTGCGTGAAGTTGAAATCGACCGTGGCGCCGCTCAACCCGGGCCGGCCTGAAACGGCTTGGACGGCGCTTGCGGCCCGCCCGTCCGGCACGGCGGCAGGTGCTGCCAATGGTGCCGGGAGCGCTGCCACATTCAGACCGACCACGCGCCCCTTGGCGGCAAAGCTGGCAGGCGCATCGAGCGGCCCTTGCCAGCGCGCATCCAGCGTTTCCACCAGTCCCCGAGGCGCGAACGACGCGATGAGTTCCTGCGTGCGGCTGTCCAGCGGCAGGCGGCTGGCGATACGGGACAGAGCCACCAGGTCCAGCCGGTCGGCCTTCAGCGTGCCTTCCTGGCGCGAGCCCGGCTGATCGTCCAGATGGACCAGCGCCAGATTGCCGCCCGGCCATAGCAGGCCGTCGCGGGTGCGAAATTGAAGGCGCTCGGTGCTGGCCTCGAAGCCACCGGCCAGGCGCGCGCCGCTGAAGCGCCCGGCAAGCGATTCGAACTCCAGCGCTTCGAGCTTTGCGCCCAGCCGGGCCTGCACGTCCCGCAGCGCCACATCGGCCACTGCGCCAGTGATTTTTCCCCGGCTGACGTCGGCCCAGGCGCGCAGTGCGCCCCGGCCCCGGCTCAGCGCCATCCCCGGTGAATCGAAGCTGACATAGGGCTGGACGCGCGCTACATCGACGCGCTGGAAATCGGCGTAGAGCTGCCCCGACCAGCTGGAAATATCGCCGGCGCTGCGCGACAGCAAGGGCTGCCTGAAGATGTACCTGACGCTGAACCGCTCGCCCCAGCCGGCCGGCGGCGTGGCGTCCAGCCGCATCGAATGGCGGCGGCGGCTGTTGCGCAGGGCGCCATCGACCTGGCTCAGCACCAGCGGCGGCGCCTGGCGCATCTCGTCGGTCCAGCGCAGGGTGCCGCCGCGAAAGACGAACTCGGTTTGCGAAAAAAGCCAGTCGGCCACCCTGCTGTGGCCGCTGTCGGCGTCTTTGGAGACCTCCAGCCCGCCGACAAAAATTTTCCCGTCTACAGCGCGCCGGATGTCGAGTTCGGGCCTGTCGATGACGAGTTGCTCGAAGCCCAGCCCCCAAAGCGACGCCAGCGACAGCGCGCCCGACAGATGCGGCAGGCGGACCGCTTCGCGCCCCTCTTTGTCGAGCAGGCTGACGTCGCGCAGCTCGAACGAAGGAAACATTCCCTCCGAACGCGCGTTGATGCTGCCGATGCGCACCGGCACGCCGAGCGCCTGGCTCGCCGCCACTTCCATGCGCGGACGGAATTCGCCGATTCGCGGCACAATCCAGCCGTGGAGCAGCCACCAGCCGGCTGCGAAGAGCAGCCAGGCGCCCGCGACCAGCCAGAGCAGGCAACGCATCGCCACAGCCGTCCATCGCAGGCGTCGGGACGGCAGGGCGGGCGGACTGGAGAGGAGGGGCAATTCAGGCTCCATTGACCTGAGAATTATGACCGCCGGCGCTTCTCCCCGTCGGGTGCGAAAAACATGAACTTTTGTGAAGTCCTGTGATGACCATCCCATCAACTGCCGCATCAACTGCCGCATCAACCGCGGGTAGCGAAACCCCTTTCCCCCCAAGGTTGGCCAGCCCGGCCTACTCGCGCTTTGTCCAGCGCATCCGCCGCCGCTACGGCGGACAGATGGCGCTGCTGGCCGCAGGCGCGCCGGTGCGAGCCATGATGCAGGCGACGCTCGATGCGCTGCTGGTCGGCGGCCTGAACACGTCCGCAGCGCTACGGGTGCTACGCCAACTGGTGCTTGAGCGGCTGGTCGTTCTCGATTGTGGTGATGTGGCCCCCACGCTCCCCACTTCGTGTGGTTCGCTGCCCCCCGAGGGGGCCGCTGCGCCTGCGGCCCGG
>JAYVCL010000303.1:0-6515 GCA_043749975.1 Burkholderiales bacterium
TTGAATCGAGCGGCAACTCTGGCGTTGAATCGAGCACCAGCTCGATGGCCGCCTGGCGCATCACGCTCTGGTCGGCCAGGCCCATGCCGTAGGCCGACAACACGCCCGCCAGCGGGTGCGCGAAGACGCGGCTCATGCCCAGCGCATCGGCCACCCGGCAGGCGTGCTGACCGCCGGCACCGCCGAAGCACTGCAAGGTGTAGCGCGTCACGTCGTAGCCACGCGCGACCGATATTTTCTTGATCGCATTGGCCATTGCGCCCACCGCGATGTCGATGAAGCCTTCGGCCACCGCCTCGGGTGTGCGTTGAACGCCGGTAGCGCGTTCGATGTCGAGCGCCATCGCGGTGAATTTATCGACCACGACTTGCGCGTCGAGCGGCTCGTCGGCCTGCGGCCCGAACACTTTGGGAAAGTACGCCGGCTGAATCTTGCCGACCATCACGTTCGCATCGGTCACGGCCAGCGGCCCGCCACGCCGGTAGCACGCCGGCCCGGGATTGGCCCCCGCGCTGTGCGGCCCGGCCCGAAACCGCGCACCGTCGAAACCGAGCACCGAGCCGCCACCCGCGGCCACCGTGTGAATGCTCATCATCGGCGCGCGCATGCGCACACCGGCCACCTGGGTTTCAAACGCGCGTTCGAACTCGCCCGCGAAGTGGCTCACGTCGGTAGACGTCCCCCCCATGTCGAACCCAATAACAAAAACCGGGCCTTCAGGCCCGCCGTTCACCCCTTCCCCCCCTGGGGGAAGGCCGGGATGGGGGCGCGTGCCACCCGACAAATCCCGCCAAGCCAACTGCGCCGTCCGCGCCATGCCCACAATCCCGCCCGCCGGCCCTGACAGAATGGCGTCTTTTCCCTGGAAAGCATGCGCATCGGCCAGCCCACCCGACGACTGCATGAAAAACAGCTTCACCCCCGGCATCTCGGCCGCCACCTGCTCCACATAGCGCCGCAAAATCGGCGACAGGTAGGCATCGACCACGGTCGTGTCGCCGCGGCTGACCAACTTCATCAGCGGGCTGACCTGGTGCGAGACGCTGATCTGCGTGAAGCCTGCTTCTTCGGCCAGGCGTTGCGCCGCCAGTTCGTGGGCCGGAAAACGGTAACCGTGCATGAAGACGATGGCCACGCTGCGCAGGCCGGCGTCGAACGCGGCCCACAGCCGCTCGCGCAGATGCGCTTCGTCCAGCGGCTGCACCACGTCGCCGTGCGCGCCGACTCTTTCCATCGCTTCGATGACACGCGAATACAGCAGCTCGGGCAGCACGATGTGGCGGTCGAAGATGCGCGGGCGTTCTTGGTAGGCGATGCGCAATGCGTCGCGAAACCCGCGCGTGGTCACCAGCAGGGTCGGCTCGCCCTTGCGCTCGAGCAGCGCGTTGGTGGCCACCGTGGTGCCCATCTTCACGCACTCGACCTGCGCGGGCGTGATCGCCTCATGCGCTTGCAAACCGAGCAGGCGGCGAATGCCGGCCACCGCCGCGTCGCGGTATTGCTCGGGGTTCTCGCTGAGCAATTTGTGCGTCACCAATGATCCATCGGGCCGTTTGCCGACCACGTCGGTGAAGGTGCCGCCGCGGTCGATCCAGAACTGCCATCGGTCGGGGGCGGGGTGGGGCTGGGTCATCGGCGCGCTCGGGTTTGGCTCAAGGGTTCATGGGCTCATGGGCTGTTGGGCGCGATTGTCGCGCCGCCCGCGCCCCGCAGAACCACCGATGCCGGACCGGGCCACCGCGCATGGAGGGCAGAACAGACGGTTTCGAGCCCCGTTGTTCCGCGCTTGAAACGCGGTTGCGCGGCTCGACACTTTCGGTGGGATCACAGGTGCGCGCCTGCCGGCCCGGCCCACCTGAGTGAGGAATGCGATGTCAGACATGTTGAACCCCCTGCAGTGGGACACCACCGCGCCGCTGCCGCACACAGGCGATTTCGAAGACACGCAGACCAACGAGACCTTTTGCTGGCCGACGCCGCCGCTGGCCTGCTACCCGCGCCCAAGCGTGCAGACCGACCCACTGGCCTGCGAGGTGGAGGGGCACAACGCCAGCCGGGTGACCGGGCGGATGACTTTCTTCGTGCCCGATGAGTCGGTGGCCAATGTGCAGGTGCCGCCGGCTCGCACCACCCTGCCCTTGCGCTTCGACCAGTTTCGCTCACTCACGCTGACCACACCGCTGAGCCCGATCCGGCCGCACTCGGACGACCCGCACGCCGAACTGCTGGCAGAGCGGGCCGCCAGCCCGTACCGCGTGACCCTGCTGCAAGGCGGCGATTTGCGCGGCGACACCGTGGGCCATGTCGAAACCGACTTCGGCCTGTTTCTGTTTCCGCCGCTGGACGACGACGGCAGCGTACGGCGCATGTTCATTCCTCGCGAAACCTTCAGCAGCTTCGACATCGGCGCCCGCATCGGGGAAGTGTTGGTCGCGCAGCATGCCGCCACCTCGGCCCAGGTCGAAGATGCCGCCAGCCGGCAGCAGCTCATGCGCAGCCAGAAATTGGGCGAACTGCTGGTGCAGCGACAGGTGGTGACACCCGAGCAACTGATGGCAGCCATCGAGCAGCAGGCGTCGATGCCGCCCATGCGCATCGGGCAGGCGCTGACCTCGATGGGCCTGGTGAGCGACGCACAACTGCAAAACGCACTGCAGCAACAGCAACACGATCGCGACACGCCCCTGGGTGAGTTGCTGGTGCGCATGCGCGTTGTCTCGCGCCAGGACCTGCAGACCGCCCTGGCCCGCAAGATGGGCTACCCGCTGGTCAACGTGGACGCGTTCCCGGTCGAGATCGATGCGCTGCGCTCGGTTCCGTATGCCATGGCCCTGCGCTTGCAGGCGATGCCGCTGCTGCTGCGAGACGGGCGGCTCATCGTGGCCCTGGACGACCCGGCCCAATTGCGCGTTGCCGCAGAAGAAATCGAGTTCAGCGCCCAGTTCAAGGTGGTGCCGGTGCTCGCGCAATCGCGCTCGATGAACGACATCCTGTGGGCCGTCTACGAGAAAATCGGTGCCACGCCGGAGCAGCGTGAAATCGACGAGTCCTTGCTGCCACTGCACTTCGAAGCGCCCGACACCGATAAGCTGGTCGAGACGCTGGAAAAAGAAGGTCTGACCCAACGCGACGCGGCCGAAGAACGGCCCATCGAACAGTCCGACAACTCGCTGGTGCGACTGCTCAACAGCATCATCATCGACGCCCACAAAGACGGCGTCTCGGACATCCACATCGAAAGCGACCCGGGGCGCGAGAAGATCCGGGTGCGCTTTCGCAAAGACGGCCAACTGCGCACCCACCTCGAATTGCCGCCCAGCTACCGCAACGCCGTGACCGCGCGCATCAAGATCATGTGCGACCTCGACATCAGCGAGAAGCGCAAACCGCAAGACGGCAAGATCAACTTCGCCAAGTTCTCGCCCAAGCACCGCATCGAGCTGCGCGTGGCCACCATCCCGACCCACAGCGGGGTCGAAGACGTGGTGATGCGAATCTTGGCGTCGGCCAAGCCGCTGCCGGTCAGCAAGCTGGGCCTGAGCGAAACCAACCTGGCGTGGCTCAAGCAAGCCGTCGAGCGGCCCTACGGCATGGTGCTGTGCGTCGGCCCCACCGGCTCGGGCAAGACCACCACGCTGCACTCGGCGTTGAGCCACATCAACGTGCCCGAGCGCAAGATCTGGACCGCCGAAGACCCGATCGAAATCACCCAGCCGGGCCTGCGCCAGGTACAGGTCAACCCGAAGATCGAATGGACCTTTGCCAAGGCCCTGCGCGCCTTCTTGCGGGCCGATCCCGACGTGATCATGGTCGGTGAAATCCGCGATCCCGAAACGGCGCACACCGCCGTCGAAGCCTCGCTCACCGGCCACCTGGTGCTGAGCACCCTGCACACCAACAGCGCGCCTGAAACCGTCACCCGCCTGCTCGACATGGGCATGGACCCGTTCAACTTCGCCGACTCGCTGCTGGCCGTGCTGGCCCAGCGGCTGGTGCGCCGCCTGTGCGGCGAGTGCCGTGAATCACGCCCCGCCAGCGAGGCCGAGGTGGGCGAGTTGCTGGCCGACTACCTGCACGCCTTTCGCGACGACGCAACCCGCCCGGCGCGCGACGAAGTGCTGGCCGGTTGGCAGGGCCGACACGGCCGCAATGGCCGCCTGATGGCCCACCACAGCCCCGGCTGCAAGGCTTGCGACAACACCGGCTTCAAAGGCCGTGCCGGCGTACATGAATTGATGCTCGTGTCGCGCGAGTTGCGCCAGTTGATTCAAACCAGCGCCCGCGCCGAGCAACTGCAAATTGCCGCCATGAACGAAGGCATGCGCACCCTGCGCCAGGACGGCATCGACAAGGTGTGGGCCGGCGTGACGACGATCGAGGAGGTCAGGGCCACCAGCAACGCGTGAGGCCTGTGGTGCCGCGAGCGATGGCGCGGAGCCCGGCGCCGACTCTATCGACGCCGGGGGCACTGCTGCGAGAATCGCCGGCGCGAGCGCGTGGCGTACTTTCCAATTGGCTCTTTGCGCGTTGATTGATGACGACACTGAGCACCGACAGCCAGGGCGAGCGTTGACGGGTGCCGGGTGGGAGTTAGGGCCACGCGGTCGCAGGCCCTGAACCAGCCCACGTAGCTTGCGAGGTACGAGGTCGCCAGGCCGTTGAAGCGGCGCATCCATTGCTTGAGTCGACCGTGGTACGCATTGACGTTCTGGATGTGCCAAGGCCCCTGAACGCGAGGACCAGTTGGACATCTTGAGCCCGTGATGCTCGATGCCCAAATGCCAAGCCACCGCGCTCAGTGCGCCGCCGCCGTCCGTGCACAGAATGGCGTCGCCGGGCAGCACCGGCGCCGGTTCTGTCGCAACAAGCCAGCGCGGGTAACCTGCCGTTCGGTTTTGACGACAGGATGAAGGCGATGATGATCCAGGCGTTGGGCAAGGTGATCGAGCGGATGCGCTATCCGCCATGAGCCTGTGGGCTTGGGGCGTCGAAGTGTTCAGGGAGTGCGGCGTAGCCAAAACTGGCCCCAGCGAGGACAGTTTTCGCCCGGCTCGAAGGCCCATAGCCATAGCCATGGGAAAAGAAGCGGTTCCTTTCTGAAGCGCTCCATCGATCTGCACGGCGTGCCCGAGAAGATAACCATCGACAAGAGCGGTGCGAACACGGCGGCCATCAAAAGTGGCGACAGAACCCCACTCCCTACCGTTCCCGTACTGCGATTTAATTTCGGCAAGACAGGCTTGCCGGGTTCTTGATGGACGGTCGTCGTGGATCGCTTCAAGAATAGCAACTGTCTGTGACAGAGGGATCGGCGAATCCGTCGCACGACGACAGAAGTCGAATTCACGACCACCAAAGCAAGAAAACCATAGGAGGCACCCACATGTCGCTTCGCAAACGCAATCTGAAGGTCGCGCCATTTCTCGTCGCCTGTTCCATCTTCGCCTTTTCCCTCGTCGCCGGCTCTGCGCGGGGAGCACAGGGCTTTCAGTCGGCCGAGGCGCTGATCGCGGCCGCCAAGTCTGGCCTGGTCGCGGCGCGCGATCCGACCAAACCAGAGTTGCAGCTCACCATCTCCGACTTTGCGCCCATGACTGATTGGCCTGGCCCGAAGACTTCGGCCAAGGCCCCGCAGAACAAGAAGATTGTCGCCATCTCTTGCGCCACCGTGGCGCCGTTCTGCGCCAACGTCTCCAAGGGCTCGGTCGAGGCCGCCCAAGCACTCGGCTGGGAAGCCACTTATCTCGACGGAAAGGGCTCGGTCCAGGGCTTCGTGCAGGCCTTCGAGACAGCGATTAACCTGAAGCCTGACGCGATCATCGTGATGGCAATCCCTGAGAGCTTGGTCGCGACTTACATCGCCAAGGCCCACGCCAATGGCATCAAGGTAATCGCCGCCTCCTCGATCCCGGAGAAGATCTCGGTCGAAAATGGCCACTACGACGCTTACGTCTCGGTGCGCGAGGACACCAACGCGCTGTTGCAAGCCTGGTTCACTATGGCTGATTCCAAGGGTAAGGCGAAGATCACATGGATGTGGGACCCAGGCTATCCCTTCCTGATGGCCGAGCTTGAGCGTCAGAAGCAGATGTTCTCCAGCGAATGCCCAGGATGCAAGGCCTTGGAGGTCGGCTTGCGTGAACTTGAGGCCGCAGCCAATCCCGTGCGGATGCAGACTCTGGGTGCCGGCTTGCTGTCGCGCAATCCAGACGCCGAGTACATCCTTACCGCCTACGGTCTGAACTCCCATTCGCTGTTCATCGCCGCCCAATCCGTTGGGCGAAACGTCAAAGTCGTCTCAAAGAACAACGACAGCAACAACGTCGCCTTCGTCGCCCAAGGACAGCTCTACGCCGAGATGGGCGCATCGCCCAACTGGGGCGGCTGGGCGACCATGGACCAGACCGTACGTGTACTGGCCGGACAGAAGCCGATCGGCGCCACCGAGGGGAATCAGCCCGAGCACGTTTTCATGCGGGACAACGCGCCGGCCAACGGCGACCTCGACTGGACCA
>JAYVCL010000304.1:0-10636 GCA_043749975.1 Burkholderiales bacterium
CGGGGCAGCAACCAGGTGCCGCCAGCGTCCGGGATCAGGCCGATTTTCGAGAAGGCCTGGATGAACGAGGCCGAGCGTGCTGCCAGCACGATGTCACAGTTCAGCGCCACATTGGCACCGGCCCCGGCGGCCACGCCATTGACGGCGGCGATCACCGGCACCGGGAAGATGTGCAAGGCCAGGGCCAACGGCTTGTAGCGCGACTCGATCAGCGCGCCGATGTCTTTCGGCTCGGCACCCGGCGTCAGGTCGGGCGCGATTTCGGGGTCGGACAGGTCTTGCCCGGCGCAGAAGGCGCGGCCCGCTCCGGTCAGCACCAGGCAGCGCACGCTGGGGTCTTCAGCCGCACTGTGCAGCGCGGCGATCAGCGCATCGTGCATCGCACTGGTGAAGCTGTTAAGCGCCTTCGGGCGGTTCAGCGTGAGGGTCAGCACCGCACCTTCGCGGCGGCTCAGCACCGGGGATTCTTCATTGCTCATGTGTGCCTCTCGCAGTTCGTCGACCGAGCGGTCAATGAACATTAATGTAGGCCATCGACACCTTCACGCGACAGGGCTTTCCCGAGCGGCAAGTCTCGCGACAGCGCGCTTTCGCTGCCCGGAGTGCGCCAAACTAGGGATGGCCCGCGCACCGCATTGAATCGACCATCGAGCGGTTGCCTCTTCGCGGGCAGCGGGGGTTGCTTGCATGCCGATTCGATGTTGTGCTGTTGCGGTTTTGATCGGGTTCTGTGCCACTGCCGAGATCGCATCGGCACAAGCCCAGGGCTTCGAGTGCGCGCCGCTGCAGCCCAGCACCTCCAGCGCGCCGGCCTACCGCAGCGTGCCTGGCGAGGCGCGCTGCGAGGGCTTCTTCGAGCGCAGTGTCTCGCAGCCCTTCATCGAGCTGGTGTCGCTGACGCGCGGAGCGCCGCCCGCTGCGGGCGCAACTCCCGAGCCAGCGCTTCAGATGCACGCCGACGTGCGCGCGCCGCTGCGGCTGCTGGTGCAGCCGCAGCGATCGAGTCCGTTCTACCGCGTCGACGCGGCCATGCAGGGCGGGCAAGCGCTGAGTTGGGACCCGGCCCCGATGCTCGCAGCCACGCGGCTGGCGCTGCCCGACCTGGGGTTCCTCGCCGTGGCTGGATCGGCGGTGGTTTCAACCGGCGCGCTGCCGGCCATCGCGCCGGTGGCGTTCAGCGCCCAGGCGCGCACTGAGATGCGCGTGTTCGCGGTGGTTCGGGTCTCGGTCGAGGTGTCGTCGATGGCCTGGCGCAGCTATCGCACCGGGGCCGATGCCTTGCCTGGAACCGCAGCCACGGCCTGGGCCGACCTGCCCGACTCGCACCGCTACGCATGGCAGCGCATCACGCTGCCGATCGAGCTGCCGGGCGACGGCAAGGGGCTGCGGGTGGACGTGCAAGCGGTGGGCGCGAAGGACGCGCTGGCGCTGCCGTTGCTGCGCTTCACGGTGCTTGGGCCGCGCGATGGCAGCCCCTGATCCTGACCTTGATCCTGATCGCCTGCGCGGCCTGCATGATTTGCGCGCCGCCACGGCAACCCAGTTGGCCGCGCGCCTGGTCGCCGGGGATGCGCCACTGCCGGAACTGCGCGAGCTGCAAGAGCGGCTGAAGATGCTCGACGCCACGCTGGCCGAGCAAGGCACGCGCGACCAGCGCCGCCTCGGTGCGCTGCTGTGGCCGGTGCTGTTGGTGGCCGCCGTGCTGTTGCTGGCGGCGAGCGTGCCCGTGCCCAGCGTGCCGTTGTCGCTGGAGCTGCAGGCGTCGAGCGTCACGCTGGGGTTGACCGAGCCAGCGCTGCTCGGCCCGCAGTCGGTCGACGGCGAATTGCGCGTCGAAGGCTTCACCTCGTTCGAGTCGGTCGATGCCGCCCTTGCCAGCACGGCGGCGCGCCAGCATGCCGACCGCTTGGCGGTGCGCGCCAGCGAGTTGCGCCTGCGCGGCCTGACCCTGCCCGCCGGTGCGCGCCTGACGGTGCAGGTGCGCGACGACACGACGGCGCTGTGGGTCGACAGCCCGCGCTCGCCCGTTGTTGCCGATGTGGAAGTGCGCGGCAACGCGACGCTGCGCCTGGGCGACGCTCAGGCTGCGTTGGAGCGTGTCTTCACCCACACCGAAGCGCTGCGGCTGGTTGGCGGCGACGCGGCGCAAAGCGACACGCCCGTCCCGCCGATGAGCTTGTGGCTGCAGCGGCGCGGCAACGCGGCGCTGCGCATCGACGGGCTGCGCCCCAGCACGCTGCGCTTTACCGAACGGCGCGAAAGCACCCACATCGGCACCGGCGCAGCGGCAGGGCTCGTGTCGGCGGTGGGCTCCAGCCTGGAAAGCGGCACCATCACCCTGCCGGCCACCGGGCAGACCGTGCCCATCAACGGCGGCGACTGGCTGCAAGTCGACGGCCTGGTGGTGCAGCGCTGCGAGCTGATCGCCGGTGCCCCCTTGTTGCTCAAGCTCAGCGGCTCGGCGCGGGTGCTGCGCCTGCGGGTGGGCGAGTTCGAACGCTCGCTCAAGCCGAGCTGGCTCGAATACGTTTCACGCCACCACCTGACCAGCGTGCTGTGGGGCTCGGCCGCGCTGCTGTGGGGCGCGCTGGCGTGGCTGCGCAAGTACTTCGCGGGAGCAGGGCCATGACGCTGGCGAATGGCCTGCGCAGCGGCGTGATTTTGTGGCTCGTGTGGCTGACGGCAGGCTTGGCAGCACCGGCCTGTGCCGCCGGCGACAGCACATTTTCCAGCGGCCCGGAGCTGGGTCAACGGCTGTTGCGCAACGTGGTGCGGATCCGCTCGCTGGATTCCAACGAACACGGCTTCGGCCTGGTGGTCGGCATGCAGACGCGGCATGTGTTGATCGCCACCGCGCGCCATGTGGTGCTGCCGCTCGCAACGTCGGGCACGCCGGGCACGCCCGCCGCCACGCTCGATGCAGCGAATCGCAAGATCGAAGTCAGCTTCTGTGCCGGTGACGAAAGCGGCGTGCCCAGCCGTGCAGCACAAATCGTCGAGCCCTTCGATGCGGGCGGGCACGACATCGCGCTGCTGCGCGTGCCGCGGCCGGCAGGCTACGAGCCGCTGCTGCGCGTGTTGGCGCTCGACGCGCAGGTCAAGGCGGGCCAAGAAACCTGGCTGCTGGGCCAGCAGCAGCAGTGCGGCGTGGCCCCGCGCAGCGGTGCCGTCGCCGCCTTGCGCGACGTGCGCGAAAACCTGCGCATCGAATTCCCGGCCGCGCTGGGCGGCGACTCTGGCGGCCCGGCCATCAGCGGCTACGGCGTGCTCGGCCTCGTTACCGATGCCGGCGACCTGACGTACACGGTGCACAGCATCGCCAGCCTGGAGGCGCGCGTGCGTGCACAGTCGCCCGGGTGGTGGCAACTGGAGCCGGCACGCAACATCCCGCTCACCGATCCGCGCTCGGCCCAGATCGATCTCTCGGAAACACTGAACCAGTACCTTTTCGGCGTGCGCAATCTGCAGCAACTGCTGCTGCAAACACGGGTGCCGAAACCGCGCTTCGTGGCGTTTGCCAACGACTACAACGCGGCGGTGACCCGCTTCCGCGACGCCCGCGAGCGCCACGACGGCAGCCTGCAGCAGCACTGGCCCGAGGGCGTGCTGGGCCAGTGGCGGGTACTGCGCGATCAACTGTGGCAGGTGCACCAGACGTTCTGGAACATGAACGCCGCTGACTCGCAGGCCATCTTCGACCAGCAACAAGCACCGCCCGCAGTGCAGATCCGAATGCGGGCACTGGAACCCGAGCTGGTGCAGTTGCAGGCCGGCATCGCGGACTTTCTGAAAACCCTTGCACAAGGAGTCACACCATGAACCCGGTCCACTTTGATTCACCCCAGCCTGCATTCGATGTGTCATGCGGCGTGTCACGCCGCAAGGTGGTGTTGGGCAGTTTTGCCGTGGCGGTGACGGCAGCGTCCACCTTGCCGTTGAGCGGGTGCGGCGGCGCGGCGTTGTTCGCACCGTTTTTCACCTTCACCTTCGGCGGCGTGGTCGACCGCCAGATCGTCAGCGTGGCTTTCTTTCCCGACGCCAAATCTGTGAACCAGCCGAGCGGGCGCTTCGACTCCTCGAACATTTCCGTCAGCAACGTCCCATTCAATTTTTCGGGCACTTTCGACGGGCGCGACATGCAGCTCACCGTGGTCGGGGCGACAGCGCCGCTGGGCAATGCCTACAGCGGGCACTTCATCGAAGACGACACCATCGTGCTGACACCGTCCAACCTGAATCTCAAGCCGATCACCGTGCGGCTCGACAACCAAACGACGGCGGAGAAGCGCTTCGTGCCCACGCTGACCGGCGACTGGACCGGCAAGGATGCCAATGGTGCCGACTGGGCCTTGCGCCTGGACACCGACCCGCTGAACAACGATGCCGGCAACGCCACGGTGCTGCTGGTGGGAACCGAAACGCTCGGCCCGGCGGCCGGAACGGCGCTGATGGGCTATGCCAGCGTTCACTACATCGAACTCGACATCGGAGCGTTGCACTTGACGGGCACGCTGCAGGCCGGCCCCACACCGCCGAACGCCGGCGATCCGCAGGTCACCGCGACGATCAACTTCAAAGGCGGTGGTTCATTGGGCAAGGTCTGATTCAGATGGGTTTGTGGCATCGACGCAGATCGCTTCTCGCTGGTTGCTGCGAGATGTGGTGGTGGTCGGCTGGTCAGCGTGAACGCCCTGTGGCGCAAGGCTAGAAACCCCGGCTACCCATCCAGCCGTCAGCCTCACAGCGACTTGAGGAGGGCTTCATACTGTGGATGCGGACCCAGCCAGAACCAGACCAACGTGCCTTCATCGAGTATGCCAACAGCCCGCCAGTCGAGATCGACTCGAGCAGAGTAGATCGGCAGGCGTTGATGTACCTTCTTGAAACGCAGTGATGGGTGTGCGGGGTTCGCCATCCACAAACGGTACGCGGCCCGGATTCGAGTTTGGCGTTCGGGGCTTGACGAAGCAAGGAGCAACCGAAACTTCTCGGTTGTTCGTGACTTCACAGCAGGTCGTCGAGCGGTTTGGCCTTGCCCGCCTTGAACTCAGCGAGTGCTTCTGCAGCCAAAGCTTCCAGTACATGTTCCGACCGAGCGAACGACTGAGACCAACGGTGCTCAGAGTCAATTTCCTCGACAAGGATAGCCGCCAGAATGTCTTGCTCCGCGGGCGGGAGCTTCTCGGCCTTTGCGACGGCCGACATAAGCGCGTGTGTCATCTTTTGCACCCCAAGAACGAGACAGAACAATTTTATCCATGTTGTTCTAAGGTAAGCCGCTCGCCGCTTACGTCCAACAGCAAGAGGTCAGCCGGACGAGAAACAGTCAGGGGACTGTTTCTCGTGTGCGAACGGCACATGGCGCGAACCCCGGCGCTGCGGCAGGCACTGTCCAACGCGTGGTTGAAAGCGCGTGGATTGGTCAGCGGTTCGCCGCCGGCATGAACAGCGCTAGGTTTGCACGCTCAAAACAAAAAATATTTCTGTGCCAGCGGCAAAACCGAAGCCGGCTCGCAGGTCAGCAACACGCCGTCGGCGCGCACTTCGTAGGTCTGCGGGTCGACCTCGATGTGCGGTGTGCCGCTGTTGTGGATCATGTCGGCTTTGCCGATGTTGCGCGTGTTTTTCACTGCGACGGTGCGGCGCTTGAGGCCTAGCTTCTCGGGCACGCCAAGGTCGAGCGAGGCTTGCGAGACGAAGCTCAGACACGAGTCGTGCAAGGCGCCGCCGAAGGCTGCGAACATCGGCCGGTAGTGCACTGGCTGGGGCGTGGGGATGGACGCGTTCGGGTCGCCCATGGCGGCGGCGGCGATCACGCCGCCTTTCAAAATCAACGACGGCTTGACGCCGAAGAAGGCCGGTTTCCAGAGCACCAGGTCGGCGAACTTGCCGACTTTGACCGAGCCCACGATGTGGGCGATGCCTTGGGTGATGGCCGGGTTGATCGTGTACTTGGCGATGTAGCGCTTGACGCGAAAGTTGTCACACCGAATGTTTGCGTCGCAGACGCCGAGACGCTCCCTTCCCCCGCCGGGGGAAGGAGTCGAAAAGGATCCTCCCGCAGAGGGGGAGAGAGTGAACGTGGCATCTCGCGCAGACGAGGAAAGCGGTGCCAGCCAGCCGCGCTGCTCTTTCATCTTGTGCGCCGCCTGCCAGGTGCGGATGATGACCTCGCCCACGCGGCCCATGGCCTGGCTGTCGGACGACATCATCGAGAACACGCCGATGTCGTGCAGGATGTCTTCGGCGGCAATCGTCTCGCGGCGGATGCGGCTTTCGGCAAAGGCCAGGTCTTCGGCAATGCCGGCGTCCAGGTGGTGGCACACCATCAGCATGTCCAGGTGCTCGTCGACCGTGTTCACGGTGTACGGCATGGTCGGGTTGGTCGAGCTTGGCAACACATTCGGCAGGCTCGCCGCGCGGATGATGTCGGGCGCGTGCCCGCCGCCCGCGCCTTCGGTGTGAAAGGTGGCGATGGTGCGACCCTTGAAGGCGGCGATGGTGCTTTCCAGAAAGCCCGATTCGTTCAGCGTGTCGGTGTGGATGGCGACCTGCACATCGAAGCGGTCGGCCACGCTCAGGCAGTTGTCGATCGCGGCCGGCGTGGTTCCCCAGTCTTCGTGCAGTTTCAAACCATACGCACCGGCTTCGATCTGTTCCTCAAGTGGCCTCGGCAGACTGGCGTTGCCCTTGCCCATGAAGCCCAGGTTCATCGGAAAAGCCTCGGCTGCCTTCAGCATCGAGTGGATGTGCCATGGCCCCGGCGTGCAGGTGGTGGCGAAGGTGCCGGTGGCCGGGCCGGTGCCGCCGCCGAGCATGGTGGTGACGCCGCTCATCAGCGCCTCTTCGATCTGCTGCGGGCAGATGAAGTGGATGTGGCTGTCGATGCCGCCCGCCGTCACGATGGTGCCTTCGCCGGCAATGATTTCGGTGCCCGGCCCGATGACGATGTCGACCCCCGATTGAACGTCGGGGTTGCCGGCTTTGCCGATGCCGGCGATCAGCCCGTTCTTCAAGCCGATGTCGGCCTTGACGATGCCCCAATGGTCGATGATGAGTGCATTGGTGATGACGGTGTCGGCCACCTCGGCCGCCAGGCGCTGGCTTTGGCCCATGCCGTCGCGAATGGTCTTGCCGCCGCCGAACTTCACTTCTTCGCCGTAGCCGCCGGCATTCAACGTGAAGTCGTGTTCGACCTCGACAATCAGTGCGGTGTCGGCCAGCCGCACGCGGTCGCCGGTGGTGGGGCCGAACATTTCGGCATAAGCGCGTCGCTGGATGGTTGCCATGCTGGGATGCTTTCTGTTGGGTTTCTTTTTGATCGCAAAGAACGCGAAGGACGCGAAGTGCGCAAAGGTTCAGGGCTGGTTGATGATGCGTTTGATGCCTTGCTTCATCAGCGGGGTGGAGAAGTTCAGGATGAGACCGAGGCGGAAGTTTCCCAAGCGCAAGTAGGAGAGGGCTTGTGCAACATGAGCAGGCATCAGGCTGCTGACGGATTTCACTTCGATCAGCAATATTGACTCGACCACCAGATCGGCGCGGTAAGCCACGCCCAAGGGCTTGCCGTGATAAGCCGCGCTGATCGGCACCTCGCGCTCGAAGGCCAGACCCCGTTCCGCGAACTCGATCTCCAGTGCCGCAACGTAGGCCGACTCCAGCAGACCCGGCCCCAACGCCTTGTGAATGGCGATTGCAGCATCCACCGCCTCAGCCGCCACTTCCTCTTCATCCACTTGGCGTCCTTTGCGTCCTTCGAGTTCTTCGCGATCAAAAACGAACGTGCATCACAGTGCAAGAGTCATCAAAGCGCCCCCTGCACCAGCCCGCGAAACCCGAACACCTTGCGCTCGCCGGCGTAGTCCACCAGTTCGACCGTGCGCTGCTGCCCCGGCTCGAAGCGCACCGCGGTGCCCGAAGCGATGTTCAGCCGCATGCCGCGCGCCACGCTGCGGTCGAACAGCAGCGCTGGATTGGTCTCGGCAAAGTGATAGTGCGAGCCGACCTGGATCGGGCGGTCGCCGCTGTTTTCGACCACCACGGTGATGCAGCGGCGGCCCGGGTTGAGGACGTGGTCGGGTCCGTCGGTGAACAGTTCGCCAGGGGTCATGTCGAGCGCCTCAAACAATGGGTTGATGCACCGTCACCAGCTTGGTGCCGTCGGGGAAGGTCGCTTCCATTTGAATGTCGGGAATCATCTCGGCCACGCCCTCCATCACGTCGGCGCGCGTGAGCACGGTCTTGCCTTCGCTCATCAATGCAGACACCGTCTTGCCGTCGCGCGCGCCTTCCATGATGGCCGCGCTGATCAGGGCCACGGCCTCGGGATAGTTCAGCTTCAAGCCGCGCGCCTTGCGCCGCTCGGCCAGCAGCGCGGCGGTGAAGATCAGCAGCTTGTCTTTCTCGCGCGGGGTCAGTTCCATCGTGGTGTTTCGCAGGTGGGCGGGGTGGACGTCATCTTAGCCAGCGTTGCCGATGTTTCGCAAGTTGGGTGCCACCTCGCGGTGCATGCGCCAACACCAAGCTGGTGCAACTCGTGGTGCACCAGCGTGGCTGTTGCAAACCGGCGTGCGGGCTGGCCGCAGCGTGCCGCTGTTGTCCGCGCACTGGCATGGGGCTTGCTGTCACAGCTTGAGACATCCAACCGTCTCGTCACATCCTCATCACAACCTCGGAGAAGTCCATGATTCGTCGCCACGCGCTCAAGGCCGTGTCTGCAGCGCTTGCTGCATCAAGCTTGTTGTCGTTCTCGGTGCTTGCCGCCGACACCATCAAAGTGGGTGTGCTGCACTCGCTGTCGGGCACCATGGCCATCTCCGAGACCGTGTTGAAAGACACCGTGCTGATGGCCATCGACGAGATCAATGCCAAGGGCGGCGTGCTCGGCAAAAAACTCGAACCGGTGGTGGTCGACCCCGCGTCCAACTGGCCGCTGTTCGCTGAAAAAGCCAAGCAGTTGATCAGCCAGGACAAGGTGGCGGTGATGTTCGGCTGCTGGACCAGCGTGTCGCGCAAATCGGTGTTGCCGGTGGTCGAAGAACTCAACGGCTTGCTGTTCTACCCGGTGCAGTACGAAGGCGAAGAGCTGAGCAAGAACGTGTTCTACACCGGTGCCGCGCCAAACCAGCAGGCGATTCCGGCAGTCGAATATTTGATGAGCAAGGACGGCGGCGGGGCCAAGCGCTTCGTGTTGCTGGGCACCGACTACGTGTACCCGCGCACCACCAACAAGATCCTGCGCGCGTTCCTGAAGAGCAAGGGCGTGGCCGACAAGGACATCGACGAGAAATACACACCGTTCGGTCACAGCGACTATCAAACCATCGTCGCCGACGTGAAGAAGTTTTCGGCCGGTGGCAAGACGGCGGTCATCTCGACCATCAACGGCGACTCGAACGTGCCGTTCTACAAAGAGCTGGGCAACCAGGGCCTGAAGGCGACCGATGTGCCGGTGGTGGCGTTCTCGGTCGGTGAAGAGGAACTGCGCGGCGTCGACACCAAGCCGCTGGTGGGCCACCTGGCCGCATGGAACTACTTCATGTCGATCAAGAACCCGACCAACGACGAGTTCAAGGCCAAGTGGGCCGCCTACGCCAAGGCCAAGAAACTGCCGGGTGCCGACCGGCCGCTGACGAACGACCCGATGGAAGCCACCTACATCGGCATCTACATGTGGAAGCAGGCGGTCGAAAAAGCCAAGAGCACCGACACCGACAAGGTCGTCGCCGCCATGGCGGGCCAGACCTTCACGGCACCAAGCGGCATCACCTCGATGATGGACGCCAAGAACCACCACCTGCACAAGGCGGTGTTCATCGGCGAGGTCAAGGGCGACGGCCAGTTCAACGTGGTCTGGAAAACGCCCGGCCCGGTCAAAGCCAAGCCCTGGAGCCCGTACATCGAAGGCAACGACAAGAAGAAGGACGAGCCCGAGATGAAGAAGTAAAAAGACTGGCAGTGCGATCGCTTCCTTTCTGATCGCGCTGCCCGTTTGCATCTCAATGAGCGTCAACCGTCATGCGCTGTGGCGCTTTTGCCTGGGCGCGCTGTGTGCCAGCCTGATCGCGACCGCCGCGCACGCACTGAGCCCTGACCAGGTCCGCGCGATGTCGATCGGCGACACCGACACGCGGGCCGAAGCCATCGCGCAGGCAGCGGCCAGTGGCGATGCGAAGGCGCTCGAGTTTTTCAAATCCTTGTTGGCCGACGAGGTGAAGACTGCAGGCGACAAGGTGTTTGTCGTGCGCGCCAACACGGTGCGTGACGCTGCAACCGACCTTGAAACACGGCTGCCCGACAACGCCGAAGACGTGGTCAACAGCAACCGCCTGCGCCGCGAAATCGACTCGGCGATGGCATCGCTGAAGTTGCTCTCAACAGACCCGCTGCAGCGCGCCGCAGCCATCCGCGAACTGCGTGACGGGGCCGATGAATCGAAGCTGCCGCTGATCGAAAAGGCGCTGTCGACCGAAACCGATGCGAGCTTGAAGGCTGACCTGAACCTGCTGCGCGCGGCGGTGCGAATCTCGTCCACCGACAAGGCCAAACGCCTGGAGGCCGCCAAATCATTGGCCGCCAGCCTGACACCCGCGACGCGGGCGTTGATCGTGCAGCGCCTGAAACCGGGTGTCGAACC
>JAYVCL010000305.1:0-7803 GCA_043749975.1 Burkholderiales bacterium
CAGCCGGGCGGCCTTGCGGGCGGGCAGGTAGCCGAACAGCAACCCGGTGGCGAACGCGCTGCCGAAAGCGAGCAGCACCGGTGCCACCGAAAACAGCACCGGCTGGCCCAGGCTGCGCGCCAGCCAGGCCGCTGCGAGGCCGGCCACGACACCCAGCACGCCGCCCACGCAACACACGACCAGCGCCTCGGTGTTGAACTGCAGCAGGATGTGCAAGGTGCGCGCGCCGGTGGCCATGCGGATGCCGATTTCACGCACCCGCTCGGTCACGCTGACCAGCATGATGTTCATCACGCCGATGCCGCCGACCAGCAACGAGATGGCGGCGATGGAGCCCAGCAGCAAGGTCAGCGTGTTCTGCGTGTCGGCCGCGGTTTCCAGAATGTCGGCCATGTTGCGGATCTGGAAGTCGTTCTTGCGGTGGCGCGCCGTCAGCAGCGTGGTGATGGCCTGCTGTGTCGCGTCCATCTGCTGCACGTCGGCGACCTGCACTGTGATCGAACGCAGGTAACGCTTGCCGAACAAGCGCATGCGCCCGGTGGTGATCGGGATGAACACCACGTCGTCCATGTCGGTGCCGCTGGCCGTGGCGCCCTTGCGCGCCATCACGCCGATGACCTGGAACGGGATGTTGTTGACCAGCACCTGGCTGCCCACCGGATCGAAGCCGTCGGGGTACAGGTTGGTCAGCACCGTCTGGCCCAGCACCGCCACCGGCGCACAACTGCTGACATCAGTGTCGCTGAAGAACGCGCCGCGCGCCACGCGCCAGTCGCGCGCCAGCGGCAACGCCGCGCTGGTGGCGTTGACGCTGGCGATGCTGTCGGCATTGCCGGCGCGCAGCGTGGCCCCGCCGGTGTATTCGGGCACCGCCTGCGCCACGTTGGGCAAGTCGGCAACAGCCACCGCGTCTTCGGGCAGCAGGGTCACCGGATCGCCGCTGATGCGCACGCCGCGCGCGCCCGGGCGCACCAGCAGCAGGTCGGTGCCCATGGCCTCGATGCGGCTCAGCACCGCCTGTTTGCTGCCGTCGCCCAGCGCCAGCATGGCCACCACCGAGCCCACGCCGATGACGATTCCCAGCAAGGTCAGCAGGGTTCGAAACAGGTTGGCCCGCAGCGAGCGCAAGGCCATCTTCACGGCCTCGAACAGGTCGGGCATCCACCCCGCCGCGGGCCGCAAGGCGCGCGGCGGCAGCCTTCGATTCGGCCCCCGAGGCGTGCCGCTCGGCTGGGAGGTTGGGTTGAGCCGATCCGCCTCGATCACGCCGTCCCTGATCTCGATCAGGCGCGTCGCCTGCTGCGCCAGCGCGGGGTCGTGGGTGATGAGGATCAGCGTGTGGCCGTTGCGATTCAGCTCGCGCAGCACGGCCATCACCTCGGCGCCGCTGTGGCTGTCGAGTGCGCCGGTGGGTTCGTCCGCCAAAATCACGCGACCGCCGTTCATCAGCGCGCGCGCCACCGAAACCCGCTGCTGCTGGCCGCCGGAGAGTTGCGTGGGCCGGTGGTCCAGGCGGTCGGCCAGACCGAGCGAACTCAAGATTTCGCGCGCCCGCGACTGGCGCTCGGCTGGCGGCAAACCGGCATAGATCGCCGGGATCTCGACGTTCTCGGTGGCGCTGGCATTGGCCAGCAGGTTGTAGCGTTGAAAGATGAAGCCGAAGGTGTCGCGCCGCAGCAGCGCGAGGCGGTCGCGATCGAACAGCGACACGTCCTTGCCATTCAGGCGATAGCTGCCGCTGGTGGGCGTGTCCAGGCAACCGAGCAGGTTCATCAAGGTCGTCTTGCCCGAGCCCGACTGGCCCATGATGGCGACGTACTCGCCCTCGTGAATGTCCAGGCTCACGCCGTGCAGCACCTGCACCGCCGAGCCGGCCGCGTGGTAGGTCTTGGTCAGGCCGCGCAGTTCGATCAGCGCATGTTGGCCGGCCGGGCCAGCCCGCGCTGTGGCGCAAGCCGCTGTCATGGCTTGCTCGCTCGCCGTGCGCCGTCCTTCGGCTTCGCATCGCGCTTCGGCTCGGTGGCTGCGCTCAACACCACCTGCTCGCCTTCGGCCAGGCCCGACACCACCTGCGCCGAAAGCCGGGTCATGACCCCGACGACGATGTTTCGCTGCTCGACTCTGCCGTCCTTCAGCACGCTGACCCGATACGACGTCGTGTTCGGTGCCTGGGCTGCCTCCATTGCTGATTCAGCCACGTCAGCCGCGGCGGCCGAATCCAGCGGCGGCGTCGCTGCCTCCGAGCCTTCCGCGGGCGGCGCACCCGGGCGCGTCTTGGCCGGGCGGCGGGCGCTCAACGCCGCCACCGGAACCAGCAGCGCATCCCTGGCCTGCGCCAACACGAAGGACACCTGCGCGCTCATTTGCGTCATCAGTTGGCGGTCGGTGTTGGCCACGTCGAACAAGACGTTGTAGAGCACCACGTTGTTGACGCTTTCCGGCGTCGGCAGGATTTGCCGCAGCCGCGCCGTCCAGCGGCGCTCGGGCCGGCCCAGCGTGTTGAAGTAGACCTCGGTGCGGGGTTGCAGCCGCACCACGTCGGCCTCGGACACCTGGGTCACCACCGTCATGGTGTCGAGCCTGGCCAGGCGCATCAGGACGGGGGCCTGCTGGCTCGCATTCAAGGTCTGGCCCTGGCGCGCGTTGAGTGCCACCACCGTGCCGGCCATCGGCGCATGCACTTTCGCGTAGCCGAGGTCGGTTTGGGCGATGCGCAGCGCTGCGCCCGTCTGCAGCCGCTGCGCCTTCAGCGACGCCACTTGCGCGGCCGCGACCCGGCTGGCGGCCTGGCTGGTTTCAAGCACGTCGCGGCTGACCGCGTCTTGCGCAAACATCGTCGCGTTGCGTTGCTGCTGGCGCGTGGCCAAGGCGAGCTGCGCCTGCTTCTCGTCGATCTGTGCCGACAGACTCTCCAGCGTGGCTTGGCCGGCCTCGACCTTGGCGGCCAGCACGGCGGTGTCGATCTCGGCCACGACCGCGCCCTTTTCGACGCTGTCGCCGATGTTCACCAGCAGCCGCTTGAGCTGCCCCGAGACCTGCGTGCCCACATCGACGAACTCCTGCGGCTGGATCGAGCCCAGCGCCGAGACGGCGTCTTCGATGTCGCCGCGCAGCACCGGGGCGGTGGCCAGGTCTTGCAGCGGGTTGTTCTGTCCGGCGCGCGTCCAAGCCAACGCGGCCACGCCGATGGCCGCAACGGCCAGGGTCCATTTCCACCATGATTGGCGAAGCTTCATGTCATGTCCTCGGTTTGTGCCGCGCGCTCGTCCAGCAGCTCGCGCATCGGCCGCCAGCGTGCGTTCGGGTGACGCGACCAGGCGCCTAGCCAGGCCTGCAGCCACTGCAATTCGGTGTCGCTCATTTGTGCGTGGTGCAGCATCAAGCCGACCGTGGCCGCCGACTGAACATGGCGCGCCAGCTCGAACGCAATCGCGTCGCCTGTGCCGTCGCCGCGTTCGGCCGCCAGCCGCCATTGCTTGCACCAGTCCACATCCACGCGCAACTCGGGCAGGGCTTGCTGTGGACACGCCGAGCGGTCGCGCGACAGCCCGGCATAGCCCAGCTCGGCCAGCAGGCTCGGTGTCGCGACCGAGCAGCGGTTCCAGGGCGGCGTGAAGAAAGCGTCGAGCCGCGCGCCGAACAGCGTGCGCAGATGCTCGCGGCCTGCGATCAGGTCGCGGCGTTGCGCGTGCAGATCGCGGGTCGGGCCGAATTCGCACTTGCGCCCGGCGGTCTCGAAGTTGCTGTGTGCATGGCCGTGCTGGTGCAGGCCGATCCTCCCGCCCGCGGCATCGAAGCAGACGCTCAGGTCGGCTGCCAGGGCGCTGCCGGTGGCCTGCGGGATCAACGCCAGGTCGATCGGCACGCGCGCGCGCTCGGTGCAACGCAGCAGCGCGAACAGGCGCTCGTCGTCCCAGCCCGCGTCGTCGTCGCGGATGAAAAAATCGACCGCCGACGCGCTGGTGTCCAGCGCGTCGATCACTGCCTTCAGGCCGGCCTTCATGCTGCCCGCCGAATCTGGGTTGAAGTCTGCGCAGCAAGGTGCATCTGTTCGAGCAGCCGCGCGTTGTGCTGGGCACCGTCGAGGTCGAGCGCGGCGGCGCGCGGTTGGAACGCCAGCAGGGCTTCGATGCTCGCGGCCAGCTTCGGGGCCGTCATGTCGGCCGCGTTCAGGCACTGCATCGCACCCAGGGCGGTCATGCGCGTGGCCCGTTCGGACTGCTCGTTTTCGCCCGGGGCCTCGTAGGGCACGACCAGGGCCGGCACCGCGGCAACCACGATGTCGAGCGCGGTGTTGTAGCCGCACTGGCTCAGCGAGGCGCGCGCGCTGCGCATCTCGGCCACCATGTCGGGCACCTGGCGCAACAGCTCGACGCCGGCGACGCCGTGTGCGGCTTGCTGCAACGTCGCCCATTGCGCCTCGGGCAAGAACGGGCCGGCGATGAAGCGCATCGGCAGCAAGGGTCGACCCAAGGTTCGACGCAAGAGAGCACGCGCCTGAAGCGCGGTGCGAAACAAGGCGTCGCCGACGATGCCGCCACCCGCCGACACTAGCAGGTGCTCGCCACGCGGCGCCTTCGCCAGCGGTTCGCGTTGCGGCACGACATAGCCGGTGTAGTGCACCGGCACCCGCATCGGATGGCGCGGGTGGAAGCTGTCTTCGAGCCGCGCGAACGACGGGTCGGCATGCACCAGCACGGCGTCGAAATAACGGTCGGCCAGCCAGCGCGCGCGGTCGTCGTGGTGCTGCTGGTCAGGCCGCGAATCGACCAGGATGTCGCGCAGGCTGCAGGCGATCAGCGTCGGTGCGCCGGCCTGATTTTTCGCGGCGCGGATCAGCGGCAGGATCTCGCCGGCGAACTTCTTGCGTCCGAACGGAAACAACTCCACCAGCAGCACCGCCGGGCGATGTTGTCGCACCGCCGCGTCGATCAGCGCACGCCGGCGAGACTGGGCCTGCGCCACGTCGTGCGCCGCGTCGCGGCTGATCACGGTGTGGCCGTCGTCCATGCCCAGCGGCGGCAGGTCGATCAACTCGATCGCGGCGGGCACCGGCAGGCCCGCCGGCAAGCGCCCGCCGTTCAGGAACACGACGTGAAAGCGCTGGGCCAGCGCGGTGGCCAACGCGAACGAGCGTGTCAGGTGGCCGATGCCCAGCGAATGCTGGCAATAGAACAGCAAGCGCGGCAGCTCACGCATGGCGACGCTCCACCAGCGCGAGGTAGGTGCCGCGCGCCTGCATCAAGTGGGCATGCGACCCCGACTCGACCAGACGGCCGTTCGCGAGCACCAGCAGGCGATCGTAGCGGGCCATGTCGGTGTATTCGTGCGAGATGACGATCAGCGTGCGGTCGCGGTGAACCCGCGCCACCGCCTCGTGAATCAGCCGCGCCGACACCGCGTCGATGGCCGATGTCGGCTCGTCCATCACCAGGATCGCTGGCTGCTTGACCAGCGCGCGCGCCAGGCACAGGCGCTGGCGCTGGCCGCCCGACAGGCTGCCGCCGCGCTCGCCGATCTCGGTGTCGTAGCCCTGGGCCAGATCGACGATGAACTCATGCGCGCGCGCGTCTTGCGCGGCCTGTTGAATCACTTCGAACGAGGCCTGCGGGAAACCGTAGGCGATGTTCTCGCGCACCGACACCGCGAACAGCATGTTGTCTTGCGGCACGATGCCGATCGCGCGGCGCAGGCTCTCGCGCTTGAGTCGCCGGATGTCGATGCCGTCGATCAGGATGCGCCCGCTGTCGGGCTCGTACAGCCGCAACAGCAAGGACAACAGGGTCGACTTGCCGGCACCCGAGGGCCCGACCACCGCCACCCGTTCGCCGGCAGCGATGCGCAACGACACATGGTCGAGCACCGGACGGCCTGCCGCGTAGCCGAAGCAGACGTCCTCGAACACGATCTCGCCGGCCGGGCGGCCCAGCTCGATGGCGTCCGGCGCGTCCTCGATGTCGGGTTCGGTCGCGAGGATTTCATTCACGCGCTGTGCGCTGACCCCCGCGCGCGAAAACTTGGCCGACAGCTTGCCCAGGTCGCGCACCGGCTTGTACAAGCTCGTCACGTAGGCCAGGAAGATCAGCAGCTCGCCCGGCGTGAGCCGGCCCGCCAACACCTGCTGCGCCCCGAGCAGCACGGCGCCCGCGGTGCCGAAGGCGCTGACCACGGCGATCGCCTTGGTGATCGCGCCGGTGGCGCGCGCACTGCGGATTCCGCTGCTGTAGTTGGCCTCGATCTCGCTTTGAAAGCGGCCCTCTTCATGTTGCTGACGCCCGAAGGCCTGCACCAGGGCGATGGTCGACAAGACCTCGTTCAGGCGCGAGCTCATGCGGCCCTCGAACAGCCGCTGGTCGCGCACCGACGACTTGACGCGCTTGTTCAGCACCGCGATCACCAGCATCAGCGGCAGCAAGGTGGCCGCCACCACGGCGGCGAGCTGCCAGTCGAGCCAGAACATCACCGCCAGCATGGCCGTCACGGTCAGCAGGTTGGCGGCGAAGGTCAGCGCCCAGTCGGCAAACACATCGCGCAACTGGTTGGTGTCGGCCGCGACCTTGGTCAGCAGCTCGCCGGTGCGGCTGCGGTGGTGGAACGCCAGCGACAGGCGCTGCAAGTGCGAGAACAGCAGGCTGCGCAGCCGGTAGGTGATGCTGTAGCCGATCTTGGCGGTGGTGAAGAGCTGCAGGTACGAGAACGCACCGGCCAGCAGCGCGATGGCCGCGATGGCGCTGGCCATCGCCACCAGGGCAGGCCAGGTGCCCAGGGCCAGCAGCCGGTGCAACGGCAGCCACGCGGCGGGTGCCGGGTGGCCCAGCAGCACGTGGTCGAAGATGATCTTCAGCGGCCAGGGTGCGATCAGGTCCATCGCGATGACACCGACCATGCACACGCTGGCCACCAGCAGGCCGGCGCGCTGGCTGCGCAGGCTGTCGAGGATGACGGCGCGCAGCGGTGAGGCGGGGGTGTGAGCGGTCATGCGGTCGACTCCGGATCAAGCGCTGCGGCGCGGGCTTCGGCGCCGGCCAGGCGATGGCCGAGCTCGATGGCCCAGCCGGGTTTCTGAAACACGAAGGCGCGGCTGGCTTGCACCAGGCTTTGCACCGCCAGGTGCCAGCGCAGGCTGCGCGCATCGAAGCGGCGCGGCGCGCACGCGGCGTATTCGTCGACCAGCGCGCAAACCAGTTCGGCCGCCACGCCGGCCTGCTCGAGTTTGAGCATGAAGGTGGCCAGGTCTTCCATCGGGTCGCCGAGCGTGAACTCGTCGAAATCGAACAGCACGATGCGGCCTTCGTGGACCCAGATCTGCTCGGGGTGGAAGTCGCCGTGGATCAGGCTCAACGGGCGCGTGGCCAGATGTTCAGCCTGCGCTGCGATCAGAATGACGACACCGGCGGCGCGCGCCGCCAGTGCCGGGTTGGCACGGCTGATCTTGGTTTGCCGCCGCCGCGCCTCGGCCAGCCAATGCGCCGCCGAGCGTGTCGTGGCCTTGGCCGAAGGTGCCAGCGGTGCGGCATGCAACAGCGCCAGCGCGCGCGCCGCGCGGCGCAGCAGCGCTGCGGCGTCGGGCGCCGCCAGCGCCTGCAGCAGCGGCGTGCCTGCAGCCGCCGCCTGCCACAGCGTCTGCGTGTCGGCGCTGTGGCCCAAGGGCTGCGCCACCCGTGGTGCATTCGGATCGGTCAGCGAGCGCTGCCAGAAATAGTCGAAGCGATGCTCAAGCTCCCGGGCCTGGCGGCCCCGAAAAGTTTTGCCATACAGCACCTGCGCCGCGCCGCCGTCGGCGCGCGTCAGCGTGTAGCGCAA
>JAYVCL010000306.1:0-3050 GCA_043749975.1 Burkholderiales bacterium
GCCGCGATGTGGCCCTGCGCGCCGGTCGGCGCGGCCCTCTGCCTCCGGGGCGCTCCCTAGAATGCAGTGATGACTTCCCCGGCCGGCCGCGCGGCCCGCGCTTCGCGCTTCGATGCGGCCGCCTGGCACCGGCTCGCGGTCGTCACGCTGCTCGGCTTCGCCTCGGGTCTGCCGCTCGCGCTGACCGGCCAGGCGATGCAGGCCTGGCTCAGCGTCGAGGGCGTCGACATCGCGACGATCGGCTTCCTCAGCCTGGTCGGCCTGCCCTACACGTTCAAGGTCCTCTGGGCGCCGCTGATGGACCGCTTCGAGCTGCCGTGGCTCGGCCGGCGCCGCGGCTGGCTGGTGCTGACGCAGCTCGCGCTCGCCGGCGCGCTGGTCTGGCTGGCGGCGACGCCGCCGACCGGCGCGATCCGCAGCTTCGCCCTGCTGGCCTGCCTGGTCGCTTTCGTCTCGGCCTCGCAGGATGTCGTCGTCGATGCCTACCGCACCGACCTGCTGGCCGCCACCGAGCGCGGGCTGGGCGCGTCGTTGTACGTGATGGGCTACCGACTGGCGATGATTCTGTCCGGCGGCATCGCCTTCATCTGGGTCGACCCCACGCAGGGCGGCGGCTGGACCTGGCCCGAGGTGTACCGCTTCATGGCCGGCCTGATGGTGGCGGCGGCCGTGTTGTCGGCGCTGGCGCTGCCGCGCCTGAAGCTGGCGGCGGCCCCCAGCAGCGTGGCGCGACAAGACCTGCTCGGCTTCGTGGCCGTGATCGCGGCCGTGGCCTTCGGCTTTTTGGTCAGCGAAAAGTTCTTTCCGCCGCTGGCGCGAAGCCTGGTCGAGCCGCTGTTCGCCGGCAGCGCCCTGAGCCCCGCGCTGCAAGGCAAGTGGGCCGACCTGCTGGCGCTGCTGATGGGCATTGCTTTCACCCTGCCACTGGCCGCCTGGACGGCGCGCGCGGCCCATTTCGAGACCCTGCTCGGCGGCCTGCGCAGCTACTTCAGCCAGACCGGTGCGGCGGCGTTTTTGGCCTTCATCGTGCTCTACAAACTGGGCGACGCCTTTGCCGGTTCACTGATGACGCCGTTCTTGCTCAAGGCGATGGCCTTCAGCATCGCCGAGGTCGGCGTGGTCAACAAGGTGATCGGCCTGTGGCTGACCATCGCCGGCGCGCTGCTGGGCGGCCTGCTGATGCTGCGCCTGGGGCTGTGGCGCGCGCTGATGGGTTTCGGCGTGTTGCAAATGCTCAGCAATCTGGGTTTCTGGTGGCTGGCGGTGAACGGCAAGGGCCAACTCAGCGGCGTGGTGATCCCGGCCTTCGACTGGGGCTTCGTCAAGCTGGCCCACGCCGTGCCGGTCGACGGCGGGCTGCTGCTGGTGATCGCCGCCGAAAACCTGTCGGGCGGCATGGGCACCGCCGCCTTCGTGGCGTTTTTGATGAGCCTGTGCAACCAGCGTTTCACCGCCACGCAGTACGCCTTGCTGTCGGCGTTCGCCTCGGTCGGGCGCGTCTGGGTCGGGCCGCTGGCCGGGGTGCTGGCCGAGTCGATCGGCTGGCCCGCGTTCTTCATCGTGTCCACCGTGCTGGCGCTGCCGGCGTTGCTGATGCTGGGCTGGCTGCGCGCGCCGGTGCGCGCGCTCGAGGTCGACCCCGGCGCGGCATTGATGGATGATTGACCGCCCCGGAACCCTGGCCCGCTTTGAGCGTCTGAACCTGCATGCATGAACCCACCATGACCCACTCATCCAACGCCACCACCGTCACCACACCCGCAACCGCGACCGCCACCGAACCCGGTTCGATGCCGCCGCTGCTGCGGCAAGCCAACGGCTGCCGCTGCGCACTGCATTCGCGGCGCTTGTTCACTGGCGCGCTGCTGGGCCTGGGGGCCTCGGTGTCGATGCCGGCGCTGGCGCGCGAGGGGGTCGAGGTCGACAAACAATCGCAGCTCGCCAGGCTGGTGCCGGCCGAGCAGGTGGAAGAAGCCGCCGAGCAGCAGTACCGGCAAATGTTGCAGCAGGCGTCGCAGCAGCGCGCCCTGGCACCCGATGACCACCCGCAGGTGCTGCGGCTGCGCGCCATTTCACGGCGGCTTATTCCGTTCAGCAATGCGCCTAACCTGAACAGCACCCCGCGCGCGGCGCAGTGGAAGTGGGAGGTCAACCTGATCGGGCAAAAACAGATCAACGCCTTCTGCATGCCTGGCGGCAAGATCGCTTTCTACTACGGCATCCTCGACCAGCTCAAGCTCACCGACGACGAAGTGGCCCAGGTGATGGGCCACGAGATGGCACACGCGCTGCGCGAACACGCCCGCGAACGCATGGGCAAGACCGTGGCCACGCGCGGCCTGATCGAACTCGGCTCGTCCCTGCTGGGCCTGGGCGGCGGCGGGCGCTACCTGGCCGACATGGGCGGCCAACTCATCACGCTCAAGTTCGGCCGCGACGACGAATCCGAAGCCGACAAGATCGGCCTCGACCTGGCCGCGCGGGCCGGCTACGACCCGCAAGCCGCCATCACGCTGTGGCAAAAAATGGCCGGTGCCAACAAGGGCGCGCCGCCGCAGTGGCTGTCCACCCACCCGGCCGGCGCCACGCGCATTCGCGACCTCGAAGGCAACATTCCCGATGTGCGCGGGCTCTATGCGCGGGCCGACAAACCGCGTCAGCGGTTCGAGCCGCCGGCTGCATCGGCGAAGCCGAAGCTTCAGCCGGACCCGTCGTCCGAGGAACGCGGCAGCGGGCATTGAGCCTGCGGCTGAAGACAGCTACAGGGGCGGCTGATGGCCGCCCCGGTTCAATTTCAACGCGCGTTTCGCCGACCGGTTTCACTCACTGGTAGTTGGTCCACAGCGCCACGTTGTCGTGGCGCACGAACGCCGGGTCGCTGACGAAGGTGCCCACGCCGCGGAAGCCAAAGCCGCTGGTGCCCAATTCGGCCAGCGCCGCACCGCTGGCGCAGCCTGCCGCTGGCGTGGTGTTGTCAATCGTGGCGCTGTGGCTGGCGGCAGGGGCCACCGGCACAACGGACAGGGTCCGCGCCGTGCCATTGCTGACGC
>JAYVCL010000307.1:0-8842 GCA_043749975.1 Burkholderiales bacterium
GGGATTGACGCCTTCAGGACACAGCAAGTCGATGATTTATATTTTCTGATGGCTCACCCCATGAGCCAGTTGGTCGATACGCTCGACATCCATGACGAGCCCAAGCCACATGCCCCTGACGCCGCAATATCTTGCACACGTCAGCTCTGACGGAAAGCCGCATTGGCTGCGAGATCACCTCACCGCAGTGGCCACCGCAGCACAGGCGTCGGCAGTGCCCCTCAAGTCTGAGCAATGGGCTTACCTCGCGGGCCTGTGGCACGACCTGGGCAAATACCGACCGGGGTTCCAGCAGTACATCCGCCAAGTCAATGGGCATGACGCCCACATCGAAGGCAAGCTGCCCAATGGCAGCGACAAAACACATTCTGCCGCCGGCGCGCTGCACGCATTGCGAACGCTCGAAGCACGCTTCGGGCCGAAAGGCGCGGTGCTGGCCCGCGTGCTGGCCTACGTCATCGCCGGCCACCACGCCGGCCTCGGCGATTGGGTGGCCGGGCTGGACAGGCGCTTGTTGGGCACCGGGTCGCCGGACAGCGAGCGGGAGTACACGCAAGCACTTGCCGTCTGCCTCGCACAAGACCCCGATTTATTGGCGCTGCCGGACGACTTCAGCTTGGAAGCGGCTTTGGCAGCGATTCCCGGACCGAAGACCGATCAACCTCTGACCATGTCGTTGTGGATACGGATGCTGTTCTCCGCGCTGGTGGATGCCGACTTTCTGGACACCGAGCGCTTCTTGAATCAAGGCCAGGCAGACTCCCGTGCCGGCTTTCAGCCACTGGCGATCTACGCCGAGCAACTCACCGCGCACCTCGCCGACATGGCAACTCAAACAGAAGAAGCTGGCCGGGCGCACGAAGGCGTCATGCAGGCGCGCACCCGTGTGCTGGCGCAATGCCTTGGGAAGGCGCAACTCGCGCCGGGCGTGTTCACGCTCACGGTGCCCACCGGCGGCGGCAAGACCTTGTCGTCGCTCGCGTTCGCGTTGCAGCACGCTTTGGCCCACGGCAAGCGCCGCGTGATCTATGCGATCCCGTACACCAGCATCATTGAGCAGACCGCCGACGTCTTCGGCCGAATCTTCGGCACCGAGCAGGTGGTCGAGCACCACGGCCAGGTTGACGCGGATGAACGCGACGAGAGCCTGCGCAGTCGGCTCTCGTGCGAAAACTGGGACGCACCGCTGGTCGTCACCACCAACGTCCAACTGTTCGAGTCGTTGTTCGCCGCGCGCACCTCGCGCTGCCGCAAGCTGCACAACATCGCCAACAGCGTGATCGTTCTGGATGAAGCACAACTGCTGCCGCCCGAGTTTTTACAGCCGATTCTTGACGCCTTGAACGTGCTGGTCACGCACTATGGCGTGACGCTGCTGCTGTGCACCGCCACACAACCCACGCTCGGCGAAAGTGAGCGTTTCGACCCCAGGCAACGCCTGCGAGGCCTGCCGCCCGCAACGCCCATCGTCGATGACGAGGCCGCCTTGTTCGCCGCCCTCCAAAGGGTCGAGGTTGAGTGGCCGGCCGACCTGCACACGCCACTGACAACCGACGCGCTCGTCTCACGATTGGCGGGGCACGAGTGCGTGCTGACCATCGTGAACACCCGGCGCGATGCCGCCGAGATCGTTCGTGCCCTCGACGCGGCCACCGGCGACACCACGCTGCACCTGTCGGCTGCGCTGTGCGGGCAACACCGGGCCGATGTAATTTCTCAAATTCGCGCGCGGTTGCAGGCACGCCGTGCCGGCCACGACACACGCGCGCTGCGGGTGGTCAGCACGCAACTGGTCGAGGCCGGCGTCGACATCGACTTCCCGGTCGTGTTTCGCGCGCTGGCGGGGCTCGATTCGGTGGCGCAGGCCGCCGGCCGCTGCAACCGCGAGGGCCGTTTGCCGAACGACGCGAAAGGCCAAGTCGTCGTGTTCGTGCGTGACATCCCGAAAATGCTGCACCAGGTGCGCACTGCGGGGCAAGCCACTCGAACCGTGCTGCAAGTTGGCGGAGATGCGCTGTCACCTGCTACTTTCGAGCGCTACTTTCAGCTGTACTACGCCGGCTTCGCGAGCCGCGACAAGCACGGCATCGTCGATCAATTGCGCAAGAACTCACGCTTTGAATTCGAGTTCCGCAGCGCCGCTGACAAATTCAAGCTGGTCGATGACGAAGACCAGGCCACCGTCATCGTGCCCTATGCAAGCGAAGGCAAAGCGTCCATCGAGCCGCTGATCAACAAGCTGCGACACGGAGACATCGACCGCTGGCTGCTGCGCAGTCTGCAGCGCTACACCGTCACGGTGCGACGTAAGCAGGTGCAGGCGTGGCAGGCCCGCGGCGATGTGCGCGAACTCGTGCCGGGCATGTACTTGCTGATCGACAGGCTACGCTACGACGACAGCCTGGGCTTGCTGCCGGATGGCCAGGCACTGGATGCAACCAGCCTTGTGCAGTGACCGAAATGCGAGAGAGCGACCAACGATGAAATCCTACTGTCTAGAGATTGCTGGCGAGATGGCCTGCTTCACCCGGCCCGAGATGAAAGTCGAGCGCGTCTCATACGACGTGATCACGCCCTCAGCCGCGCGATCGGTGTTCGAAGCCATTCTGTGGAAGCCCGCCATCCGCTGGCATGTGCGGCGCATCGAAGTGTTGAAGCCGGTGCGCTTCATGAACCTGCGGCGCAACGAAGTCGGTAGCAAGGTGTCCACCAGCAATGTCACCAAGGCGATGAACGGGGCCGACATCGACCTCGCGATCTACGCCGACGACCCGAGCGAACGCTCACAGCGCGCCAGCCTGCTGCTGCGCGACGTGGCGTACCGCGTGCACGCTGACCTTGAAGTGCGTGCCGACCGGAACGACCCGATGCCGCCGCAAAAGCACCATGCCATGTTCGAGCGCCGTGCCGCGAACGGCCAGTGGGTCAACCAGCCCTACCTCGGCTGCCGCGAATTCGCAGCGCGGGTGCGGTTGGTGATCGACCTGGCCAGCGAGCCCGCACCCATCGGCGACACGCGCGATCTTGGCTGGATGCTGCACGACCTCGACTTCAGCGATCCGGCCGATCCGCAGCCGGTGTTCTTCCGCGCGCAAATGGACGCGGGCGTCATCGAGGTGGGCACAGAGGGAGCGGCACGATGATCCTGCAAGAGCTGGTGCGCTACTACGACCGCAAGTCGCGCGACGCCGACCCCGCACAACGACTGCCCAGTCTTGGCCTTGAAGACAAGGACATTCCTTTCATCATCGAACTGGCAGCCGATGGCGGCGTCGTGCAGTTGCGTGACACACGTGCCCTCGAGGGCAAGAAGCTGCGGGCGCAGTCTTTTCTGGTGCCCCAGGGCGTCAAGAAAACGTCGGGCGTTGCCGCCAATCTGCTGTGGGACAGCGCTGCCTATGTCATCGGGCTCGACAAGCCTCGCAAGAGCAAGGCCGAAGCCACGCCCCCAGCGGCATTTCGCGCACGCATTGCGGCTTTGCCCGAGGCCGCGCAAGCCGACGCAGGGCTGCACGCCGTGGTCGCCGCGCTGGACCGGGCGGACTGGTCGGTGTTGCACGCTCATTCGGCGTGGGCCGAGATTCAGGAGACCAACCCGGTCATGAGCTTTCAATTGACCGGCGATGTCGATCTGGTGTGCCAGCGCCCGGCCGTGGCCGCAGCGGCGCTGCCGGTGGCGGATGCCGAAGCTCGGTCGGGGCTGTGCCTCGTCGAGGGTGTCACTGCACCGATCCAGAGGTTGCATTCGGCGATCAAGGGCGTGTGGGGTGCCCAGTCGTCCGGTGCCAACATCGTGTCGTTCAACGCCCGCTCGTTCGAGTCGTATGGAAAGACCGACAGGCAGGGCGAGAACGCACCCGTTGGCGAGCGCGCCGCCTTCGCCTACACCACCGCACTGAACCACCTGCTCGCCAAGGACTCGCGCAACCGCGTGCAGGTGGGCGACGCGTCCACCGTGTTTTGGGCCGACGCCCCATCGCAGTTCGACAGCGAATTCACGCTGGCTGATTTCTTCGGCGAAACCAAGGACGACCCAGACCTTGGCGTGCGCGCGGTCCAGGCGCTCCACCAAGCGCTGGCGAGTGGCCAACTGCCCGTCGGCGAGCGCGACGCACAGTTCTTCGTGCTCGGCCTCGCGCCCAACGCCGCACGAATCAGCGTGCGCTTCTGGCTGCGTGCGCCATTGTCCGAACTGGCACCGCGCATCCTGCAGCACTTCGCCGACTTGAAGGTGGTGCGGCGCTATGACAGCGATCCAGTCACGCCTTCACTGTTTCGGCTGCTGTCCAGCGTGGCCCTGCTGGGCAAGCTCGACAACGTGCCGCCTCGCCTGGCCGGCGAGTGGATGCGCGCCATCCTCGAAGGCCAGCCGTACCCGGCCACGCTGCTGAATGCCGCGGTGATCCGCTGCAAGGCTGAGCAAGACGTCACCACGCTTCGTGCAGCGTTGCTCAAAGCCTGGCTCAACCGCGACCACCGCCGCACACACCCCGAAGTACCCGCAAACCATCAACACTTCAAAGAGGAGCTGGACATGCAGCAGACCGATGCGCCCTACCTGCTGGGCCGATTGTTCGCCGTGCTGGAGCGCGTGCAACAGCAGGCACAGCCCGGAATCAACGCGACGATTCGCGACCGTTATTACGGTGCTGCGTCCACCACCCCGGTGCTGGTGTTCACCACACTGCTGCGCCTCAAGAACGCCCACCTCAAGAAGCTCAGCGAAGCGAAGACCACCTACTTCGAGCGGCTGATCGGGGAAATCATGCTTCCGCTCAGCGACTTTCCGCGTCAGCTCGCACTGGCGCAGCAGGCGCGATTCGCACTCGGCTATTACCACCAGCGCCAAGCCTTCTACACGCGCAAAGACGAACCGACCAACAACAACCCCGCTCAGGAGACTTGACCATGACGCTCGCATCCCGCTATGACTTCGTGCTGCTGTTCGACGTGAAAGACGGCAACCCCAACGGCGACCCCGACGCCGGCAACATGCCCCGCATCGACGCCGAAACTGGCCACGGTTTGGTTACCGACGTGGCACTGAAACGCAAGGTGCGCAACTTCGTGGGTTTGGTCAAGGACTGTGCGCCGCCGCACGACATCTACATCAAGGAGAAGGGCGTTTTGGAGCGCACCCACCGTGCTGCATATGAGGCCATCGGTGCCACCGGAGAACTGGCTGATGACGGCAAAGAAGGCAAGAAAAAACGCAAAGGAAGCGAAGACAGCGTCAAAGCCGCACGCGACTGGATTTGCAAGAACTTCTTCGATGTCCGCACCTTCGGTGCCGTCATGTCCACCGGCGTCAACTGCGGGCAAGTCCGCGGACCGGTGCAACTGACCTTTGCGCGATCGGCCGAACCCATCGTCGCTACCGAACACTCGATCACCCGCATGGCCGTCGCCACCGAAGCCGAATCCGACAAACAAGACGGTGACAACCGCACCATGGGGCGCAAACACACCGTCCCTTACGGCTTGTATCGCGCGCACGGCTTCGTGTCGGCGTTCCTTGCCAAGCAAACCGGCTTCGGCGCGGACGACCTCGAACTGTTCTTCAAGGCACTCGAAGACATGTTCGAGCACGACCGCTCAGCCGCTCGCGGGCAGATGGCCACGCGCGGCCTGTACGTGTTCAAGCACGACAGCGAACTCGGCAATGCGCATTCGCATGCGCTGTTCGACCGGCTGGCCGTGGTGGCGAATGACCCGGCCACTCCAGCGCGCGGCATCGGCGCATACAGCATCACCTTCGACGGCGCGCCGATGAGTGTCGGTCAAGAAATTCAAGCTGCGCCGGGTGTGATGTTGCTGCGTCGTTGCTGAGCGTTTGCCACTGACCGTCGAATTGCAAAGGCTTCACGCACCCATGCGCAGCACGTCAGATTCGTTCAATCCAATATTCGGGTTCGCGACTCTGATGAGCCACCGCGATGACGACGATTTGCTTTCCCGCAACGCGGTAAACAAGCGTGTAGGGAAATCGCTTCAGGGGCCAGGTTCGCACGCCGGGGTAACTGATCCGTCCGATTTTGGGCATGAACTGCAGCACCGAAAACGCACGTTGCACTGCCCGCTCAAACTGTTCAGCAACTGGCTGCCCACCGTCCTGCAGGTACCACTGAACGGCATCAAACAACTCTCGCTGCGCTGCCGGACTGAAGCGGTCGTTCATGCCTTGGGCGGGTGTGCCTCAATCATCGCGCGCACCTGGGCAAACACTTGCTCTGCGGGAATGGCTTGGGTCAGCCCTGCGTCCAGGTCAGCCACCCGTCGGGCGATTTCCGCTTCCCACGCCGGGTGCAGCGGCGGTGCCGGCAGCACGGTGTCAATCAAAAGCTCAATCAACTCGGCACGCTCTTCGGCTGAAAGGTTCAGAGCGGCGGTTTGTACAGCTTCCAATGATTCGGTCATGGTGATCTCCGATGCACATCGGTGCTCAGTTTAGCTTTTGCAGTCCAAGTTTCATGCGACGCGTTTCAAGCAAAACATCGCCTCGACGGCAAACCAGTTTTGCCGCGCATTGACACCCATGGAAGCCCCCGACCCCATCACCCTGTCTGCCCTGCAGCACTGGGCCTACTGCCCGCGCCAGTGCGGTCTGATCCATCTTGAACAGGCGTTCGACGACAACGTCTACACGCTGCGCGGGCAGGCGGTGCACGCCACCGTGGACAAGCCCGGCGTGGAAGAACGCAAGGGCTTGCGGGTGGAACGCGCCTTGCCGCTCTGGAGCGATGTGCTGGGTCTGATCGGCAAGGCCGATGTGGTCGAGTTCGAGCCCGACGGAACGCCCTACCCGGTTGAATACAAACACGGCTCGCGCCACAAGGCGGCTGACATCGCCGCGTGTGACGATGTTCAGCTTGCGGCACAGGCCATGTGCCTGGAGGAGATGACCGTCCGGGTGGTGACCGAGGGGGCCCTGTACTACGCCAGCTCGCGCCGCCGGCGTGTGCTGCCCATCACCGATGCGCTGCGCGCGCAGGTGCAAGACACCGCAGTTGCCGTGCGCGCGATGTTGGCCAGCGGCGCGCTGCCGCCACCCACGCAAGACACGCGCCGCTGCAAAGGCTGTTCGCTTCGCGAGCGTTGCCAACCCGAGGCGCTTGTGCGGCTGCGTGATGGCGCGCCGAGCGCTGATTTGTTCAACCCCGACGCTTGAGCCCTGATCGCTGATCACACCCTCATGCAGCTTCTGAACACCCTGTACGTCACGCTTCCCGAAAGCCGCCTGCGGTTGGACAACGACACCTTGCGGGTCGAGGTTGAACAAGAAACGCGGCTGCGCGTGCCGCTGCACCACCTGCACGCGGTGGTGTGCTTCGGCTACGTCGGCATCAGCGCGCCGTTGATGCACCGCCTGGCTGAAAGCGGTATCGCCCTGGTCTTGCTTGACAGCAATGGCCGCTTCAAGGCGCGGCTGGAAGGCGCGGTCACCGGCAATGTGCTGCTGCGGCAAGCGCAACACCGCGCGGTGGACAACGCGGCGTTCACCTTGAACGCGGCCCGCGCCGTGGTGGCGGGCAAGCTGAAGAACCAGCGCCACGTGCTGCTGCGCGGCGCGCGCGAAACCAAGCAGGCCGACGACGAAGCCGCACTGACACGGGCGGCGCAAAACATCGCCGCCAGCTTGCGGGCCTTGCCCGCAGCCCAAACGCTCGACGTGTTGCGCGGGCTGGAAGGCGAAGCCGCGCGCAACTACTTTGAAGCCATCAACCTCTTGGTGCGGCCCGACCTGCGCGAGACGTTTGTGATGGATGGCCGCAGCCGCCGCCCGCCGCGCGATCGCATGAACGCCTTGATGTCGTTTTTGTATGCGATGTGGATGAACGATTGCCGGTCTGCCTGCGAGGCGGCGGGGCTCGACCCGCAGCTTGGTTTCTTGCATGCGGTGCGGCCCGGGCGTGCGGCACTGGCGCTCGATTTGATGGAAGAGTTTCGGCCCCTGGCCGACCGCCTGGCGCTGACCTTGATCAACCGGGGTCAGTTGAGCGAGACCGACTTTGTGCAGCGCGAAGGTGGCGCGGTGCTGCTGGAAGGCGACGCGCGCAAGGCGGTGGTGGTGGCCTACCAAGAGCGCAAGCAAGACGCGTTGACGCACCCGCTGCTGGCCGAATCCATTCCCTTGGGCGTGGTGCCTCTGGTGCAGGCGCGGTTGCTGGCCCGTCACGTGCGCGGCGAGACCGATGGGTATGTTCCCTTCATCATGAGGTAGCCGCCATGCTGGTGATCGTTTGCTACGACGTGAAAACCGAAACACGTGAAGGTCGCCGCCGCTTGAGGCGCGTGGCAAAGGTGTGCGAAGGCACTGGGCAGCGGGTTCAGAAATCGGTCTTCGAATGCCAGGTCGATTTGGCGCAAATGGAGGCGTTGGAGCGAAAACTTCTTGCCGAAGTGAAGCTCGATGAAGACTGTCTGCGTCTGTACCGTCTGGCCGACACGCGCGGCTGCGAGGTGCGAGAGCACGGCGTGTTCAAAGCCACCGACTTCGACGCGCCGATGGTTTTATGATGCGTTGCGCGAACCCGAAGTGATCGAGTCGGGCGCTGTAGGTTCGCGCGCCACCCAACGCATTGACGTGCCTGTGAATTCACGATTTCGCCGCAGATTTCTTCGGTTTAACCTCACCGTTTTTGTAGGGTTCGCGGAAGCGGCGGTGATTCGTGTTGCGCAGACTCGACTTGCGCGGGTGGCGTCGCGCGGCCCTCACGGGCCGCGCGTGGATTGAAACAGGATAAGAGTCGGGCGGGTGTCATCGACTGGTTGGTCGCGCGGCCCTCACGGGCCGCGCGTGGATTGAAACTTCCACGGTAGCGAGATTGCCTTTTGGCCGCAT
>JAYVCL010000308.1:0-12763 GCA_043749975.1 Burkholderiales bacterium
CCCTTTCGGATCAAGAATTCGGCAAGGTAAGCACCGTCCTGGCCGGTCACGCCGGTGATGAGGGCGACTTTGGGTGGGGAGGTCATTTCCAGCATTAGCCTTCTTTGTTATGCACGACAGCCTGCAGGTGTTTGTCCTGCGGGATGAGATTTCAGAAGACCAAGGATGAAATTGGTATCCAGAAGGACTTTAGTTCCACTCATCACGCATCCTGCCTTGCAGGCTCAGTGGGTCACCGGTGAAATTCACGGAAGCTTCTAAACCACCAGCCAGAGTGATAAGCGGCTCATTGCTGGCTGGCGCATCGACCATCAGCCGCTTGTCACGAAAGAATTCCGCAAAGTCGACGACCTCGGCAACGACCGCATCAGGAAATGCTTTGATCAAGTCGTAAAGCCTGCTTGTGTTGCTCATGATGTCTGTTCCGTCAAGTTGCGAGGGATCAAAGGGTCGCGCTAATTTGTGGGCTGCTGCCCATGGACGATTGCGACAGACAAGTCGTCGAGCCTCGCGCAACAAGCTGCGTTCAACGGTTGAACAAAGCGATGATACAGCGTGTCCATGAAGAGTTTTGATCGGGCGAGGTGCTTCATCGCAGGGCTCAAATTTGGACGGGCCAGACGGAACCCGTGACAAGAAGCAAGCCTTTCTAGCGAGGCGGTTTAGCTGTCGGGGACTGGGTTGTAGGTCGGGTGACCGCGCAACGACGCCACGGCGCAGAGGCGTTGATCCGCACATGCAAACGTGGCGGCCCCGTCTTCCAAGGCCACCATGAAAGACGCAAGCTGAATGGCGTCGAGCGTGCGCAGCGCATGTTGTGCCGCATGCGCAGCCAACAACTCGCGGGCTACGGACAGCACAGCCGGCGTCAACTCGATGACCTGCCACGCATCCAGTTGCTGGTCCAGTGCCGCGAGCACTGAAGTCACTTGTGTTGCGTCTAACGACCCCTCGCGACACCTTCGCCACGCCAGCGAGTGGAACTCCAGTCGGGCCAACTCGGAAACCCAGATTTCCATGTCGGGCTGGGACAACATGGCGTTGAGCGCGGCCGTGCCTGCCTCGGGAACGAACAGTTTGGCCAAGACCGAGGTGTCGAGAAATAGTCTCACACGCGGTCCGCGCGGGAATCAATGATGTCCTGGGCGAGCCCACGATGACCGGCCATCAAGCGTTGGGCTCGCAGATAAGGAGGCACAGACTCCGGCAAAGCGACAGGCTTGAGCCGTTGCGGGCGAATCATCTGGGTCAGCAGCATGTCGATGGCTGCAAGTTGGTGAGCGTCGAGTTGATCGATCTGGTGATGCAGTCGTTCGCGCAGTGTCATCGTGGGCCTTTCTCAGGTGAACAGCGGGTCTACCCGCAGCAGAATTGCGCAGCCGGTATCGCGTCAGCACGCGGTGACGTTGGGCTTAAGCCAGGACCGTACGTTGTCATTGACCATCCACCCATGGATTGACCACGCGGTTGCAGGCGTACAGGCCAGCGACTTTCCTTTCGGGGGTCATGGCAGCTTGCTTTTGATGCTGGCGGAGTGGTCAGGTGCCAAGGCTGGCGCAAACCCGCTGGACGGAACTCGGCTTCAAAATCGGCCGTGGTCGGCAGAACACTCAGAGTCTGCGCACACAGCGCAAGCAGGCGTGACCCAGCTCCTACAAGGACGGCCTGGAGAGTGTGAAGCTCGTTGAAATGCTCGGCGATCAGGGCGCAGTCGGTCTCATCGTCATGCGCTGCGAGGTTGCGCGCGGTGCGGCACATCTGCCAAGCGTCTATCGATTCGATGACCCCCAGTTTTTCAAACAATGCAAGCACCTTCAAATAGGGCGCATTGGCTTTGCTCTCAAGGAAACGCCGGGCCGCTCCCAAGTTTCCTTGACCCCCTCGGGGGGCCTGACGCGCAGCGGCAGGTTCGGGGGTGCTTATGAGCAAAGCGCTGTGGCGCATGGCGGCACCCAACGTGTCTTGCAGTTTGGCGAAGCGTTCATTGAACGCGGCCAAGGTCTCGAACAGTGGCTCATCCTTCTGCCTTTGCTTGAGCCTGTGTCCGTCGAGCGGCCATTCCACTTTTGACGAACTGGCGTGCAAGAAGTGAGCGCAGCGCTGCACCGCTTCCAGCAGGTTGGCCAAGTGTTCACGCTCGGCTGTCAGGGAATTGGTGTTCATGCTGCTGTTCTCCAGTGGCTGCGCCCGGCTGCGGGCAATGCGTGCAAACGCGCTGCCTGGCGTGCCCCGTTGCAGGACCACGATGTCGACCGGCAAGTTCAACGCCTTCTCGAGCGCCATGGTCACCAGGGCGCGTTGGCGCAGCGTGGCGGGTGCTTCGCTCTCGATCAGCAGGTCCACGTCGCCGCCGCGCGCAGTGTCGTCCAGCCTGGAGCCGAACAGCATCACCTGCGCATCTGCGCCGAATTGCTGACGCACGCAATGCACGATCAACTGGGTTTGGGCTGCACTCAGGCGCATGGGTGGGGCGGAACGGGGGGCTATGCCGCGATACGGTCAAACGAGAAACTGCTGAGTTCCGCCCGTGCGGTAGCGTGTTCTAGCGTGATGGCCAGGACTTGGCCCTCTGCGTCCAGGTCTAGCAAAGTGTTCTCGTCTAGGTCGCGCGTTTCCGCAACGTTGCCGGGCTTTAGTTCGATAAGGAGCGTGTCGGTGTCTTCGAAATAGCGAATCTTCATGGGGTGAATCTCCGGTCGAAAACGATTGAGCTCACAAATCCGTGAAAGAGTCGCGCCGTTTGCAGTGCATTGGTGACATCGCTGACGATCGGGTCCGCATCCACCGACGGATACCTCACCACAGTGCCGAAAGCAGACAGTTCGGAGATGCGGTCAGCCCAGTCGGCAAAGCGCACATCTGCGGCAGCGCACCGCGTCAGCAGGTCCATGAGGTCATGGGTCTTTACCACCGGTTCTAGGCGCGCCGCCAGGAATGCCTTTAGAGCCTTCTCCGCAGCCTGGTGACAGTGGTATGCCGCAGTGTCGGTGATGGGGGCGCCGGCGTTCAGGGCGCGCTCGGCGGTCTCGAGGTCATGTTCGGCCTTTTGCAGCCATGCGGCCACCCACGCTTTAGAGCTCAGAGGGTCAGCCATGCAAGACCCTGCCTTCTCGAATGATCTTGTGCGTGAGCGTGGTGGACAACGGCGCTTCGCGAAGCACTTCTTCACGGGTGCGCACCCACACGTCGCAAGGCACGCCCAGACCGAACAGACTGCGATACCCGGCGCTGGCCCTTCGATAGGCAGGTTCTCCCGACTCCGAAACAATCACGAGGAGATCGACATCGCTGTCTTCGTCGGGTTCGCCCCAGGCGTGCGAGCCAAACAAGACGACCTGCTCTGGCTGGTACGTCGCTACCAGCCGGCGAGTGATCTCGGTCAGAGTGGTTTCGGTGATCGTCATGGGGAACATTTTCCTGCGCTCAAGAAGTGCTCATATGCGAGACGAACGCCCGAGCCGAAGCGTTCAACCTCTTGCTCTTCTTCGATGGCTACCGCCCGCATGGTTTTGCCCAGATGCTCCTGGAACTCGCTGAACCGCACGCGGAAGGCGGCCAGTGACTCATGCTGGTGCGGGCTCAATGCCGCCCAGTCCTTCAGTTTCAGAACCGATCCGACCTGGCTCAGTGAGTAGACCAGGTACTCGCTCATGCGCGACAGGTGCTGGAGCTTGATTCGAATCAAGTTCAGGTGGTCTGTCATAGCGGCACCCCACTGCGTTTGGCAATTCGGTAGATCGGCAGGTCTTGGCCGGGCTGCTGCACGATGAGATCGACGTTGAGATCCAAGGCGTCGGCCAGTTCGCTTTTGCATCGAAGCCGCGCTGTCAAATCGGGCGCAGTCTCGGGCTCCACGTACAGATCGACATCACCGCCCCGACGGCTGTCGTCGACACGCGAGCCGAACAACCAGATGCGCGCGTGCTTGCCCATATGGGTGTGGATGCGCTGCCGAATGGCTTGGGCTTGGTCGGGCGTCAACCTCATGCTGTACCCCTCATCGGCTCGCGAGGTAAGCAGCATAGGCCTTGCGAATGCCGTCTTGCAACGTTGTGCCGTAGCGCCAGCCGAGCGCGGCGAGCCGGCTCACGTCGAGCAGCTTTTGCGGCGTGCCGTCGGGCTTGCTGCTGTCGAACACGATGCGGCCATTGAAGCCCACCGCTTGCATCACGGTTTCGGCCAGCTCGCGGATGGTCACGTCTTCACCGGTGCCGATGTTCACCAGCGGGCCGTCGTAGTTGCGCTGCATCAAATGCACGCAGGCGTCGGCCAGGTCGTCGACGTACAAAAACTCGCGCCTCGGTGTGCCGGTGCCCCAGACGACGCAGTCCCCAACGCCGCGCAGCTTGGCTTCGTGCGCCTTCCGGATCAGCGCCGGCAACACGTGGCTGCTGGCCAGGTCGTAGTTGTCGTTCGGGCCGTACAGGTTGGTCGGCATGGCGCAGATGTATTGCCGTCCGTATTGCCGGTTGTAGCTTTCGCACAGCTTGATGCCGGCGATTTTGGCGATCGCATACGGCTCGTTGGTCGGCTCCAGCGGGCCGGTCAACAGGTAGTCTTCCGCAATGGGCTGGGGGCAGTTGCGCGGGTAGATGCAGCTCGATCCCAAAAACATCAGCCGCTGCACACCGGCCACGTGTGCGCCGTGGATCAGGTTGGCCTCGATCAGCAGGTTTTGATACAGAAAATCGGCGCGGTACTGGTCGTTGGCCTGGATGCCGCCCACCCGGGCTGCCGCCATGAAGATGTAGTCGGGCTTTTCGTACGCCAGAAAATCATTCACCGCGCGCTGGTCGATCAGGTCAAGCTCGCCGTGCGTGCGCGTCAGCAGGTTGCCATAGCCAGCCGCCTTCAGCCGCCGCACGATGGCGCTGCCGACCATGCCTCGGTGCCCGGTGACGAAGATTTTCGGGTTGCTATTTGCGTCCATACGTGTCGTCAAACCGAACGATGTCGTCTTCGCCCAAATACGATCCGGATTGCACTTCGATGATCTCGAGCGCGATCGCGCCGGGGTTGCGCAGCCGGTGCGTGGTGCCCAGCGGGATGTAGGTGCTTTGGTTCTCGGTCAGCAGGCTCACGGCGTCGCCATTGGTCACCTCAGCGGTGCCCGAGACCACGATCCAGTGCTCGGCGCGGTGGTGGTGCATTTGCAGGCTCAGGCTGGCGCCTGGCTTGACCATGATGCGTTTGACCTGAAAGCGCGGCCCGTGGTCGATGCTGTCGTACCAGCCCCAGGGGCGATGCACGCGGCGGTGCAGGCTGCCTTCGCTGCGGCCGGCCTTTTGCAGGGCGTTGACGATCAGCTTCACGTCCTGGCTTTGCGCGCGGTCGGCCACCAGCACCGCGTCGGGCGTCTCCACGATCACGATGTTGCTCAGGCCGATGGCGCTGACCAGCCGGCTCGTGGCGTGCACCAGCGTGTCGCGGCTGTTCTCGATCAGCGTGTCGCCGTGAACGGCGTTGCCTTGCGCGTCTTGCGGGCTGACCTGCCACACGGCGTCCCACGCGCCCAGGTCGCTCCAGCCGGCGTCCAGCGGCACCATCTTGACCGCGCTGCCCGCGTTGGCGGCGGCCGTGGCGGGCTCCATCACGGCGTAGTCGATGCTTTCGCTGGGGATGGCGTTGAAGGCCGCTTTACCGGGGCGGATGAAGCGGGCGTCGGTCGTGCGCCCGGCCCAGGCGGCGCGGGTGGCGGTGTCGATGTCGGGGCGGTGGCGTTGCAGGGCCTTCAGCCAGGTGCTGGCGCGCAGCACGAACATGCCGCTGTTCCAGTAGTAGCCGCCCTCGGCGAGGTAGCGCTGCGCGACTGCGAGGTTCGGTTTTTCGACGAAGGCGGCCACCGTCTTGGTGGCGTCGTTGCCGCTGGCGCGGATGTAGCCGAAGCCGGTCTCGGCGCGGTCGGGCACGATGCCCAGAGTCACGATGGCGCCATCGGCTGCGGCGTTCACCGCTTGCCGCAACGCCTGGGTGAAGGCCTGCGGCTGCATCACGGTTTGGTCGGCCGGGGTGACGATGAGGATGGGGTCCGTCTCGCCCGCCGCACCGTGCTGCGCGAACAAGGCCGCCAACGTGAGCGCCGGCGCGGTGTTGCGCCCGCTGGGCTCGAGCAGCACCGCGCCGGGTTCGATGCCCAGTTCGCGCAACTGGTCGAGCACCATGAACCGGTGTTCTTCGTTGCCCACGATGCAGGGCGGGGCCACGCGGATGTGTTCGTCGCCCAGGTTCATCAGCCGCAAGGTGGCTTGCTGAAACAGCGTCTGGTCGCCCGACAGGGCCAGGAACTGCTTCGGGTAGAGCGCCCGGCTCAGCGGCCACAGGCGCGTGCCGCTGCCGCCGGCCATGACGATGGGGAGAACGTGCTGGGCCATGGTCAGGTCGGCGTTTGTGGGTTGGAGTGCGAGGCCACTTCCTTGCGCAGGGCTGTGATTTCAGCGTGCAGCGTCTCGAAGTCGCGTTCCTTGCGGGCCAGGAAGCTGCGCGTCAACTGCATGCGTTGCCCCACGCCGTGCGGCGTCAGCACATACAGGTAACCCATCTTGTGGCTGCTGCGCTTGAAGTTCTGCGCCTTCACCCAGCCCTTTTCCAGCAAGGCCTTGAGCAGGTAATGCGTCTTGCCCAGGCTGACCCCCAGCTCGCTCGACAACTGGCGCTGCGAATACTCGGGGTGTTGTTCCAGCAGGCGCATCAGTTCGAGCTGCGCGGGGTGGTCGGCGGGGGGCTTTTGCAACACGGGCAAGGGGGGTTGAAGTAGGTTTGTTCAATCGGTGAACGCAGGATTCTACCGAAACTGAATGGGCTGGTCAGCCTTCCCCCGTCAAGCAACAGGGAGCAGCGAACTTCAGTCCAGCGCCACGGCCGCGGCGAGTGTCTGGCCCGCAGCATCCTTGCCGGACACGATGGGCGCGTGCCCTGCGTCGGGCCAGGCAATCATCAGAGCCGGGTCGTCCCAGCGAATGCAGGCCTCGGCCTGCGGTGCGTAGTAGTCGGTCGTTTTGTATAAAAAATCGGCGCTGTCGCTGAGCACCAAAAAGCCATGCGCCAGGCCGGGCGGCAGCCACATTTGCTTGTGGTTGTCGCCACTCAGTTCCACACCCACCCAGCGGCCGAAGGTCGGGCTGGCGCGGCGGATGTCGACCGCCACGTCGAACACGCAGCCTTGCGTCACGCGCACCAGCTTGCCTTGCGCGTGCGGGGCGCGCTGGTAGTGCAGGCCGCGCAGCACGCCACGGGCCGAGCGGGAATGGTTGTCTTGCACAAAGTGCACCGGCTGGCCGACGGCTGCATCGAACGCTTTCTGGTTGAAGCTTTCGATGAAGAAGCCGCGCTCGTCGCCGAACAGCTTCGGCTCGAACACCAGCACGTCGGCGATCTCGGTGGCGCTGACCTTCATCAAAACACCTGGCTGTTGACGATCTGCATCAGGTACTGGCCGTAGCCGTTCTTCAGCAGCGGCTGGGCCAGCGCTTCGAGTTCGCTGGCTGCTATCCAGCCGGATCGAAATGCAATTTCTTCGGGGCAGGCCACTTTCAATCCCTGGCGCTTCTCGAGCGTGGCGATGAACTGGCTGGCCTCCAATAGGCTGTCGTGCGTGCCGGTGTCCAGCCAGGCGTAGCCGCGGCCCATGATTTCGACATTGAGTTGCGCCTGCGCCAGGTACCGTGCGTTGACCTCGGTGATTTCCAGCTCGCCGCGCGCCGATGGCTTGATGCGGGCGGCGATGTCGCACACCTGATCGTCGTAGAAGTACAGGCCCGGCACGGCGTAGTTGCTCTTCGGTGCGACCGGTTTTTCTTCGATGCTGAGCGCGCGCCTGTGGGCGTCGAAGGCCACCACGCCGTAGCGCTGCGGGTCGTGCACGTGATAGGCGAACACCGACGCACCTTGATCGCGCATCGACGCAGCGTGCAGCACGCCTTGCAGGTCGTGTCCGTGGAAAATGTTGTCGCCCAGCACCAGCGCGCTGGGTTGCCCGTCGACAAAGCGCTTGCCCAGGATGAAGGCCTGCGCCAGGCCGTCGGGGCTGGGCTGCACGCAGTAGCTGATGTGCAGCCCCCACTGCGCACCGTCGCCCAACAGCGCCTCGAATCGCGGTGTGTCTTGCGGCGTGCTGATCAGCAAGATTTCGCGGATGCCCGCCAGCATCAGCGTGGCCAGCGGGTAATACACCATCGGCTTGTCGTACACCGGCAGCAGTTGCTTGCTCATCGCCAAGGTGGCCGGGTGCAGGCGACTGCCCGAGCCGCCGGCCAGGATGATGCCCTTGCGTTTTTGCGATGTCATGGTGGGGGTGGCTTGGGGTTGGGGTTGCGGTTGGGGCTGAGCACTTCGCTCAGCATGCGATCGACGCCCTGCTGCCAGGCGGGCAAGCTGAAGCCGAAGGTGTCGCGCAGCTTGCGCGTGTTCAGGCGCGAGTTGTGGGGCCGCTGGGCGGGAGTCGGATAGGCGCTGCTGGGCACCGCCTCGATCGCATCGGGCGCGACCTTGATGGATTGGCCGTTGGCACGCGCGAACTCGATCACGTGGCGGGCGTAGCCGTGCCAGCTTGTTTCGCCCTGCGCCACGGCGTGATAGGTGCCTGCCACCTCGGCGCGCTGCAAGACGCTGCGCAGCATGTGCGCGCTCAGGTCGGCCAGCAGGTCGGCACCGGTGGGCGCGCCGATCTGGTCGCAGATGACGGTGAGCCGCTCACGCTCGGCGGCCAGCTTCAGCATGGTCTTCGCGAAGTTGCCGCCGCGCGCCGCATAGACCCAACTGGTGCGCAGGATCAGGTGGCGACAGCCGCTCGCGCGGATGGCGTTTTCACCTTCGAGCTTGGTCGTGCCGTAGACGCTGAGCGGGCCGGTGGGTGAGTCTTCGACCCAGGGCACGGTGCCGCTGCCGTCGAACACATAGTCGGTGCTGTAGTGCAGCAGCCAGGCACCGAGCGCTTTGGCCTCGCGCGCCAGTACGCCAGGCGCGGTGGCGTTGAGCATCCGCGCAAGATCAGGCTCGGCCTCGGCCTTGTCGACCGCCGTGTGCGCAGCCGCATTGACGATGATGTTCGGTGCCACCGCGCGCAGCGTGGCCGCGAGCGATTCGGGCACCGAAAAATCGGCCTTCAGCGGGCCGGCGCTGTCGAAGTCCAGCGCCACCACCTCGCCCAAGGGCGCGAGCGAACGCTGCAGCTCCCAGCCCACCTGGCCGTTCTTGCCGAGCAGCAAGATCTTCATGCACGACCTTGGTAGTTCGTGTCGACCCAGTCGCGGTAGGCGCCGCTCTGCACGTGCGCCACCCAGTCGGCGTGGTCCAGGTACCAGCGCACCGTTTTGCGGATGCCCGACTCGAAGGTTTCGGCCGGCTTCCAGCCCAATTCGTGCTCGATCTTGCGGGCGTCGATCGCGTATCGGCGGTCGTGGCCGGGGCGATCGGCCACATACGCGATGAGCCGGCTGTGGCTGCCCGCAGGGTCGGGTCGCATTTCGTCGAGCAGGGCGCAGACGGTTTGCACGATCTCGATGTTCGGCTTCTCGTTCCAGCCGCCGACGTTGTAGGTTTGGCCCACGGTGCCGCGCGCCAGCACCTCGCGGATGGCGGCGGTATGGTCTTTCACGTACAGCCAGTCGCGCACCTGCTGGCCGTCGCCATACACCGGCAGCGGCTTGCCCGCCAGCGCATTGACGATCATCAGCGGGATCAGTTTTTCGGGGAAGTGATACGGGCCGTAGTTGTTGGAGCAATTGGTGGTCAACACCGGCAGGCCGTAGGTGTGGTGCCAGGCGCGCACCAGGTGGTCACTCGCCGCCTTGCTGGCCGAGTAGGGGCTGTTCGGTTCGTAGAGGTGGGTTTCGGTGAAGGGCGCGTCGCCCTTGGCCAGCGAGCCGTAGACCTCGTCGGTCGACACATGATGAAAGCGGAACGCCGCCCTGGCATCGGCCTGCAACGCCGACCAGTGGGCGCGCACGGCTTCGAGCAAGGTGAACGTGCCTTCGACGTTGGTCTTGATGAACGCGCCAGGGCCGTGGATGCTGCGGTCGACATGGCTTTCGGCAGCGAAGTGCACGACCGCGCGCGGTTGGTACTGCGCCAACAAGCGGTCGAGCAAGGCGCGGTCGCCGATGTCGCCTTTGACGAACACGTGGCGTGCGTCGTGGTTCAGCGAAGCCAGGCTTTCGAGGTTGCCGGCATACGTGAGCGCGTCGAGGTTGACCACCGACTCGCCGGTGGCGTCGATCCAGTCGAGGATGAAATTCGCGCCGATGAAGCCGGCACCGCCTGTGACAAGGATCATGGAGCTGCGTGGAGTTGAGGACGTGGCCCGCACGGGGCGCGAGCCGGGAACCGTCCGGGGGCGGAAGATTCTAGTCGTCGCCCGCCCACGCAAATGCGCTTGGCGGGGCGAAAGGCGATAATCGAAGGATGACTGAAACACACCCTGACGACGTGACCGCCTACGCGACAAGCGACGCCACAAGCGAAGCCATCCGCCATGCCACTGGCTTCGACGCTGCCGAGGCAGCACCCGCACCGGCACGATTCGACACCCTGGCACTCGACGACAAACTGCTGCGCGCCGTGGCCGACTCCGGCTACATGACGATGACGCCCATCCAGGCCAAGGCGATCCCCATCGTGCTGGCCGGGCGCGACGTGATGGGCGCGGCGCAAACCGGCACCGGCAAGACGGCGGCGTTCTCGTTGCCGCTGCTGCAGAAAATGCTCAAGCATGAAAACTCCAGCATGTCGCCGGCCCGCCACCCGGTGCGCGCCCTGGTGCTGGCGCCCACGCGCGAACTGGCCGACCAGGTGGCCAACAGTGTCAAGGGTTACTCCAAGCACACCAAGTTGCGCGCCACCGTGGTCTTCGGCGGCATCGACATGAAGCCGCAAACGGCCGAGTTGAAGGCCGGCGTCGAGGTGCTGATCGCCACGCCGGGCCGCTTGCTCGACCACATCGAAGCCAAGAACTGCAACCTGAGCCAGGTCGAATACGTGGTGCTCGACGAGGCCGACCGCATGCTCGACATCGGCTTCCTGCCCGACCTGCAGCGCATCCTCAGCTACCTGCCCAAGCAACGCCAGACCCTGCTGTTCTCGGCCACCTTCTCGAACGAGATCAAGCGCCTGGCCGAGAGTTATCTGCAAGACCCGCTCCTGGTCGAAGTGGCGCGCCCGAATGCCACAGCCACCAACGTGGAGCAGCGCTTCTACAGCGTCGCCACCGATGACAAACGTGCCGCCGTGCTCAAGGTTCTGAAAGACCGCGGCATCACGCAGGCGCTGATTTTCGTCAACTCAAAGCTGGGCTGCGCGCGCCTGGCGCGTTCGTTCGAGCGCGACGGCCTGCGCACCACCGCCCTGCACGGCGACAAGTCGCAGGACGAGCGCCTGAAAGCGCTCGAGGCCTTCAAGCGCGGCGATGTGGACGTGATGGTGGCCACCGACGTGGCCGCGCGCGGGCTCGACATCGTCGACCTGCCGGTGGTGTTCAACTTCGACGTGCCATACAACGCCGAGGACTATGTGCACCGCATCGGCCGCACCGGGCGCGCGGGTGCCTCGGGCTTGGCCGTCACCTTGGTCACGCGAGACGACTCGCGACTGGTGTCCGACATCGAAAAGCTCATCAAGAAGAAGGTCGAACTCGACCCGCTGGAGTTCGACGACGAGGCACCGCCGCGCCGCGAAGCGCGTGCCGAGCGCCCGCGCCGCTTCGAGGAAGACGACTCGCGCGAGGGGCGTGCGCCGATGGCCACCGCGCCGGTGCGCAGCTTCAGCCGCCCGACCGCTCCCAAGCCGCCGAGCGACCCGTTCTTCGACTTGCCCTACGAAGCGAGCAGCACCGCCGAACCGAGTTGGGACAGCAAAACCCCAGCCAGCACCATCGCACCGCGCGGGCCGTCGCCCAACATCAAGCCCAAGCGCAAGGTGGCCGCCTTGTTCGGCGTCAAGAGCACCGAAAGCGTCTGAAGCTTCGCGCTCCTCCTCGTTGAACGAGGAGCAGTCGAGTACTACGGGCCTTCACGGCCCGTTTTTCATCCCGGCCGCCACCACCACCTGCCCCTTCATACCGGCCTCGAAATGGCCGGCTTGCAGGCACGCGAAGTCGAAGCGCCCGGCCTGGGTGAATTGCCAGATCAACTCACCGGTCTTGCCGGGTTCGACGCTGGCCTGGTTCGGATCGGCGTGTTCCATCGCGGGGAACTTGACCATCAAGGCCGCGTGTGCTTTCAGCTCCTTGATCGTGCCCAACACCATCTCGTGCTTGAGCTGGCCCTGGTTCTTCAACACGAAACGAATCGTCTCGTTTCGCTTCACCGACACGCTGGCCGGGTTGAATCTCATCGTGTCGTTCATCGTGATCTCGACCGTGCGGCTGACCTTCGCCGCGTCCCCCGGTTTGCCCAACGCAGAAGCGTGATCGTGATCGTGGTGGCCGCGCTTGCCAGCGGCAAGGGCAACGCTGCCCTGGCCCATGAGAGCCACGGCGACGAGACCGGCAGCGACGAGATTGCTGATGGTTTTCATCTGATTTCCTTTGTGTTCGCGCTTGACGGGCCTCAATGACCCGAATGTTTTCCGGGTTTGCGGACCTGCACTTCGATCTCTTTCAGCGGCATGTTCCTGGCCGGCATCGCGCCCATGCCTTCGGCTGCGCTGTTGATCGTGCTGCGCGCCGGCTCGCCCAGCGCGCCGGTCCATTCGAACGCCACCGTGCCCTCGGGGTGCTTGAACCAGCCGGGGTCTTTGTAGTCGCCGCGCTGCTGCTCTTTGCGCACCTTCA
>JAYVCL010000309.1:0-4365 GCA_043749975.1 Burkholderiales bacterium
TGGCGGGGTTCTGGGTCGTCTACGACGTGATTTGCAGAGTCTTCGGGCCACGCCGCCAGGGCGACCTGATCGTCGGCGCGCTGGTCTTCATCTTCATCGTCTTCGCGTCGTGGCTGGCGTGTCGGCTGTTCGCGGGCCGCGCCGCTTTCTTGCTGGTGGGTGCCATGGTGGCCACCACGATGAGCGGCAACGTCTTGTTCTGGATCATCCCCGGCCAGCGCAAGGTGGTCGCCTGTTTGCGCGCGGGCCAGCCGGTCGACCCGGTGCATGGCCAGCGCGGCAAGCAGCGCAGCCTGCACAACACCTACTTCACGCTGCCGGTGTAGTTTGCGATGCTCAGCAACCACTACGGATTTTTGTACCTCGGTAAACACAATTGGCTGGTGCTGGTGCTGCTGATGCTGGCCGGCGCGCTGATCCGCATGTCGTTCGTGCTGCGCCACCAGGCCCTTGCCACCGGCCAGCCCGTGATGTGGCGCCATGCGGCGGCAGGCACGCTGTTGCTCTGCGGCGTGGTGGCGGCCAACCTGCCGCCACCGCAAGCAGCGCAAGCAGCCACAGTACCGGTCAGCTTCGCCCAGGTGCAGCAGGTGGTCGCGCTGCGCTGCGTGATGTGCCACAACGAGGTGCTGGCCAGCAAGAACGTGCAACTGCACACGCCCGACTTGATCGCCAGAAACGCGCAGATGCTGTATCAACAAGCCGTGGTGCTGAAGCTGATGCCGATCAACAACGCAAGCGGGATCACCGACGCAGAGCGGGCGCTGTTGGGGCGCTGGTTTGCTGCGGGCGCGCCGATGAACTGATCCGACGGCTGTTTTTTCGCCGGGCTGGCGCGTCTCAAAGCCGGTCGATCACCCGCATCGAAAAATCCACCGCGCGCACGCCCTTGGTCAACCGCCCAACCGAAATGCGGTCGACGCCGGTGGCGGCAATGTCGCGCAACTGATCCAGCTCGACGCCGCCGCTGACTTCCAGCAGCGCGCGCTGCGCGTTGAGCCCCACCGCCTCGACCATCTGCGCCAGATTGAAGTTGTCGAGCAGCACGCTGGCCGCGCCGCAGGCCAGCGCTTCACGCAGTTGATCCAGCGTTTCGACCTCGATCTGCGCCTCGACACCTGCGTTCAGCGCCGCAGCGTTGCGCAGCACCGCAGCAATGCCCCCAGCCGCGGCGATGTGGTTTTCCTTGATCAAGATGCCCTGCCACAGCGCCATGCGCTGGTTCTGTCCACCGCCGATGCGCACCGCATATTTTTGAGCCTGGCGCAGGCCGGGCAGCGTCTTGCGAGTGTCCAGAATCGCGCAGCCCCGGGGGTTCGGCGATGCCCCTGCAATAGCGTCCACATGGCGTCGAGTGAGCGTGGCCACCGCTGACAGCAGTTGCAAGAAGTTCAGCGAAGGCCGCTCGGCCGACAGCAGGGCGCGGGCGTTGGCGTCGATGTGGCACACCGCCGCGTCGGCTTGCGTCCACCCGCCTTCGGCCACCTGCCAGGTCACCGTCGCGCTGGCGTCCAGCGCGTGCAGGCAGGCGTCGAACCAGTCGCGCCCGCACAGCACGGCCACCTCACGCGCCAGCACGCGGGCCTTCACGCGTTGGCCGGCAGGCACCAGCTCGGCGGTCCAGTCGCGCCGGCCGATGTCTTCACGCAGTGCGTCACGAACATTGCGTTCGCGCGCTTGCGCCAGGGTTTCATTCAGCTCGAACATGGGGGCCTTATAACGTTTTATGTGAGCGGCAATGGACGCTTGCCGAAGACTATCCCCTCGACCGCAGGGTGTGCGCCCAGCACGGGCGCGAACTTATGGGGCCACCCGATTTACGGCTTCGTCGCCGAGTTCAGCCTCAGCTTCGGGATGAATCGAGCAGCTCACGTAATCCTTGCTCTGACGCCCGCCAAAGCTTCATCGCCAGGAATCATCGCTACTTTGCCGCTTCGGACTTCCTCTCGCCGGCGCAGAGCAAGGTTCATCCAAGCTCTCTGTGCGTTCGATTTCGGTTCGAAACTTGCAATCAGCAATTCAAGGATTCGGGCGCGCTCCTCGGCCGGCAGGTCGAGGACTTCCGCTGCTAAATCGTGGGTGGGAGTGGTCATGATGCCTCCGGAATAGTGCCTGTGCGCAAGGATGCCACACGTCGGAGAATCGCACTTCCAACCCCTTCGGCGGACGCAGCTTGCGACGGCCAACGTTCGAGATAAGCGGGCGATGACGGCAGGACGCCAGGCGCGCGAGGCCTTGTCTGGAGGAAGCCAAAGTGCAAGAGGCGCGAGGCTGAGCCCAAACAGGAACTGCACTGCGTGCGGTGCGCGTTGAGCGCGTCGCGTGGTAACGCGCGGCATGATGATGCAGAAGTCAGCAGCGGCCATGGTCGTGTTTCGGTGCTTCACGAGAGTGGCTGATCATGAAGGGCCAAACCTGCGAAGCAGGACGCAGCAATGGGTGGCTCGCTCCTTGACCATGAACCCCGGCCGGGCCAGTCGAGTGCTGCGTAGGCTCAAGATGCCGGTCTTGTGCGCATTCTTTGCGTAGCCCGTGAGGGTGCGTATGCACACTTCGCATGAACCGCCCACTGCGGACCCGCACGGTGGGTGGTGGCGGGGGGCTCGGAGTTAAAAACTCCCGGCGACCCGATTTGGCCACGCTCTTAGCAGGACGCTACTTTCTGGTGCAGGGAAACACATCTTTGAGCCCGTACAGAAGTGCCAATTCGATGGTTGTTGATTCCTTGAATGAATTGCTCCTTCGCATTGCATTGAGTTTGCGATCAATGAGTTCAAGAAAGTCGGCGGGCGGGAGGCCGACCGGCTGGCAAAAGAGCGGGGGCTTACCGTCTTCAACCAACGATGCGTTGGCCCACATGTAGCCTGTTCCTACTCCGTTGACATAGAGCTTGAGTCCGTCTTCATTCCGCACCCTTTCGTATTCTGTTGCCGGCATGGCGGAGCAAAGTGCATGAGCAAGAAGTGCAAGTATTGCTATGAAGATTCGGTATTGCGTGAGCATTCGGTACCCAGATGGTTGGTAAACAAATCATAGACGGTCGAATGTGTGGCGGCCTTCACCCCCGGGTGACAAGGTGTGCTTGCGGGGCCCAACGGTTTACATGAGCGGCAGACGCCGGCTTGCCGGTGGCTGTCCGTTCGAAGGGTTAGCCGTCGGTTTAGGGTGAGCCATGGCCTGCTTCTGTATCTGGGACGACAATGAACTTTGTGCCGGTCCAGCTCGTTGGATTGAACTTTTGCGCTCCGGCCTCGGCCGAAACCTCAGCTTCTCTTTTTCCTACGGATGCGCGGAAGGCGAGAAGGTAAAGACCAGGTTCCCTTACGCGAGCGACGAAGGCTAGTCGTTGACTTCCTTTGGCACGGAGGATCGTGGACACAGGCTCGGAGTTCGGATCGCGAGCTTGGCGCGCGCGAAGTTCCAGCGGGGGACTTGTGAACTGAGGTGTTCCTTCAGCGTTGAACGTCGTGCGTCGAATTGAGAACGGCGCTGGCTGTCCCTGCCACTCGATACGTGTGTCTCGACCGCCGATGTTATTCAGCCGTACGTCCACGACGACCCAATAGCCCGTGGCCGCAGAGTCGACGTGTGATGACGCTTGGATCTCGATCTCAACGTTGGCAGTTTGACGTAAATCCAACTCGAGCTTTTTCGCTTCTAGGTCGACTTTGCGAACGTCAGCAATGGCCCTTTGGCGCTGCTTGAGCATGAAGAAGCCAACCACTGCCCACCCAGCGGCGAGTGCCATCACGACGATCTCGACGAGGCGCTTGATGTCTTCAATCAGCATGGTGGGTGGTCCTTCCGACGGATAACGTGTGACATGAGGGGTTCAAGAAAGGCGCAGCCTTTTGGGCATCCCTTTGAAGGAACGGTGTGCGCTCTGCATGGGCGCGAACTTATGGGGTGGAAGTCGCCTGTGGGAGTACCGACCTGGACTCGTCATGAGAGCAAGAATAACCACGAGCCGAAGGCAAGGGCAAGCTCGCGAGGGCTTGTCTGGAGGAAGCCGGAGTGTCTGACGTGCGAGGCTGAGCCCGGACGGGAACAGTCCTGAGGAATGTTCATGCCTGGCGAAGGGCCGAGCCTCTGGCTCGGCGCGGCCTGCAAGGCACGGACAGAAAACGAAGTTTCAGCGAAGACTCACTTGTACTCAAGTTACGTCGCAGCTAAACCGCATACAAGGCCGAGGGATGCGAGGCGAACTGGCACATGACAGCAAAGCCCACCGGTACGCAGCCTAAGGTAAATGCGGCGCTTGTGCACCGACCTCCGTGCTTTGGTTAGGAAGGTTTGACAGCCGTAAACTTGACGCTCTCCACTTTGCCTCGGACCTGATCCAGGTCTTTGCCTGGCGGAGCCGGC
>JAYVCL010000310.1:0-8940 GCA_043749975.1 Burkholderiales bacterium
ACCGACCCGCCGCTGCCCGACGGCGCGGTGCGCAAGGTGCTGGCCGGCGACGCCGCCGCCGAGATTCCGCGCCTGATGGCCAGCGTGCGCGACCTGATCGCCAACCTCACCACCCTGACCGCCGCCGACGCGCCGTTGAGCGCCAGCCTGGGCAATGTGCAAAAACTCACCGACAGCCTCAAAGGCCCGCGCGGTGCGCTCGGCGTGCTGCTCGGCGACGAGAAAGAAGCGCAAAAAATCATCACCACGCTGGACCGCACCAACGCGCTGCTGGCGCGGCTGGACGGCCTGGTGGTCAAGGCCGACGGCCTGGCCAAAAAAGCCGACGCGCAGGTGTTCGGTGCCAGCGGCGTGATGACCGAAACCCGCGCCAGCGTCGTGCAACTGAACGGCCTGCTGAGCGATGCACGCAACAGCCTCAAGAAGGTCGACGGCGTGCTGCAGGAAGCGCAGGCGATCGCCTCCAACACGCGCGAAGCGAGCAACGATCTGGGCACGCTGCGCGGCGAAGTGGAAGCCAGCCTGCGCAAGGTGGAGCACCTGGTCAACGAGGTCAATCGCAAGTGGCCGTTCAAGCGCGACACGGAGTTGAAGTTGCCATGAGCCCGCTTCGATGGCGTGCCGCTGTCGGCTTGGCGGTCGCACTGAGCGCCTGTTCCAGCACGCCGCCGCCGCCCGACTGGCAGATGAATGCCAAGGACTCGCTCGACCGCGCCGTGGCGGCCTACCTGCAAGGCAACACGCGCGTCGAAGCGGTCGAGTTCGCGCGCGCACGCGCTGACCTGGCCCGCACCGGCCGCGCCGATCTGCTGGCCCGCGCCGAGCTGACCCGCTGCGCCGCGCGCGTCGCCAGCCTGGTGTTCGAGCCATGCGCCGGATTCATGGCGTTGGCGCAGGACGCGAGCCCTGCCGAGCGGGCCTACGCCGACTACCTGAGCGGAAATATCGATGCCAAAGACGCGGCGTTGTTGCCCGAGCAGCACCGCGGCGTCGCCACCGCCAGCACGCCGGCCGCCGCTGTGGCGGCCATCGCCGATCCATTGGCCCGCTTGATCGCCGCGGGCGTGTTGATGCAAGGCGCGCGCGCTGAACCCGCCGTGATGGCGCTGGCGGCCGACACCGCGTCAGCGCAGGGCTGGAGCCGTCCGCTGCTGGCGTGGTTGAACGTGCAGGTGCTGCGCGCCGAGGCAGCCGGCGAAGCAGACGAAGTGGCGCGGCTGCGGCGGCGGATTGGCCTGGTGCTGGGCGCGCCCGCAGTGCGCGCCGCGCCTTGAAAACGCGCCGCACCGGGAATCACGGCAAGGCAAGCGCCAGCGCCAGCGGCGAGATCACGTCGACGTCGGTGGCCAAGGCCCAACCCTCACGCACCGGAGCCACCACATACGCGTGGTCGACACCCACATCCGCACAGGCCTGCCAGAACCCCTTCGTGAGCTTGGGCGCGGTCGAGAACTTGATCTCGACGCCGATCTTCTTGCGGCCCGTCTCGATCACCATGTCCAGCTCCGCGCCGGCGGCAGTTCGGTAAAACGACACCTGGCTGCTGGAGTCGAGCTGGCCGCAGATCTGTTCGACAACGAAGCCTTCCCATGATGCGCCGGTGCCTGGGTGGCCGAGCAGATCGTTCACCTCGCGAATGCCCAGCAGGTGGTGTAGCAGGCCGCTGTCGCGAACGTACACCTTGGGCGACTTGACGAGCCGCTTGCCGAGGTTGGCGTGATACGGCTCCAGGCGTCTGAGCATCAGGCTGTTGCACAGGTGATCGAGGTATCGGGTCACCGTGGGTGCCGACAGCCCCAGCGAGTTGGCAATCGCCGAGGCGTTGAAGAGCTGACCGTGCAGATGCGCCACCATGCGCCAGAAGCGCCGCATCAGTTCGGGATCCACCGCAATGCCCAGGCTGGGCAGATCGGTGTTCAGGAAGTGACGCACGAAGTCCTCACGCCAGGCCCAGCTCGTGCGTTCGTCGGTGGCCGTGAAGCTGCCCGGAAAACCGCCGCGCAACCACAGCGTCTGGATGTCGTCGAATGCCTTGACCACCTCGGGCAGCAGCAGCGGCGCCATGTCCACCAGGGCCAACCGTCCCGCCAAAGACTGAGACTGCCGCAGCAGCTTGAACGAGGCCGATCCGAGCACCAGGAAGCGTGCGGCGCGGCGGTCGTCGTCGATCTCACCGCGCATTTCGCTGAAAATTTCGGGCAGGTTCTGAATCTCGTCCAGCACCACCAGGCGTTGCCGATTGGCGCGAAAGAAAACGGCAGGCTGTTCCAGCCTGGCGCGATCCCCGGCACGCTCCAGGTCGAGGTACAGCGCATTCGGGTGTTCATTCGCAATCTCGCGGGCCAACGTGGTCTTGCCGACCTGGCGCGGGCCGAGAATGGCCACAGCGGGGCTGGTACTCAGGCGCTGACGAATTTTCTGGGCGGCGAGGCGACTAAACATCAATGCATTTTAAATGTTATATATTCAATATACAATGACAAATTCTCTGGCGACCTGCGCGGCCAGAGAAGCATTCGCGTCAACGATCCGAGGCTGACTGCCTGCAAGGCAACGCGTGCTGAGAACTGGCGCGCGCGGTAAGGCGGGGATTCTGCGGCGAGCGATATGAGGCGACGCTGTGCATCTGCCTGTTGCAGGCTCTCCTGACCATATGCGTCGAAACTATGCGCCGCAAGAGCGGTCCGCTCCGCGTGGAATTGGATCGATCCTTAAATACGAGCTCGTGCAAGCAACCTGCGCGCTTCGGATTCGGCGAGGAGTGCGGGGCGAGCACCAGCCACGCCATGAGTTAACGGGATCGATCAGCGATCCTCATGTTGGCCGAACCGGGTCATCCAGGCTTTGCAGATCGGCCAAATCCTTCAGCCGTCCCGAGGCCAACTTGTTGGCTCGAAAATCCTGCAAATTGATGATGGGCAAGTCGACACCGCTCACCGACAGCGTCATGCGCCGGGGATAGCACTCGCCGAACCGCACGCCGTCGATGGACGTCAGCAGATCGATTCGAGCCGGCGGGTAACCAAGCTGCACCACGGCGTCGGGTCGCAGGAAATCCTCGTCGATCAGGCCCAGACTTCCGAAGCCGAACAAATCGAGTGCTCGCAACAAAAGCTGCACATTGGCGGGGTCGGCATCGACCCAGATGTCGAGGTCGCCGGTGTAGCGCGGTCGTCCGTGCGCGGCCAGCGCATAGCCACCCACCAGCAACCACTCAACGCCGGTGGAGTTGAGTAACCCGACAAACTCTTTGAAGTCTTTGTTCAACATCGGGGTCAGACGCCGCTGCTTGCCTGCGCAACGCTTCCAGTGCGGCAAAGCGCTCCTCGGCGGGTCGCGACAACCAGTAGGCGCGGTCGCGATCAGGCGCTTTGAGCGTGGTGCGGAGAATCACTTTTTGCATGGACTTTCATGATACCTGTGCGGCCCTCTTACATGCTGCGCCGATACTGCCCGCCCACCTCGAACAGCGCGTTCGTGATCTGCCCGAGCGAGCAGCAGCGCACCGCTTGCATCAGCACCTCGAACACGTTGCCGTTCGCAATCACCGCATCCTTCAAGCGCTGAAGCATGGCCGGCGATTCGCTCGCGTGCAGCGCCTGAAATTCGGCCAGCCGCTTCAACTGACTCTGCTTCTCGGCGTCGGTCGAGCGCGCCAGTTCCAGCACATCGGGCGCAGCGTCGCCGTGCGGGTTGCGGAAGGTGTTGACGCCGATGATGGGGTACTCGCCGGTGTGCTTGAGCATCTCGTAGTGCATGCTCTCTTCCTGAATCTGGCCGCGCTGGTAGCCGGTTTCCATCGCACCCAGCACGCCGCCGCGCTCGGCGATTTTCTCGAACTCCTTTAGCACCGCCTCTTCGACCAACTCGGTCAGCTCGTCGATGATGAAGGCACCCTGGTTCGGGTTCTCGTTTTTGGCCAGGCCCCACTCGCGGTTGATGATGAGCTGGATCGCCATCGCGCGGCGCACGCTGTCTTCGGTGGGGGTGGTGATGGCCTCGTCGAAGGCGTTCGTGTGCAGGCTGTTGCAGTTGTCGTAGATGGCAATCAACGCTTGCAAGGTGGTGCGGATGTCGTTGAACTGAATCTCCTGCGCGTGCAGTGATCGGCCGCTCGTCTGCACGTGGTATTTCAGTTTTTGTGAGCGCTCGTTCGCACCGTAACGATCCCGCATCGCCACCGCCCAGATGCGGCGCGCCACGCGGCCGAGCACGGTGTATTCGGGGTCCATGCCGTTGCTGAAAAAGAAGCTCAGGTTGGGCGCGAAGTCGTCGATGTGCATGCCGCGTGCGAGGTACGCTTCGACGAAAGTAAAACCGTTGCTGAGCGTGAAGGCGAGCTGGCTCAGCGGGTTGGCACCGGCCTCGGCGATGTGATAACCGCTGATGCTCACCGAGTAGAAATTGCGCACCTGATGGTGCACGAAATACTGAGCGATGTCGCCCATCACCTTGAGTGAGAACTCGGTGCTGAAGATGCAGGTGTTCTGGCCCTGGTCTTCTTTCAGGATGTCGGCCTGCACGGTTCCGCGCACGTTCTGCTTCACCCACGCAGTGATCTTCTGCGCCTCGTCGTCCGTCGGCTCGCGCTGGTTGTCGGTGCGAAACCTGTCCAGGTTCTGGTCGATGGCGGTATTCATGAACATGGCCAGAATCGTCGGTGCCGGGCCGTTGATGGTCATGCTCACGCTGGTGGCCGGGTGGGTCAGGTCGAAGCCGCCGTACAGCACCTTCATGTCGTCCAGCGTGGCAATGCTGACACCGCTGTTGCCGACCTTGCCGTAGATGTCGGGCCGCACCGCCGGGTCGTTGCCGTACAGCGTGACCGAGTCGAACGCGGTGCTCAGGCGCTTGGCGGGCATGCCGGCGCTGAGCAGCTTGAAGCGGGTGTTGGTGCGAAAGGCGTCGCCCTCGCCGGCGAACATGCGGGTCGGGTCTTCGCCTTCGCGCTTGAAGGCGAAGGTGCCGGCGGTGTACGGAAAGCTGCCCGGCACGTTGTCCAGCAACAGCCACTTCAGAATTTCGCCGTGGTCTTCGAACGTCGGCAAGGCGACCTTGCGCACCGGAGTGCCGCTCAGGCTGCGCGTTATCAGCGCGGTGCGGATTTCCTTGTCGCGAATCTTCACCACGTACTCGTCGCCGGCGTAGGCCTTGCGCATCTCGGGCCACATCGCGAGCAGTTTCTTCGACACGGCATCGAGCCGCGCTTCGCGCTTCACAGCCAGGTCGCTCACGGCCTCGACCGCCCTGGTCTTGTCGGGCTTGTCGTCGATCAGCATGCGGCAGGTTTCACGCAGTTGCTGCACCTCGCGCGCCAGCCGCGATTGCGCAACGGCCTGCTTCTTGTAGGCGCGCACCGTGTCTGCTATCTCGGCCAGATACCGGGCCCGCGCGCTGGGCACGATGGGCACCTGGTGGGTGCTGTGGCGGGTCGCGGCGGTGGGCAACACGCCGGGCCGGGTTTTCATTCCCAGCGCGGCCAGGCGCGGCAGCAGCGCCTGGTACAGCGCGGTCACGCCGTCGTCGTTGAAGCGGCTGGCCATGGTGCCGAACACGGGCATCGCCTCGGCCCGGGTGCCCCAGGCTTCCTTGTTGCGTTGCACCTGTTTGGCCACGTCGCGCAGCGCGTCCAGCGAGCCCTTGCGGTCGAACTTGTTGATGGCGACGAACTCGGCGAAGTCGAGCATGTCGATTTTTTCGAGCTGGCTGGCCGCGCCGAACTCGGGTGTCATCACATACATCGGCACATCGACCAGCGGCACGATGGCGGCGTCGCCCTGGCCGATGCCCGAGGTCTCAACCACGATGAGGTCGAAGCCGGCGCACTTGCAGGCCGCCAGTACGTCGGGCAGGGCCTGACTGATCTCGGAGCCGAAGTCGCGCGTGGCCAGGCTGCGCATGAAGACGCGTTGGCCAGAATCAGAACTCCCTCCCCCGCTGGGGGAGGGGGGGGTGATCGGTGTCGCCGCAGGGCTGCTCCATGGGGATATGGCATTCATGCGGATGCGGTCGCCGAGCAGCGCACCGCCGCTCTTGCGCCGGCTCGGGTCGATGCTGATCACCGCCATGCGCAGGCTGTCGCCCTGGTCCAGCCGCAGCCGGCGGATCAACTCATCGGTCAGGCTCGATTTGCCCGCGCCGCCGGTGCCGGTGATGCCGAGCACAGGTGTCTTCACCTGCTGCGCTTCGGCGTGCAAGGCGGCCTTGAAGCCATCATCGACCGCGCCGTTTTCCAGCGCGGTGATGAGCTGCGCCAGCGCGCGCCAATGCGCTTCAGTGCGGCCCTGAATCGCTGACAGCGCCTTCGGTGCATGCAGGGTCAAGTCTTGATCGCAGCGCATCACCATCTCGCCGATCATGCCGGCCAGGCCCATGCGCTGGCCATCTTCGGGGCTGTAGATGCGCGTCACGCCGTAGGCTTGCAGTTCGGCAATCTCGCTGGCCACGATCACGCCGCCGCCGCCGCCGAAGACCTGGATGTGCGCGCCGCCGCGGGCCTTGAGCAGGTCGACCATGTACTTGAAATACTCGACATGGCCTCCCTGGTAGCTGCTGATGGCGATGCCCTGCACGTCTTCTTGCAAGGCTGCCGTGACGACCTCGTCGACCGATCGGTTGTGGCCCAGGTGGATCACTTCGGCACCCATGCCTTGCAGGATGCGCCGCATGATGTTGATGGCCGCATCGTGGCCGTCGAACAGGCTCGCTGCAGTGACGAAGCGCACCTTGCAGCTCGGGCGGTAGGCGGCCAGGGCCTTGAATTCGGCGGACAGATCGGTCATGCGTGTCTCCTGGTGTTGGTGGTTTGCCGTCGGCTCACTGAACGTGGAGTTTTTCCAACGCCGGATCACTGGGCGGGTAGCGCAACTTCAAGCCTTCGAAGGTTTTCTTCAACGCCTTGGCGATCATCAGGTTGCGGTGTGTTTTCGAGTCGGCCGGCACGATGGTCCAAGGTGCCCACGCGGTGCCGGTGGCGGCCACGGCCGTGCTGTAGGCCTGTTGATAGGCGTCCCACTGCTTGCGCGCCTCCAGGTCGCCGAGGCTGAACTTCCAGTGCTTGGTCGGGTCGTCCAGCCGCTCTTGCAAACGAATCCGCTGCTCTTCCTTCGAGATGTGCAGCAAGAACTTCAGCACCACCGTGCCGGTCTCGGTCAGCATGCGCTCGAAGTCGTTGATGTGCGCGTAGCGTTGCTTCGTTTGCTCGGGCGTGATCCAGCCGTTGACCACCGGCATCAGCACGTCTTCGTAGTGGCTGCGGTTGAACACCATCACCTCGCCGGCCGCCGGCACGTGCGCGTGGATGCGCCACAGGTAGTCGTGGGCGCGCTCGTCTTCGCTCGGCGCTTTCCAGCCGATGGTGTGCACGCCCAGTGCGCTCATGCGGCCGAACACGCCGCGCAAGGTGCCGTCCTTGCCGCTGGTGTCGGTGCCTTGCAGCAGCACCAGCAGCTTGAAGCGCTTGTCGGCATAGAACAGGTCTTGCAGACCGTCCAGCTCCTGCGCCAGCGATTCGATGGCGGCCCTGTCAGCGGCCTTGTCGCCGGACGAGAACGGCTTGTCGGCCGGGTTGAACTTCGTCAGGTCGAAGGCCCTCGCGCCTTTGGTCGCGGCGCTGGCGTGCTGGAAATCGACCCAGTCCGGTTGATTGTTTTTTGCCAAGCTGCCTCCGAAAGGGGTGCGTGATCGTCCACGCTGATCGTCTGCCTTGATTGACGTATACGTCAACGGCGAGTGTATCGCCTGCGGCCCGCTGGAGTCGGCGGCATTCTCCAGGCGCAAGATTCACGGCGCAAGTTTCACGGCACAATCGCGCCGCTGTGAAACACGCCTGTGAGAATCCGGGCCAGATCAACGTTCGAGGAGACAAGGTGCCGCTGCCGTCCACTCGCCTACCGCAACCACTCGGCGCTGCCGGCGCCGCACGCTCGGCATGAGTTTTCTCGCCATCGACATCGGCAACACGCGCCTGAAATGGGGCCAGTACACCTCGCCGCAACCGGGTGCCGCCCTGCTGGCACAGGGGGCGTTGTTTCTGGAAAGCATCGACTCGCTGGCCGACACCGAGTGGCAGCACCTGAGCCCGCCCGCCAGCGTGCTGGGCTGCGTGGTGGCCGGTGAAGCGGTCAAGCGCAGGGTGGACGAACAAGTTGGCGAGTTGTGGGGCCTGGACCCGCGCTGGGTGGTGTCCACAGCGCATGCCGCAGGCGTGACCAACGGCTATGAGCACCCGAGCCGGCTGGGCACCGACCGCTGGGTGTCGCTGATTGGGGCCTGGCACCGCGTGCAGACCGCAGGTGCGCCGCGCCCCGCCCTGGTGGTGATGGTGGGCACCGCCGTGACGGTGGACGCGCTGGACGCCGACGGCCGCTTTCTGGGCGGGTTGATCTTGCCCGGCTTCGGCTTGATGCTGCGGGCGCTCGAGATGGGCACCGCCGGTTTGAAGGTGCCCACCGGCGAGGTGGTGGACTTTCCGACCAACACCAGCGACGCCTTGATGAGCGGCGGCGCGCACGCGATTGCCGGCGCGGTCGAGCGCGTCCACCGCAAGCTGATCGCACGCACCGGCCAGAGCCCGCTGCTGCTGATGACGGGCGGTGCCGCTGTCAAGCTGGCCCCCATCACCGACCTGCCGTTCGAGACGGTGGACACGCTGATCTTCGAAGGGCTGCTGCGCTTGCAGTCGCACCGGCTGGCCTTGTAGTTCGGTTGCAGCCGACCCCGGTCAGCGCTGCGCTGCCACCGTATCATCGAGCGCATGCCTGTCACCCTTGCCGGCCAACTGGTGGTTGCCATTTCGTCGCGGGCTCTGTTCGACTTCGAAGAAGAAAACCAGCACTTCGAAGCCACCGACGACCGCGCCTACATGCGGCTGCAACTCGACCGGCTGGAGCAGGCGGCCAAGCCCGGCGTGGCCTTCTCGCTGGTCAACAAGCTGCTGGC
>JAYVCL010000311.1:0-7851 GCA_043749975.1 Burkholderiales bacterium
TCGCGCTCGTGGCGAAACCCGCGCAGCACCTCGAACAGCACCAGGTCGGGCACGACCAGCCGCACCTCGCCGTGGTCGAGCAACTGGTCGAGCAGTTCAGCGGCAGGGTTGTCGGCGTCGTTGAAGAAGTCGACCCAGACGCTGGAATCAACGACGAGCACGGTATTTCCTGGGCGCTGGCTCTTGAACCGCAAGCTCGGCAGGCGCCGTCCAGTCGATGCTTTCGTCGCCCTCCCACTTGAGCTTGCCACGCCATTTGAGGATCTCGCGGTAAGCCGCCTGTCGGGCCAGAAGTTTCAAGCCGGCCTCGACCGCGTCTTTCTTGGTTTTGTACGGCCCGGCCTTCATCGCATCGGCCATGAGCTTTTCATCGATGACAATGTTGGTACGCATGATGTGTATTCAGTTAGAGCAAGCTGCACATCGTACATCACATCCGGAAAATTCCGAACTTCGCATCCGCAATCGGCGCATTCAAGGCAGCCGACATCGCCAGCGCCAGCACCCGACGCGTGTCGGCCGGGTCGATCACGCCGTCGTCCCACAAACGCGCACTGGCGTAATAGGGATGCGCCTGGTGCGCGAACTGGTCGAGGATGGGTTGCTTGAAGGCTTGCTCTTCGTCGGCGCTCCAGGCCCCGCCCCTGGCTTCGATGCCGTCGCGCCGCACCGTGGCCAGCACGGCGGCGGCCTGTTCGCCGCCCATCACGCTGATGCGCGCGTTCGGCCACATCCACAAGAAGCGCGGGCTGTAGGCGCGGCCGCACATGCCGTAGTTGCCGGCACCGTAGCTGCCGCCGATGATGATCGTGAACTTGGGCACCTGCGCGGTCGACACCGCCGTGACCATCTTGGCGCCGTGCTTGGCGATGCCTTCGGCCTCGTACTTGCGGCCGACCATGAAGCCGGTGATGTTCTGCAAAAACAGCAGCGGAATCTTGCGCTGGCAGCACAGCTCGATGAAGTGCGCGCCCTTCAGCGCCGACTCCGAAAACAGCACGCCGTTGTTGGCGATGATGCCCAGCGGCATGCCCTCGATGTGCGCAAAGCCGGTCACCAGGGTGGCACCGTAGCGGGCCTTGAATTCGTCGAACTCGGAGCCGTCGACGATGCGGGCGATGATCTCGCGCACGTCGTACGGTTTGCGGGTGTCGGTCGGAATCACGCCGTGCAACTCGGCCGCGTCGAACAGCGGCGCGCGCGGCGGGGCGCAGCGCATCGCAATGTCTTTGCGCCAGTTCAGGTTGGCCACTGCCGCACGCGCGATGGCCAGCGCGTGGGTGTCGTTTTGTGCCAGGTGATCGGCCACGCCTGACAGCCTCGTGTGCACGTCGCCACCGCCCAGATCCTCGGCGCTGACCACCTCGCCGATGGCGGCCTTCACCAGCGGCGGGCCGGCCAAAAAGATCGTGCCCTGGTTCTTCACGATGATGGATTCGTCGCTCATCGCCGGCATGTAGGCGCCGCCTGCGGTGCACGAGCCCATCACCACCGCGATCTGCGGAATGCCCAGCGCACTCATGTTGGCCTGGTTGAAGAAGATGCGGCCGAAGTGCTCGCGGTCGGGAAACACATCGTCCTGGTTCGGCAGATTCGCGCCGCCGCTGTCCACCAGATAGATGCAGGGCAGGCGGTTTTGCTGCGCGATTTCTTGCGCCCGCAAATGCTTCTTCACCGTCATCGGAAAGTAGGTGCCGCCCTTCACCGTGGCGTCGTTGCACACCACCATGCAGTCCACGCCCGATATGCGCCCGATGCCGGCAATCAAACCCGCGCCCGGCGCGTCGTTGTTGTTCATGTCCAGCGACGCGAGCGGTGCCACTTCCAGGAAAGGCGTGTCCGGGTCGAGCAGCATCTCGACGCGGTCGCGCGGCAGCAGCTTGCCGCGCGCCACATGCTTGGCACGCGGCCCGTCTCCGCCGCCGAGCGCGATCTTCGCGAGCTTGCCGTTCAGGTCATCGACCAGCGCGCGCATCGTCGCAGCGTTGGCCTTGAACTCCTCGGAGCGGGGGCTGAGCTTGGACGCGAGGATGGGCATGGGGTCTCCGAAATCACCGTGTCATGCGCGAGCGCGTGCAGGTCGTTGATTGACGTATACGTCAATTCTACGGGTGACCTCAAGGCGCGCCTGCGCCGCTACATCGCCGCTACTTCTTCGGCTTCTCGGCCACCGGTGCGCCGGCAGCCTTCCAGGCGGTGAAGCCGCCGTCGATGTGCGAGACGCGCGGCACGCCCATCTCCATCAAGGTGCGCGCCGACAAGGCCGAGCGCCAGCCGGCGGCGCAGAACAGCACGTACTCCTTGTCCTGCGCGAACACCTCGCGGTGGTAGGGCGAGCTGGGGTCGAACCAGAATTCGAGCAGGCCGCGCGCCGCGTGAACCGCACCGGGAATGACGCCCTCGCGCTCGAGTTCGCGCACATCGCGCACGTCGACGAAGACCACGTCGTCGCGGCCATGCAGGGCGCGCGCCTCGTCGAGGCTGCGGGTGGTGACGAGCTGCATCGCTGCGTCGACCAGGCTTTGCGCGGTCTTCATCAGAACGGTCCTTTCTCTAGCCAGCGTTCGATCTGGGCGCGGCGGTCGTTGCCCCAGAACGGCTCGCCGTCGATCATGAAAAACGGTGCGCCGAACACGCCGGCGGCGATGGCTGCGTCGTTGGCCGACTTGAGCCGCGCCTTCCACTCGGGCGCGCTCCAGATCGCCTCGGCCTCGACGGCATCGAGCCCGAACTCGACCGCCAGTTCCTTCAACGACGCCGCATCGCTCAAATCGACCCCGCGCGCAAAGTAGGCCCGCAAACAGTGCCGGGCCCAGTGGCTGGCGGTGGTGTTGCTGCGGCCTTGCAACCACCAGAACACGCGGGCCGCGTTCTGGGTGGGAATCGGAAACTTCTCGGGGTTCTTCAAGGGCACGCCGGCAAAGCGCGCCGAGCGCTCGAAGTCGTGAAACGAGTACTCGCGCTTGATCGGGTACGACACCGGGCTCTTCAATTCGGCGGCCTGAAATGTGGCGCCCAACAAAATCGCTTTCCAGTGCACCGTGCGGCCATGGCGTGCCGCCAAAGCCTCGATCCACTCGGAGGCGATGTACGAGTACGGCGACGAGAAGTCGAAGTAGAAATCAATCGGGTTTTGCGCCGTGGTCATGCTGAGCTCTCCTCGCCCCGAGGCTACTGCGAAGCCTGCGGCCCGGGCTGCGCATTTTCCCGAAGCGGCGGGTCGTCTTGCAGCGTGTCCGGCACGGCACCCGGGTACAGAATTCGCAAGGCATCCATCGCCGCCTGCGCAACGATGGGTTGCAGCGCTGCGGCGCTCAGCCGCTCGGCCTCGGCCTGAGCAGTGCCACCGTTGCCACCATGGCCGCGCGCATCACGCTCGCTCCAAACCAGCGAGATCGCCTCGCGCTGCGGTTCGAGGGCACGCTGGATCACGTCGCGCCAATGCGGCGGCGATTCGCCCTGGGCCCAGTCGCCGCGCCCGCGGCCGAAGTGGGCCACCGCCAAGTAGCGCAACAGCGCGGCCTCCAGCATCTGGTCGAGCGCCTGCGCATTCCACGCCACCCACGATTGATCGGTGCCGCGTACCAGGTTGACGCAGCGCGCCAGCCCCGCTGCGCCCAGCGCACCGATCAACCCGCCGGCCAGCAGCCCACCGCCGAGCATGAGCCCGCCACTCAAGATGTCGGCCTTCAACCCGACCAGCGCGCCGCTCACCATGCCGCCCCACAGTGCCGCCTTGCCTTCGTCCAGGCGCAGGCGCATCTCGAAATGAGTGGCCAGGCGGGTCAGGATTTCGCCCTGCGCCTGGCCTTCGAGCCCGTGCAGCGCAATCAGCTCGCCGGTGCTCGCGCGCACTTCGGCGTCCAGCCCCTGGGTCAAAGCCTTCTGCGCCAACGCGGTCGGCGTCTGTTCGGCACCTTTCATTCCGGTCGCGATGCCGATGGCCGTACCGACCTGGCGCAGGCGCGCATTGAAACTGCCCGCGTCAGGCACCATCTCAGCGGCACCGGCCAGCCGCGCCAGGCTGTGGGCCAGCGACTGCATTGCCGCCTCGAAGCTGTGCTGCCGTTGCGCCCGCCACGCGGCGTGCAGGCGCTGCATCAGCGCGCGCCGCTCGCCTGCCAACACCGCTTCGATGGCGCTCAGCAGCGTGCCCTCTTGCACCCAGCAACGCGCGAACGCGTCGAGCGGCAGCACCGCGCGCACCTGCGGGTGAGGGGCCAGATGGCGACGCCAGCGCTCCAGTTCGGCGGCTTCTAGCGCGGCATCGGTCGGCGCGCCAAGCTGGTTCAGCAACACGATCACCGGTTTGTCGATCCAGCCGAGCAATTCCATCTCGGGCTGCACATAACCTGCGGCCTGAGGGGCTTCAGACGCGTTGACGAGGTAGAGCATCACATCGGCCTCGTCGCGCACATTGCGCATCGCCTGCTGGCTGGCCCAGAACGCGCGGTCGCGCCAGCGGTCCCAGACCTCGCTCATGAACCAGCCCAGCGGGTTGCCCAGTGGATTGCCCGAGGCGCGCAGCCGCTTCACCAGCCGCACGCTGTCGCCGAAGCCAGGCGTGTCCCACAGCAGCAACTGCTCGCCCTGCGGGGTCTGCAGCATCGTGAACACATCGGCGAATTCGGTCACGTGCGGCGCGTCGCGCACCGTGCCCACGTCGCGCCCGAGCAGGGTGCGGGCAAGCGTGGTCTTGCCGGCGTTGGTGTGCGAAACCAGGCTGAGCGAAAGGGTGTGCGCCGACGGGTTCATGGTGAGGTTCGGCTCACGGGGCTGCGCATCGCGAGCTGCACCGCGCGCGGCAGCGCAACCCGATCGGGCGCATCGAGGTCGGCGAACACCGGCAGCGTGCCGAGCGCTTCAGCGAAGACGCGCCAGGCATCGCGGCGCTGCGCAAGGCGCTGCGGCGCGCCTTGGAAGCGCCGGCGAAACGCCGCCTCGTCGACCAGCAGGATGGTTGCCGCACCCGGCGGTGAGCCGCTCGCGAGCCGCCGCGCAAAACGGCCCTGGTTCTCGGGCTCCGGCGTGGCCGAGAGGTCGAACAACGCCACGGCCAGCGTGCTGTTGCTTGGCGGTGCCGCATCGGTTTCGGCATCGTCTTCGCCGCCGAAGGCCAGGGTGGCGGCGATCTGCAACTGCATGCCGTCACCCAGCACATCCGCCAGCAGCGCCTGCAAGCCGAGCGCGGCCTGCGCGCCGGGTGTGGCTGCATACGGCACGACGAACACACGCGGCACATCGCCCCGCTGCTGCCGCATCAGCCGCTGAAAATAGTCGTCGCCCAGGGGCAAGGCCATGTGCCGCGCGAGCCATCGAGCGCGCGCAGCGCCCCACAGTGCGAGGCCGCTGCGCGGCAGCACGACGAGCAGCAGCAGGGTCAGCGCAAGCAGGTGGATCCACGGCGCGGCGGAGGCGGTAGAGACCGGGTCATGCGCTGCGCGCAGTGCCTCGAAAGCCGCCACATCGGGCAGCGCGATGCCCGACAGCGCCACCGCCGGTGCCAGCGCCACGGCGAGCACCGTATGCGCGGCGTCGGCGCTGAGAAAGGTGCTTTCCCACGCGGCGCGGTAGTCGAGCACCAGGCCGCGCAAGTACAGCCCGGCGATCAGGCCCAGGCCCAGCGCCGCCGCCGCCGCATGCAGCAAGGTGGCAGCCCGCGCAGCAGACAGCGCCGCCGTGCAGCGCCACCACAGCGCCGCGAATATTTTCCAGGCCGGCGCGCTGCCAGCGCCCGACCCGCCGACCGCGCGCAAACCCGGCACGTTTCGGCCCAGGCGCAGCAGACGCTGCGTGAGCCGCAGCAGGCCGCCGGGGCGCGTCTTGCGCCTCAGCAAATGCGCCAGCGCGTTGCCGAGCAGCAGCGCGTAGACCGCCAGATTCCACAGCAGCAGCGCCCACAGCGGCGGTGCCAGCAAATTGATGCGCTGGCTGCTGCCGATGCTGTCGGCCAGCATGCCGACGACGATGCCGGCCAGCACGGCCCACGCCACCCAGCGCAGCCGCCACAAGCGCAGCGCCAGCCACTTTGTTGCGGCAGGCTCACGCGGCGCAAGGCGCTGCATGGCGTGGTGGGCGCGGCGGGCGATGAAGGCTTCACCGTCGTTGTTTTCAGCCCCGTCCTGCAACGCCAGGCGCGTGGCCCAGGCGCGGTCTTCGTCGCTCCAGTTCGGGCTGGCGGGCTGCGCGGTTTCGACTGCCTGCAGCAACAGCACCTCGCGCGCGGCGGTCTCGTTCATCAAGCTACGGGGCGGTGAGGTGGTTGCCCACGCAGGTCAGATCAAAGCCCGCTGGCAATCCGCCCAGACCTGCGGTCGTTGTTCGCGCACGACGCTGAACGGCGCAAACGACTGCCCGCCAGGACCGAAGCACCACGGCAACAAGCCGTGATCGTCGGCATCCTGCAATTCGGCCAGCAACGCAGTCGAGCTGATGGCAGCCGTATCCAATGACGCCTGAACGATGCGGCAAAGCCGACGGAAAGTCGCCTTGTAAATGTTCTCCAAAACCTCACGCCGATCCAGTTGCAGGACCTCGACCGTCTTGACGCCTTTCGGCGAATAGTCGTTGGTTCGCAAATCAAAGCGAGCTGTCAGACCACCCGTGCCCGGAATGAAATCAAGGTGTTGCCACGGGTCTTCCACAGAGGGATCGATCAGCAAGGCGCGGCCGTTCAGCATGGGAAACTGGTGTCCCTTGAACCGACCGCATTCGGTACAACAAAGCAGCAGATTGCTCCACCGAAAGGCGTGCTTCGGAAAGCCTGCTTTGGGACGGAAATGTTCGATATCGCAGCCATGCGAATCCACGCAGTACATGCATCGTTCACGCGGCCCTGTCATCTGCCGCAGAACGTGCACCACTGATTGCATGACCTTCGTCTGGCGAGCGCTCTTCCATTCGCGCTCGATGTTCAGGGTCTGTCGGTCATTCGCAAGATCGATGGCGGTTTGACTCTTGTTCAGGTAGGTCTGCGCTGCATTTGACAGGGCTGGACGTGTCACTCGCCGCATGGGTCACAGCGCCTCGTCGGTGTTCGCGAACATCTCAAGCTGGTCCGCTTTGGACTGCTCGACCTTGGTCAATTTCGCACCGGCGCTTTTCTTTGCCATCAGTTTGTTGTACTCGACTCGGCCTGCAACCGCCCTGGGCGAGCGCGTATTCTGCAAATTGAATGCTGGCGTCAGCAAGATGGTGTCGGGTCTGGAACTGATGACCTTCTTGTACTCATCAGGTGTCAACGCGCGTGGCGCATCTCCGCTGCCCGGTTCGGGCAACACGAACAGCCCATTGGCATCCGCCGCCTGGCAGATGATCGGGCTGTGCGTGGTGACGAGAAATTGAATGTTTGGAAAGTGTTGCTTGAGCCAAGGGCCAATCTCCCGCTGCCACTCGGGGTGCAGATGCGCGTCAATCTCGTCGATCATCACCACGCCGCTGCGCACGACTTGCAACTTGCCGTCGACCCGTTTTGTCAAGCCGTTGACGCCGTAAGCCGTAATGAGGTGGCGAAGAATATCGGCAAGCAAGGCCAGCGCAGATCGATAGCCGTCGCTCATGTCGCCCCAAGCCAGCCGGAGCCCGTTCCGGTCCCTGAGCCACAGGCCACCCGAGTCCACGCCGTCAACCGTGATCTGGTTGGGCATCAGGTCGTCCCTCAGGATTTCGAGCAGCAAGGCCAGTTCCAGCCCGCTTTCCGGTGACCGCCCCTCCAAACTCTTATGGCTCAAATTGCGCATCCACTGATCCACTTCATACAGTGAAGCCGCCTCTTGGAACATGGTGACGAATCGTTCGGTGGTGGGGCTCACCATCAACCGGGTAGCGTCAGGTGAAGCGCCGAAAACCCGC
>JAYVCL010000312.1:0-6063 GCA_043749975.1 Burkholderiales bacterium
CACGCCATCGGCATCGGCCGAACCGGCATGGCCTACATCGAGGCCTTGCTGCGCACCGGCGAAATCGAAGACCTGCTGGTCGATCCGCGAGCCACCTTCGCAGCGATGATCGTCGACATCGGCGACCAGGACATGGGCGTCGTGACCGACTACGCGCATTCTTTCAAGAAGCGTCTCGAATCACGCGGCATCCCGACCGACCGCTTCCAGTTCCAGGCCATCGCGCTGCCGGTGCCGGAGCGCGACGAATTCTTCGAGGGCATGAACCGCACCCGCGAATTCCTGAAACTCGAATACCCGCGCTACTACTGGAACCCGAACTTCGAGTCGTATGTTCCGCACAAGTACAAACTGCCCGAGGCTGGCCACCACTTCCCGCGCGCCGTGGCAAAAGGCATCTACGCCAACGCCTACTACGCCGGTGAGCGCCCGATGGACACCGCGCTGCGCAGCTTCGTGGACCAGGTCGAAAAAGCGACCTTGCCGTCGATCGTGCTGGTGGCCTTCGCGATGGCTGGCGGTACCGGCAGCGGCATCGTCGTCGACCTGGCGCGCCACCTGTCCAACGTGAAGCTGGGCCGGCGCATTCCGGTGATCGGCATCGGCCAGTTGTCGCACAGCGGCGACGATGCGAGCGTGCACAACAACGCCACGCAATACACCACGCTGAACGACCTCGACTGCATGCTCGACGACGACAAGAACGCCGGCGTCACCGCAGTGTGGGGCGACCTGTACCGCAGCCCGTTCACCGGCGGCTTCTTCGTCGTCAACCCTGAGCAAAGCTGGCAACGCCTGACCGCCTACACCACCACCGGCGAGAAGGAAGTGCGGCAGAACTTCAAGCAAATGGTGACCAATCGCTTCGTCGCCGATTCGTTCATGCGTTTCGCTGTGTTGGAGAGCGGGCGCGTGCTCTTCCGCACCATGCGTCCGGCCGGCTTCACCGGTGCACCGCACGAGACGCTGTCGGCCAAGTCCCGCAACTGGACGCTGTTCGACGTGGCCAAGCTCAGCCACCCGGGTGTGCAGGTGCTGCCGGGCGAAGCGGGATCGAAGTGGGACGCGGTGTTGTCGCAGTGGATCGACTTCATGCCGAAGTACGGCGGCCTGAAAGACGGCTTCAAGACCGACTACGCCGAAGTGCACGTGCACGCCTCGCGCGACATGGGCTTCGATCTCATCAGCAAGGGCTTCAAGGACCTGATCACCAAGCAGTATTTGCTCGAGAACGATTCGACCTACCAGACCTCGAATTACGAGTTCTTCGATGCCCTGACGGCCTACGCCAACATCATCCTCCCGGGGGTGGCCAAGACCGACCTGCTCGCTTTCTGGGAAAGCCAAAAGAACTACGACAAGCTCGATTGGGAAACCAAGCTGAACGAGCACGCGTGGCTGATCGACATCGGACCGATGCTGTCGGAACCGGCGATTCGTTTCGAAGGCATGGCCGGCGAGTGCATCTGGGGCTGCGCTTGCTGGGTGGTGGTGCCTTACGACCAACTGCGCGGCGACAAACTGCCGCCGCCGAACCGCAAGGTGATCATGGAAGAGGGCATCGCGATGATGACCAAGACCGTGGTGAAAACACCTGGCGGCGACGCGAAAAAAGCCAAGGCTCACGCCTGATCCGCACTTTACGTTGACCGAATCGCCGGGGCGGCTCTTCAATCAGGCCGCCCCGGCCTTCTTTGATTTTTCAGTTTCTACCGCAGTACCGAGAGGCTTCGATGGACGAGAGCATCAATTCGTACCTGATCGCCGAGGAACCGTATTACCGCGCCGCCTCGAACGAGGTGGCACTTTTCAGTGCGGCCTTCGCGCGCGGCCTGCCGATGATCCTGAAGGGCCCGACCGGCTGTGGCAAGACGCGCTTCGTCGAACACATGGCCTGGCGCTTGAACCGCCCGCTCATCACGATGGCGTGCAACGAGGACATGAGTGCATCCGATCTGGTCGGGCGCTATTTGCTCGACGCGCAGGGCACGGTCTGGCATGACGGGCCGCTGACGCTGGCGGTGCGCTTCGGTGCCATCTGCTATCTCGACGAGGTGGTCGAGGCACGCCAAGACACCACGGTGGTGATTCACCCGCTGACCGACGACCGGCGCATGTTGCCGTTGGACAAACGCGGCGAACTGGTGCGGGCGCACCCTGATTTCAGGCTGGTTGTCTCCTACAACCCCGGCTACCAGAGCGCGGCCAAAGACATGAAGCCGTCGACGCGGCAGCGCTTCGGGGCGATCGACTTCGACTTTCCGCCGGCCGATGTCGAGACCGAGGTGGTGGCGCATGAAAGCGCCATCGCGCCCGAGATGGCCGCCCGTTTGGTGAAGATCGCGCAGCAGTCGCGAGCACTGCGCGGGCGCGGCCTGGACGAAGGCATCTCGACCCGCATGTTGATTCATGCCGGCGGGTTGATCGCCGATGGCATCGACGTGCACGACGCCTGCGCGCTGGCGATGACCACGCCGCTCACCGATGACCGCGATTTGCAAGCCGCGCTGGCTGGTTTTGTCGAAGCGCAATTTGGGCCCCGTGCATGAGAACTTCGGTGCACGAGCCACCTGCGGCACGCGATGCACACGATGCTCACGACCTGCGCGCGGCGCGCAGACTGGCCGTGTTGCGCGAGGTCGACCTGCCCACGCATGAAGCTTTGACGCTCGCCTTGCCTGGGCTGATCGAACAAGCCGGCGTCGAGGCCGAGCTTGCGTCGCTGGTGGATTTGCTGCTCCAGGTGGCCGCAGAAGACCCCGCCGCGTCGTTGGTGCTGGCCCGCAGGCTCGATGCGATGCAGACTGCGCTGAGCGACATGGTCGGCCTGCGCAAGTGGGCGCTGCACGGCCTGCAACGCCACCGCGACGACGCCGAGCGAAGGCTGCATTTTTTCGAGTGGGAGGATCCGCTCGCATTCGCGGATCGGCTCACCGAAAACGACTCTGCGCACCTGCTGGCCTGCCGCGACGGCCTCTCGCATTACCTCGCCGGCTTCGGCTTCACACAGCAGCGCATCGAGCTGCATGAACCGCAGGTGGCCGGGCTGTTGCCACCTTCGGTGACGATTGGCGACGAGCTGATCCGCTTCCCGCGGCGCTGCCCGGCGCTTATTTCTCAAGCGCGCAACGCGCTGTATCGCGCATCGATCGCCCACGGCGCAGCGCACCTGCGGCATTCAGTGCGCGCGCGGCCCGCGGGCAACCGGCAGCCGACGCTGCTGGCACTGATCGCACTGGTCGAAGATGCGCGGGTCGAGCGTTTGATGCAGCGCGACTTTCCGGGCCTGCACGCGCTGTGGGGCGGCTTTCATGTCGCCACCCGCGAAAGCGCAGGCTTCGGTTTTGCCGGGCTGGCTGCGCGCCTGGCGCACGCCCTTCATGATCCTGCTTACGTCGACAGCAACGCATGGGTCATCAAGGGCCGGCAGCTTTTCGAAACAGCCGCCGCGGCCGATCTGCACGCGCTCGGCGAGTACGACAAGATCGGTCGCCTGCTGGCCATCGACATCGAGAAGATGCGGCTGTCTTTGCCCAGCGACTACCGCGCACAGCCGGCATACCGCGACGACAACGCGCTGTTGTGGGACATGAATTCGGCCCTGCCCGAGAACGAGAGCCACACCGTTGTGCACGAAGACTTCGAGTTGCGACCGCGCGAGCAAACTCCGCCCGAGCTTCGGCATGCCGATGTGGATTTGCGCCGGCGAACGCGCTACCCGGAATGGGATCACCGGCTGGAGGCGCTGCGCGAAGACTGGGCCACGGTGGTTGAAAGTTCGCCTGCATCGCGCCCGGGCAAGGCGCCCGGCATGGCGCTGCGCAAGCGTCAGTTCATCCAGGGCCTGGCACGCACGCCCGACCGCTCGATTCGCCTCGCCGGCCTGGCCGAAGGCGACGAGCTGGATCTGAACGCCGCAGTGGATTGCGCCATCGACCAGCGCGCCCGCTTGGTGCCCGATGGCCGCATTTTCAAGCGCCATGGGCGGTGTCGCCGCTCGACGGCTGTCGTGCTGCTGATGGACTTGTCGGTCTCCACCGAGCGCTTTGTGCCGGGCAGCTTCAAGACCGTGCTCGAGGTTGAAAAGCGCGCCGCCACGCTGGTGGCCGATGCGCTCGATTCGACGCGCGACCGCGTGGCGGTGCACGGCTTCGCGTCGAACGGCCGGCACGAGGTGCACTACCACCGCATCAAGGATTTCGACGAGCCGTTCGGCACTGAGCAGCGCTCGCGCCTGGGGCGTTTGCAAGGCGGCTTGTCGACCCGCATGGGCGCTGCGTTGCGCCATGCCAGTGCAGCGTTGCAGCGCGAGCTGGCCGACAACCGCGTGATTTTGATGTTGACCGACGGCGAGCCATCGGATATCGACGTGTTCGAGGACGACCACCTGGTCGAGGACGCACGCCATGCGGTGGCGAGCGCAGCGGCTCGCGGCGTTCGCACCTTTTGCCTGACCCTGGACCGGCACGCCGATGACTACGTGCGGCGCATCTTCGGTGCGCGCAACTACCTGATCGCAGACCGCGCCGCAGCGTTTGCCGGCTACACCGGCCAGGCGCTGGTGCGGCTGGTCGCGCAGTGAAAAGAAACTCAAACCAAACCGCCAAACCATTACCAAACATCCACCAAACGACCGCCAAACCACCCCCGCGTCAAGAAAGCACTTCGCATGAACCCCCTACCGGCAAACCGCAAGATTCCTGTGACCGTGATCACGGGCTACCTGGGCTCGGGCAAGACCACCTTGCTCAATCACATCTTGAAAGAACAGCACGGTCGCAAGGTCGCGGTGATCGTCAACGAATTCGGCGAGGTCGGCATCGACGGCCAACTGATCGAGCAAGGCGGCGACGAGCAATTGATCGAGTTCAACAACGGCTGCCTGTGCTGCACCGTGCGCGGCGACCTGATCGAAACGATCACCAAGCTGCGTGAGCGGAACGGCGAACTGGATGCGATCCTGATCGAAACCACGGGTCTGGCCGACCCGGCACCGGTGGCGTCCACGTTCTTCGTGTCCGATGAAATCCGCGACTCGACCCGGCTCGATTCCTTCGTCACCGTGGTCGATGTGATCAACCTGGAAAAAAACCTCGAGCAAAGCGTCGAGGCGCAAGAGCAAGTGGCCTTCGCCGACATCGTGCTGGTCAACAAGATCGACCTCGCGTCGGAAGAGGCGGTGGCGCGCATCGAACGCAAGGTGCGCAGCCTGAACCCGCTGGCGAAGATTCACCGCAGCACGCAGGGCGTCGTCGATCTGGGCTTGATCCTCGACTCGAATGCGTTTCAGCTCGACGCCAAACTCCAGGTCGACCCGGAGTTCTTGGGCGACCACGAACATGAGCACGACCCGGCGATCGCATCGTTTGTGTTGCGCGAATCGCGGCCCATCGACATGAACCGTTTCATGTCCTGGATGACACCGCTGCTGCAAGAGCACGGCGACCGCGTGCTGCGAACCAAGGGCGTTTTCAACGCCCACAGCTTCAACGAACGCGTGGTGTTTCAGAGCGTGCGCATGCTGACCACCATGAGCCGCTTCAACGCCTGGGAGGCGGATGAGATGCGGAAAAGCGAATACGTGGTGATCGGCCGCAACCTCGATCAGGCGGCCTTCGCGGCCGGATTCGCAAAGTGCGTTGCCGTCTGAATCGGCACCGATCAAACAACTCGAAGGTTTCAACGGAGCCACCATGGACGCTGAACTGATCTCCTTCTCGGGGCTGATGCTGATGTTCGTGCTCGGCCTGCGCCACGGGCTCGATCCCGATCACATCGCCTGCATCGACGGCCTGACCTGGCGCGCACTCAACCACGAGCACGACCATGCGCACTGGATCGGCACCCAGTTCGCCATCGGTCACGGCCTGCTGGTCACAGCCATCGCTGTCGGCGTGAGTCAGTTGACGCGTTCGATTTCGGTGTCCGAGACGGTGGTGACCGTCTTCGGCTGGATACCGACCGCGCTGTTGTTGTTGGTGGGCACGCTCAACTTGCGTTTGTTGATGCAGCGCGACCCGTCCTATGTGCCGACCGGGTGGAAGCTCAAGCTGATTCCGCAGC
>JAYVCL010000313.1:0-10984 GCA_043749975.1 Burkholderiales bacterium
GCTTCTCGGATCTGGGTTCTGAAATCTCCCTTAGCGCGCCCGGCGGCAACTGCATCAACGTCCTCGAGGGCCCCTGTCTGTACCCGATCCTGACCACCACCAACAGCGGCAGCACGGTGCCGTTCGCCGCCGACTCGGTCTACACCGACAGCATCAACCCCTCGGTGGGCACCAGCTTTTCAGCGCCGCTGGTGGCCGGCACGGTGGCCCTGATGCTGTCGGCGCAACCGGCACTCACACCGGCTGAAGTGCTGGCGGTGCTGAAGGCGTCGGCGGGTGCCTTTCCGACCACCGGCGGCCGCAACGACGACAACACGCCGGTGCGGCAATGCACCGCGCCGCAGTTCGACGCCAACAACAAGCCTATCAACCAGGAGCAGTGCTACTGCACCACGACCACCTGCGGTGCCGGCATGCTCAATGCAGGCACCGCCGTGATCGCGTCGTTCGCTGGCTTGCAGGCCAGCATCGTCGGTCCAGTCAACGCCACCGCTTTGCAGACGGTGACCCTCAGCGCCGCGCAGTCGTTCGTCATCACCGGGGGCAGCATCAGTAGCTACGGCTGGACGCTGACCGACGGCGGTGGCATCGTGACCGGCTTCACCAGTGCGACGGGTGCCGTTGCTACGCTCACCCCCAGCGCTGCCGGCCGCTTTACCGCCAGCCTCAAAATCACCGACGACCTGGGTGCCACCTCGACCACATCGCTGGCGGTCGACGTGGCCGCCGCGCCCGTGGCGCCACCCGCATCGGACAGCGGCGGCGGCGCGTTGGGCGGGGTCTGGCTGGCGCTGCTGGGGCTGGCCGTGGTGCTGGTGCGGCGCAGCGGCGCGACTTTGAACCGCAGGGCTTGAGCGGCCCGATTCGACATCAGCTCGAGTGCATCTCGAAGATCAGGCTGCGCAGCCACTGGTTGGCCGGGTCTTTGTGAAACTTGGCGTGCCAGAACATGTTGATCGCGATGTCCGGCAGCCCTGCCGGGTGCGCCACCGAGACCAGCTCGAAGGCCCCCGCGACCTGTTGGGCGAAGGCCTCGGGCACGGTGGCGATCATGTCGGTGGCGCGCAGGATGTGGCCAACCGCCACGAAGTGCGGCACGGTCAGGCGCACCCGGCGCTGCACGCCGTTGCGCTCGAGCAGCTCGTCGACCTTGCCGTGGCCGGTGCCCGCCGACACCACCACCACATGGTCGGCGGCTGAGAATTCGGCCAGCGAAATTTTTCGCTTGTCCAGCCGGTGGCCCTTGCGGAACAGGCACACATAACGCTGTCGGAACAGCCGCCGCTGAAAGAATCCGCCCTTGAGTTGTGGCAGCAAACCCAGCGCCAGGTCGACATGGCCGGCCTCCATCTCGTCCTTCAAGTTGACCGCTGCGTTGCGCACCGTGCTGACCGACACGCCCGGTGCCAGGCGCGCCAGTTCGTCCATCAACTTGGGCAAAAAGTAGATCTCGCCGATGTCGGTCATGCCGATCGTGAACGAGCGCTGGCTGGTCGCCGGCTCGAACGAGCTGCGCTGGTTCAGCGCGCCGTGGATCATGCCCAGCGCGTAGGCCACCGGCTCGGCCAGTTCGTCGGCAAACGGCGTTGGCTGCATGCCGCGCGGGGTGCGCAAGAACAGCTCGTCGCCCAATAATTTGCGCAAGCGCGCCAGCGCGTTGCTGACCGCCGGCTGCGTCAAACCGAGCTTTTCTGCGACCTTGGAGACATGCCGCTCGACCAGCAACTGGTTGAAGACGACCAGCAGGTTGAGGTCGATGTCGCGCAGGTTCACGTGCTGCTCTCCATTCACAAGCGTGATGTTGTGTATTCATGTAATTCTATTGGCTGATGGGGCCAGAGCGGCAATCATCCAGCGGTTGAGCCTGCGGTTCCCGTCTTCGGAGGCCGGCTCGGCATTCGCTTCAACGCCCACCGAGTTCGCCAGGAGACCTGCATGCAAAGCAACGCCAAACCCACTTTCGTTTTCGTGCATGGTGCGTGGCATGGCGCCTGGTGCTGGTCCGAAGTCACGCGCCTGCTCGCCGAACGGGGCTGTGCCTCGCTCGCGCTCGACCTGCCCGGCCACGGCGTGACCGCGCGCTTCCCCGCGTCTTACCTGGCGCAGCCGCAGGACACGGCCGCACTGTCCACCGAGCCGTCGTCGCTCGCCGCCCTGACCCTGACCGACTACCGCGAGGCGGTGCTCAAAGCAATCCGCGGGCTGACGGCCCATGGCAGCGGTCCGGTCATCCTGGTCGGCCACAGCCTGGGTGGGGCGACCATCAGCGCCGTGACCGAGGCAGCGCCGGAGTTGATCCGCTGCGTGGTCTACCTGACGGCCTTCGTGCCGGTGCGCTTCCCGACGGTGATCCAGTACCTCCAGGACCCGAGCTTTTCGGAGTCCGAAGTCCCGCCCCTGTTCATCGCCGACCCGGCCGTGACGGGCTGCGGGCGCATCAACCACCGCTCGGCCGACCTCGCCTACCGGGCGGCCGACAAGAGTGCGTTCTACGGCGACGTGGCCGACGACGCGTTCGCGGCTTTCGCCAACCTGTTGACCCCCGACGAGCCGATCCAGGGCTTCACCACGCCGGCCGTGCTGACGCCGGCCCGCTGGGGCAGCGTGCCGCGCGCCTACATTCGCTGCACGGCAGATCGGGCGATCCCGATCAAGGTGCAGGATTCGATGATCGCCGAGGCCGATGCGTTCGCGCCGCAAAACAGGTTCGTCGTGAAGACCATGGCGACCAGCCACTCGCCGTTCGCCTCCGACCCGGCGGCGCTGGCCGCCGAGCTGGAATCGCTTGCCTGACACCAAAGCTCCGATGAAAGCGCCCCTGGTTTGGGAAAGCGGCACCAGCCGCATTCCGTTCGCGGCCTACACCGACGAGGCGCTGCACCGCAAGGAGCTGGAACGCTTCTTCTACCGCGCGCACTGGTGCTACGTGGGCCTGGAGGCCGAGATCCCGAACGCCGGCGACTTCAAGCGCACGGCGGTCGGCGAGCGCTCGGTCATCATGGCCCGGGATGCGGGCGGCGGCGTCAACGTGCTCGAAAACGTGTGCGCCCACCGCGGCATGCAGTTCTGCCGCGAGCGGCACGGCAACCGCAAGGAATTCGTCTGCCCGTACCACCAGTGGAACTACACGCTGAAGGGCGACCTGCAAGGCGTGCCGTTTCGGCGTGGCGTGAAGCAAGACGGCCGCGTGGTCGGCGGCATGCCGGCCGACTTCAAGACCGAAGACCACGGCCTCACGAAGCTGAAGGTCGCCACCCGCGGCGGCGTGGTGTTCGCATCGTTCGACCACGACATCGAGTCTCTGGAAGACTTCATCGGGCCCGAGGTGCTGGGCTATTTCGACCGCCTGTTCAACGGCCGCAAGCTGACGATCCTGGGCTACAACCGGCAGCGCATTCCAGGCAACTGGAAGCTGATGCAAGAGAACATCAAAGACCCGTACCACCCGGGCTTGCTGCACACCTGGTTCATCACCTTCGGCCTTTGGCGCGCCGACAACAAATCGGCCCTGGTGATGGATGCGCGGCACCGCCATGCGGCGATGATTTCGACCCGCGGCCAGGCAGGCAAGGCAGCTGAAGTCACGCAGGTGTCGAGCTTCAAGGAAAGCATGCAGCTCAGCGACCCGCGCTTCCTCGACATCGTGCCCGAGCCCTGGTGGGGCGGGCCGACGGCGGTGATGATCACTTTGTTTCCGAGCGTTATTTTTCAGCAGCAGGTCAACAGTGTGTCGACACGCCAGATCCTGCCCGATGGGCACGGCGCCTTCGATTTCGTGTGGACGCATTTCGGCTTCGAAGACGACAGCGCAGAGATGACGCAGCGCCGGCTGCGCCAGGCCAACCTGTTCGGCCCGGCGGGCTTTGTTTCGGCCGACGACGGCGAAGTCATCGAGTTTTCGCAGCAGGGTTTCGAGCAGAAGCCGCAGCACCGCACCCTGGTCGAACAGGGCGGGCGCGAGGTCGAGAACACCGACCACATGGTGACCGAGACGCTGATCCGCGGCATGTACCGCTATTGGCGCGAGGTGATGGAAGCGTGAAGCTCGATTTCCAGGATTACCTCGACCTGACCCAGCTCTACGCCGACTACGCCAGCGCCGTCGATTCGGGCGACTGGGATCTGTGGCCCGAGTTTTTCACCGAAGCCTGCAGCTACCGCTTGCAGCCGCGCGAAAACCACGAGCGCGGTTTTCCGCTGGCGACGCTGTCGTTCGAGAGCAAGGGCATGCTCAAAGACCGCGTCTACGGCATTCGCGAGACGCTCTTCCACGACCCCTACTACCAGCGTCACGTGGTGGGCGCGCCGCTGGTGCGCAAGCTGGAAGGCGAGCGCATTCACTGCGAAGCCAACTACGCGGTGTTTCGCACCAAGCTGTCGGAGCTGACGCTGGTGTTCAACGTGGGCCGCTACATCGACACCGTGCTGCGCACGCCGCTGGGGCTGAAGTTCGAATCGCGCCTGTGCGTGTACGACAGCGAGATGATCCCGAATTCCATCATCTACCCGATTTGAGGCCGGCCATGAATGCTGTTGAATGGATCGACGCGGTGAGCCTCGATGCGCTGCCGCAAGACGACGTGATCGGGATGCTGGTGGCTGGCCGCGACATCGCGCTGTACTGCGTCGAGGGCGAGGTCTTCGCCACCGACAACACCTGCAGCCACGGCCAGGGGCGGCTGTGCGACGGCTTCTTGCTGGGCCATGAGATCGAATGCCCATTTCACCAAGGCCGCTTCGACGTGCGCTCGGGCAAACCGACCTGCGAACCGGCCACCCAAAGCATCCGCAGCTACCCGGTGAAGATCGACGCGGGGCGCGTCTATCTGGCGCTCGACTGACGACTCGCCCGTGACGTTGCGGCATCATCGGTCTCGGCTCGCGCTGCGGCGGGCGCTTGCAACACACCGGGAGATCGACAGCATGCAACGCAAACATCCACGCCTCCATGGCCGCGCCGTGAGCCTCGTGCTTGTGCTGATGCCTGCGCTGCTGTTCACGCTGGCGTTGCCGCACGCCGCCCACGCTCAAGACCTGACCCCTGCTGCCGCCCGGAACCCGGCGGCGAACGGGCTGATCGTGCAACTGCGAGACGCACCGGCGCACGCCGCCGTCGTGCCGCGTGAATCGGCCGCTTCCGCCAAGCTCGGCGCGCGCGAAGACGAACCCGTGCGCCGCGTGCTGCGCTCGGCCGGCCTGAGCGAAGCGCGCTCGCGGGCGGTCGGCCGGGCGGCCCAGCACCTGGACTTCGGGCACCTGCTGACGGGGGCGGAAGCGGCGATGCTGGCGCAACGGCTGCGCGCCAGGCCCGAGGTGGAGTGGGTAGTGCCGAACGAGCGCGAGCGCCGTTTGCAAGTGGTGCCGAACGACCCGTATTTCGCGGTCAGCGCGTCGTCCACCGGCCAGTGGTGGCTGCAGCCGGTGGGCGGCAGCAACGCGAACGCGCTGAACAACCGGCTGCGCGGCGTGCCGGGCATCGAGTCGGCCTGGGCGCTGACGCAGGGTTCGGCGAATGCGCTGGTGGCGGTGCTGGACACCGGCATCACGGCCCACCCGGATTTGAACACCCGCGTTCTGGGCGGCTACGACTTCGTGAACGCGGTCGAATTCTCGGGCGACGGCGACGGACGCGACCCCGACCCCAGCGACCCCGGCGACTTCGTCAGCGCCGCCGACAAGGCAGCCCAGCCGACGCTGTTCGCCGGCTGCGCGGTCGAGAACAGTTCGTGGCACGGCACCGACATCGCCGGCCTGCTGGCGGCGGCGACCAACAACGCGGTGGGCGGCGCCGGCATCAACTGGAACGGGCGTGTGGTGCCGGTGCGGGTGGCCGGCAAATGCGGGGCCGAGGTGGCCGACATCGTCGACGCCATGCGTTGGGCTGCCGGGTTGGACGTGGCCAACGGATCGGGCGGCTTCGTGCCGCGCAACCCGAACCCGGTGCGGGTGGTGAACATCAGCTTCGGCGGCAGCGGCGGCTGCAACGCGGCGTACCAGGACGCCATCAACGAACTGGCGGCGCACGGGGCGGGTGTGGTGGTGGTGGCTGCGGCGGGCAACGAGCACGGCGCGGTCACGCGCCCGGCCAGTTGCTCGGGGGTGGTGGCGGTGGGTGCGCTGAACCGCGACGGCTTCAAGACCACCTACTCGAACTTCGGCAGCGCGGTGACCGTGTCCACCGTGGGCGGCGATTCCGACAGCGACGGCCGCTGGGGCCCGCTGCTGGCCGACGGCGGCTTGCTGACCCTGGACAACCACGGCACCCAGGGGCCAGGTGCGGCAGACTACAGCCGCATTTTCGGCAGCAGTTTTTCGACCGCGCTGGCGTCGGGCGTGGCGGGCCTGATGCTCAGCGCCAACCCGAACCTGAGCGCCGCGCAACTCATCGCCGGCTTGCGCCTGAGCGCGCGCCCGCATGTCACATCGTCAAAAATCGGCGCCTGCTCGGCGCAGAACCCAGGGCGCTGCATTTGCAGCACGGCCACCTGCGGGGCCGGCATTCTGGACGCCGAACAGGCGGTGCGCTACGCCCTGAATCCTGCCGGCTACGTGAACCCGAACCGCACCGGCGCGGTGATCGACAACGCTGATGTGGACGCCGCCGTGGCCCTGGGGATCGACCTGCCCGCCGACGCGGCACCGATCAGTCCGCCTGTCACGCCACCCATTGCCTCGAACGGCGGTGGGGGTGGCGCGCTGAGCGCAGGCTGGCTGCTGGCGCTGGCCCTGGCGGTGTACTTGCTGGCCCGCGCCAGGCCGACGGCACGCGGCTGACGGCGGCTTATTTTTTCAATCAGGGGGCCAGGGCGCAGACCGTGAACGGCTTGCCCAGCACGTCGGGCCTGAGGCTGGTCAGGCGCGCCAGCAACGCCGGTTCGGCCTTGGCAACGCGCAGCAGTTGCAGCGTTGCGGGCTTGAGCAGTTCGACCACCCGCGCCGAGCGAAGCCCGCCCTGCGCATACCGGGTCAGCGCTGCCTCGGCTGCGTCACGCGAATCGAATCGACCCAGCGACAGCCCGGGTGTCAGCTCGGGCGGCAGATCGGGCGATGGCTGCAAGGCTTCGAAGGCCAGGCTGCGGCGCTTCAGCTCTCCTTCCTTCTTCAGTTGTGCATCGGGCGACGCGAAGCGACCCATGTAGACGGCCCAGGCCCCCGGCTTGTCGGTCTGCACGCGGGCCCAGGCTCCGACCGGCACCAGGGCCGACAGCGCCACCTCGGCGGCGACCAGCTCGGTGCCGCTGAACGGGCCGGCCTCGACGCAGGCCAGGCCGGTGTCGGACGCGCTGGCGGCCGCCCCCGGCGCCAGGATCAGCACCGACTCGGGCCGTACCTGGCGCGCCAGCCGGTCCGGCTCGTGGTCGCCGCTGGCACGCACGCCCACCACGGTGTCGAGCCAGCCCTGCGTCCACGCAAAGAAGGCCAGGTTGGCCAGCAGCAGGCCCAGCGCCAGCCACCTCAGCATGCCGACCCCCGGGCGAGCGGGCCTGGCCGCACGCTGACCTCGCCGCTGGACAAGGCGCGCAGGCCCGAGGCGGTGAGCACTTGCAAGGCCCCGCTGGCAGTGACGCCCTGCGCCACGCCCTCGGCCGCGTCGGCCTGGGTGGTGCTGACGCTGCGACCGAACAGCAGGTCGCGCGCCGCGAAGCGCTCGGCGAAGGGCGCGAACCCGCTGTGTTCGAACTGGCGCAGTGCGACGACCAGGGGCAGCGCCACGCGCGCCAGCACCTGCGGCGCGCTGACCCGGGCGTCCAGTTCGTGCAGGCAGGCGAAGCCGGAGCTGGCGTCCGCCGTGCCGATGGACATCGGCAACACGTTGAGCCCGACGCCGATCACCGCCAGCCGCTGCGTGCCGGAAGACACGGTCTCGATCAGGATGCCGCCCAGCTTGCGTCCGACTGCGGGGCTGGCCGTGGGCGAGGCAGCGGGCGAGGCAGCAGGCGAAATTGCGTCGACCAGCCACAAGTCGTTCGGCCACTTGATGAGAATGCGCGGCGTGTGCCCGGGTTGCGCCGCAGGCCACGGGTCCAGCGCCTCGGCCAGCGTCACGCCGACCGCCAGCGACAAGCCCGACCAGTCGGGCGGATGCAGCGGCAAGGCGAGCGAAAACGTCAGCGAACTGCCGGCCACCGCCTGCCAGGGCCGCCCCTGGCGACCGCGGCCCGCAAGCTGGTGCTCGGCCACCAGCAGGCACGGCTGCAGATCGACGGCGCGGCGGCCAAAGGCCTGGCTCTCGGTGCTGCGGCGTACCTGCGCCGGGCCATCGACCTCGTGTGCGTCGCTGGCCACGCGGGCGCGTTCCAGCAAGGCCGTGTTGGTCGAGGCGATGCGCGCCACCACCTCGACACTCAGATCGGGCAGGTGGGGCGACAGTTGTTCCCACAGCGCCTCGGCGCCCCACAGCAGCGGCTGCGCTTGCGTCATCGCTTGGGGGCCAGCATGGTGCCACGACACATCGGGCTGCCGCAGCGGCACTCGAACTGCTTCTTCAACTTCGGCGTGTAGCGCTCGTCGATGATCAGGCCGTAGTCGTAGAACAGTTCTTGGCCCGGCTTCAGCGTGCGCAGCGTCTTGATGAAGATGCGGCCGTCGACATCGTCGGCCTCGCAGTTGGGCTGGCAGGCGTGGTTGATCCAGCGCGCCGCGTTGCCGCCGTGTTTGGCATCGATGACACGCGAGTCGTCGATGTGGAAATAGAAGGTGTGGTTCGGGTCCGCCGGGTCATGCGGGTGACGCCGCAGCGCCTCGGGCCAACCGATCACCTCGCCCTTGTACTCGATCACCACCGCGCCCTTGGCGATCGCGGCCAGTGCGAACACGCCCTTGCCGTGCACGCTGCTGCGGCGCACCTGGATGCGCCGGCCCGCGGCCTTGACCGGCACCGGCGACGCTTCGGCGGACGCGCCCTCATGGCTGTTACGAGAGGCAGCTTGCGTCATCGACTTCTTTGGGTACATTGAATTCATGGGTGCGCGCGTGCGTGTGCGTGTGCATGTGTGCGCCCCCGCGCGAGACCCGGATTGTATTGATGCCGCCGGCACTCGCACGGCCTTGCGTTTTCGCTGATCAAGAAAGAACCATGAGCAAGACACTCATCATTGCCGAGAAGCCCTCTGTCGCGCAGGACATCGTGCGCGCCCTCACCACCACCAGCGGCAAGTTCGACAAGCAAGCCGACCACTTCGAGAACGACACCTTCGTGGTCACCAGCGCGGTGGGCCACCTGGTGGAGATCAAGGCCCCGGAAGAGTTCGACGTGAAGCGCGGCAAGTGGAGCTTCAACAACCTGCCGGTGATCCCGCCGCACTTCGACCTGGCCCCGATCGAGAAAGCCAAGACACGGCTGAACGCGGTGGTCAAACTGGTCAAGCGCAAGGACGTGAGCGCGCTCATCAACGCCTGCGACGCGGGCCGCGAGGGCGAATTGATCTTCCGCCTGATCGTGCAGTACGCCGGCAGCGAGAAAAAGCCGATCGACAAGCCGATCAGCAGGCTGTGGCTGCAAAGCATGACGCCGCAAGCCATTCGCGACGGCTTCGAGGTGCTGCGCAGCGACAAGCAGATGCAGGGCCTGTCGGACGCGGCGCGCAGCCGCAGCGAGGCCGACTGGCTGGTCGGCATCAACGGCACCCGCGCCATGACGGCCTTCAACTCGCGCGACGGCGGCTTCTTTTTGACCACCGTGGGCCGGGTGCAAACGCCCACGCTGTCGATCGTGGTCGAGCGCGAGGAAAAAATCCGCAAACACATTTCGCGCGACTACTGGGAAATCAAGGCCAGCTTCGCCGCCGAGGCCGGCCAGTACGACGGCAAGTGGTTCGACCCGAAGTGGAAGAAAAACCCGGACGATGTCGAGCTGCGCGCCGACCGCAAATGGAACCAGGCCGAGGCACTTGCCGTGGCCAAGGCCGTGCGCGGGCAGAGCGCCAGCGTCACCGAAGAATCGAAACCCAGCACGCAAAGCCCGCCCCAGCTCTACGACCTGACCAGCCTGCAGCGCGAAGCCAACTCGCGCTTCGGCTTCAGCGCCAAGACCACCCTCGGCCTGGCGCAGGCGCTGTACGAAAAGCACAAGGTGCTGACCTACCCGCGAACCGACAGCAAGGCGCTGCCCGAAGACTACGTGGCGGTGGTCAAGCAGACGATGGCGATGCTGGCCGACGAAGACCTGCCCGGCCCGTTGAAGGCGCTGTCGGCGCATGCGCGCAAGGCCATCAAGGATGGCTACGTGAAGCCCAACAAACGCATCTTCGACAACGCCAAAGTCTCTGACCACTTCGCCATCATCCCGACCCTGCAAGCGCCGAAAAGCCTGACCGAGATCGAAGCCAAGCTGTACGACATGGTGGTCAAGCGCTTCCTGGCGGTGTTCTACCCGGCGGCCGAGTTCATGGTCACCACGCGCATTTCGGTGGCCGCCGGCCACAGCTTCCAGACCAATGGCAAGGTGATGGTCAAGCCCGGCTGGCTGGCCGTGTATGGCCGCGAGGTGCAGGAAGACGACGCCAACCTGGTGGCCGTGAAGGCGGGCGAAATGGTGGCGGTCGAAAACGTCGACGTGAACGCGCTGAAAACCAAGCCGCCGGCGCGCTACACCGAGGCCACCTTGCTCAGCGCGATGGAAGGCGCGGGCAAGTTGATCGACGACGACGACATGCGCGAGGCGATGCAGGAAAAAGGCCTCGGCACGCCAGCCACGCGCGCGCAGACCATCGAAGGCTTGATCTACGAAAAGTACATGCACCGCGAGGGCCGCGAGCTGATACCCACCGCCAAGGCGTTTCAGCTGATGACGCTGCTGCGCGGCCTGCAGGTCGAGGAACTGACGAAGCCAGAGCTGACCGGCAACTGGGAATACCAGCTGTCGCAGATGGAAAAGGGCCATCTGAGCCGCGCCGCGTTCATGGCCGAGATCGCGCAGATGACCGAGCGCGTCGTCGCCAAGGCGAAGGAATACGACCGCGACACGATTCCCGGCGACTACGCG
>JAYVCL010000314.1:0-17290 GCA_043749975.1 Burkholderiales bacterium
ACATGTCGTGCCACACGATCGCGAACACGTCGAGGCGGCGCTTCGAAGCTCCACCTCGGACTTGCCGGTCGGCAGGATCGACTACCGCGTGCTCGGCGATGACGGCATCCTGCGACATCACCGAGCGCAAGCTGGCGGCACAGGCGTTGCGAGCGAGAGATGAACGCTGCCGGCTGGCGCTCGACTTGGCCGAGATCGGCACCTTCAATATCGATTCCGACAATATTGTTCAGATAGCTATCCATCAGTCGTAATTCCCGTCCATCGAGGCTTCGAAAGACGATTTTCTATCCCGAGGATGCCGCCGATGCCGCTTCCGGCACCTGCGGCCAGGCCCGCTGAGCGGGGCGCATCTGCTCCCAGGCACGGGCCATTTGCAACACCCCCAGATCGTCGTGCCGCTGGCCGACGATTTGCAGCCCGATCGGCAAGCCGGCTGCGGTGTGGCCGCAATTGATGCTGGCCGCAGGCTGCTCGCTCATGTTGTAGGGCAGGGTGAAGGCGATGTGCTCGAACGGCCGCGCGGGGTCGTTGTTCGGGCTCGGCAGCTCGGCGGCGAAGGCCGGCATCGGCGCGGTGGGCGTGAGCACGAAATCGAATCCGCCGCAGCCGCGCACCGCAGCGTCCCGCATCGCCGCCATCTGGCTGTAAGCGCGAAACACACGCTCGCCCGACAGCCCGGCGCCGCCGCGCGCCCACTCGACGAAGTAGGGCAGCACGCGGGCGCGACGCGCTTCGCTGAAGGCCGAAATCTCCAGCCACGAGCGGGTGCGAAAAAATTCGTCCATGCCGTCGGCCATGGCGCGCGTCATGAAGGGCTGCATCGGCAGCACGATGGCGCCGGCGGCCTCGAAGGCGCGGGCGGCGGCCTCGACCGCAGCGCGAACCTCGGGTTCCACCGCCGTGCCCGAGCCGGCGTCGAGCAACAGGCCGATCTTCAGGCCCTTGATGTCGCGCTGAAGCGTGTTCCACGCGATGCGCTGGTAGGGCAGGCTCATCGCGTCGCGCACGTCGGGCAGGCTCAGCGTGGCCATCATCAGCGCCGCGTCTGCGACCGTGCGTGTCATCGGCCCGGCCACGCGACCGGCATACGGCGGGTCGATCGGAATGCGGCCCAGGCTCGGCTTGAGCGCGAAGATGCCGCACCAACCCGCCGGCAGCCGCACCGAGCCGCCGATGTCGGTGCCCAGGTGCAGCGGGCCGTAGCCTGCGGCCGCGGCTGCTGCAGCACCGGCGCTGGAGCCACCCGGGTTTTTGCGCAAGTCCCAGGGGTTGCGCGTGAGCGGGTGAAAGCTCGACAAGCCGGACGACAACATGCCGTAATCGGGCATCGTGGTCTTGCCCAAAATCACCGCACCGGCTTCGCGCAGGCGGGCGGCTGGCGGCGCGTCGCGCTCGGCCGGGACCAGCTCGGTGGCGGCGCTGCCCAGCGGCACCGGCACGCCCCGGGTCGCGATGTTTTCCTTGATCGTCGTCGGTACGCCGTCGAGCCGGCCTCGCGGCGCGCCCTTCAACCAGCGCGCCTGCGAGGCCTCGGCCTGCACCAACGCAGCCTCGGCGTCGAGCGCGTAGGTGGCGTGCAGGTGCGGCTCCCAGGCGGCGATGTGCCGCAACACATCGCGCACGACCTCGACCGGCGACAAGGTCTTGGCGGCATAGGCCGCCAGCAGTTCGGTGGCCGTCAGTTCGTGAAGCAGGCTCACTGCCAACTCACCGCGCCCATGTCGTTCGCAAAAATCGGCGAACTGCTCCACAGGCCCTTCAGGTTTTTCTTGGCCACCGCGAACTGCGGCAACTGGAACAGGTAGGCGTTGACCGAGTCGGTGGCGAGTTGCCTTTGAATCTCGCCCAGCAGCTTCAGCCGGGCCTTGGCGTCGGCCGTGCTGCTGTGCTTGGCCACCAGGTCGCGGTAGGCCTTGCTGTCGTAGCCCCAGTAGTAGGCCGCGTCGGCGTAGCGGTCGAAGTCGAGCGGCTCGACGTGGCTGATGATGGTGAGGTCGAAGTTGCCCTTGAACGGGCCGCTGAGCCACTGCGCCCATTCGACGTTCTCGATCTTCGCAATGATGCCGACCTTGGCCAGTTGCGCCGCCACGATCTCGCCGCCCTTGCGCGCGTACTCGGGCGGCGGCAAAGTGAGCGTGACGTTCAGCGGCAAGGCCACGCCGGCGTCTTTCAACAGCGCCTTGGCTTTCTCGGGGTTGTACGGGTTCACGCCGGTCAGGTCGACGTAGCCCGCATCGCTGGGCACCATGTGGCTGCCGATGGGTTTGCCGAAGCCTTCCTGGGCCCCGTCGATCACCGCTTGCCGGTCGATGGCGGCGGCGATGGCGCGGCGCACGCGCACGTCGTCGAACGGCTTCTTTTTGTTGTTGATGCTGACGATGGTCTTGCCTTCGGTGCCGCCTGCCGTGACGCTGAAGCGCGCGTCGCCCTGGAACTGCTTCAGGCTTTGCAGCGCACCGAAGCGCGGCATGGCGTCGATGTCGCCGGCCAGCAGCGCGGCCACTTGCGCGGCGGCGTCGTTGATGAAGCGGAAGGTCACCTTCCTCAGCTTGACCGCGGGGGCGTTGCGAAAGCCGTCGAACTTGACCAGGGTGACGGCCGAGCCCTTGGCCCAGTTGTCGAACCGGAACGGGCCGGTGCCAATCGGTTTGCTGGCCGTGCTGGCCGCACTCTTCGGGTCGAGGATGACGGCGGTGTTTTCGCCCATGCGGAACAGGAAGTTGCCGTCGGCCTGGGCCAGCACCAGGATCACGGTGTGCGCGTCGGGCGTCTCGATGCGGCTGATGTTGTCGAACACCGCTTTCTTGGCCTTGTTGGTCGAGCCTTCGGCCTTGGCGCGCTCGAAGCTGAACTTCACGTCCGATGCGTCGAAGGCCTCGCCGTCGTGAAACTTCACGCCGCGCCTGAGCTTGAAGGTGTAGCTCTTGCCGTCGGGGTCCATGCTCCAGCTCTCGGCCAGCAGCGGGGTGATGCTGCCGTCCATGTTGATCTTGGTCAGGCCTTCGAGCACGTTGTAGTGAACGATTTCGCCGATGGCGGCGGCCGGCGCACTGGTCGGGTCCAGCCCAGGCGACGGCTCCAGCACCATCGCGAGGATGGCGCTGTCTTTGCGCGTTTGCGCGTCGGCGTTGAGTGCGGCACCGGTCAGCGCAAGGCCGAGCGCGATGGCTGCGGCGAGTCGGGTCGATGGGGTCATAGTGTTCTCTCTTGGGTGAAATCGGCAACAACATCTTCGGCGCGGTGACAGGCGGCGACATGCCCGCTGGCCACGGCGCGCAACGCGGGCGCCTCGGCATCGCAGCGCGGCTCCCGCCACGGGCAACGCGCCGCGAACGAGCAGCCGGCGCCAGGTGCTGCCGTGCTTTCAGGCGCGAATGTAATGGATCGCGACGCGCCCGCCGCCAGCGCCGTGTCGACCTGCGGCAACGCGGCAATCAGCGCCTGCGTGTAGGGGTGGGCCGCGCGCTGAAACAAGACCTCGCTCGGGCCCTGCTCGACGATGCGCCCGGCGTACATCACGGCCACCTCGTCACCCGCATTGCCGCACACGTGGTCGACCACCGCCAGGTCGTGGCTGATGAACAGGTAGGCCACGCCGAACTGCGCGCGCAGGTCTTGCAGCAGGTTCAGCACTTGCGCTTGCACCGAGACGTCGAGCGCGCTGACGGGCTCGTCGGCAACGATCAGTTTCGGGCGCGTGATGAGGGCGCGTGCAATGGCGATGCGCTGGCGCTGGCCGCCTGAGAATTCATGCGGATATTTGTCTGCGTCGCTGGAGCGCAAACCGACGGCGTCGAGCGCTTCATCGACGCGCTGTTGGCGCTCGGGCCGAGCCATCGCCGGCAGCGGCTCGGCCACGATGCGGCCGACGCGCTGACGCGGGTCGAGCGAGCCGTAGGGGTCTTGAAACACCATCTGGAAATCGACGCGAGCGGCGCGCAGATCGGCTGCGGGCAAGGCATTCAAGTCGCGGCCCAGCAGCCTGACGCTGCCCGAGGTGGGCGCTTCGAGCGCCATCACCAGCCGCGCCAGGGTGGACTTGCCCGAGCCCGATTCGCCGACGATGCCCAGGCTGCGGCCGGCTTGCAGCGTGAAGCCGACGCCGCGCAAGGCCTGCACTACCGGTGCTGCGCGCAACAGGCTTTCGCGTGGCAGGCGGTAGTGTTTGACGAGGCCGGTGACGCGGAGCAAAACCGCTTCGGGTGGGGCTTCGGTCATGCGCAATCCTTCAACCCGGCCCTCTTTCGCGAGCGGGGGAGGCAGGCAAAGCGGCCATGTTGATGCACCGCACCTCATGCCCCGGGGCCACTGTCGCTGTCGCTGGCGTTGCCACCCGACAGGCGGCAAGCACCCGCTCGCACCGGTCCGCAAACGGACACCCCGCCGGCAAATCCACCAGCTCGGGCACGCGCCCGGCAATCGTCGCCAAGCTCGGCATGTGCCCGTTCACACGCGCTGCACCGAGCCGCGGCCGGGCCCCGAACAAGCCGCGCGTGTACGGGTGCGCCAGCCGCTCGAAGACGCTCGCCGTCGGGCCGCTTTCAACCACCATGCCGCCGTACATCACCATCACCCGCTGCACGGTCTGCGCCATCACGCCGAGGTCGTGGCTGATGAGCAGCAGCGCCATGCCGGTCTCGGCCACCAGCTCGGCAATCAGGTCGAGGATCTCGCTCTGCACGCTCACGTCGAGTGCGGTGGTGGGTTCGTCGGCAATCAGCAGATCGGGCCCGCAAGCCAAGGCCGCCGCGATCATCACGCGCTGGCGCTGGCCGCCGGACAACTGGTGCGGATAGGCGTCCAGCCGCTGCGCCGCTTGCGGCAGCCGCACCCGATCCAGCAGTCGCAGCGCCTCGGCGCGGGATGCGCTGCGGCCCATGCCACGGTGCTGGCGCAGCGGCTCGGCCACCTGCGCGCCAACGGTGTGCAGCGGGTTCAGCGCCGTCATCGGCTCCTGGAAAATCATGCCGATGCGGTTGCCGCGCAGTCTGCACAGCGCGTCCTCAGGCGCGCCAACCAACTCTTGTGAATCAAAGCGAATGCTGCCGCTGACGCGCGCGCCCGGCGGCAGCAGGCCCATCAGCGCCAGCGCCGTCATCGATTTCCCGCAGCCGCTTTCGCCGATCAGGCCGACGGTGTCACCTCGGTCTATGGAAAAAGAAACGCCGCGCAGCGCATCGGCCGGGCCGCGCGAGGTGTTCAGGCCGACCCGCAGGTCGTGGACGTCGAGCAGGGCCAAGGGGTAGCCACGGTCAGTGGGTGGAGGCGAGACGATAACCCGCTTTGCCGACGCCCGCGGCGATCGGCGGCGATCGGCGGCGATCGGCCGATTGCACATCGCCGCAGCCATCGCTGCATGCACAATTCGCGTCACTCAAGTACGAACTATGCAAAAACGCATGGACATTCAACACTTCGACTGGGCCCTGGTGCGCAGCTTTCTGGCGGTGCTCGACGCCGGCAGCCTGATGGGCGCGGCGCGCAAGTCGAACGCGCAGCAACCCACGCTGAGCCGCCACGTGGCCGAGTTGGAGGCGCAACTCGGCACGCCGCTGTTCGAGCGCACCGGGCGCGGTGTGACGCCCACCGCCGCCGCGCTGGCGATTGCCGACGCGGCGCGGCAGATGGAAGCCGGGGCCGACGCCTTGTCACGCAGCCTGTTGCGCCAGCGCGATGTCAGCGTCGGCACGGTGCGCGTCACCGCCAGCCAGGTGGCCGCCGCCTGGTTGCTGCCGAATGTGCTGGTCGCCTTGCAGCAGGCCGAGCCCGGCATTTCGATCGAGTTGGTGGCGTCGAACGACATCAGCAACCTGCTTCGCCGAGAGGCCGACATTGCGGTGCGCATGCTGCGCCCGGCCCAGAGTTCGCTGCTGGCGCGCAAGCTGGGCGAGGTCGGCATCGGTGCCTATGCCCAGCGCGGCTACCTGAAACGCGCCGGCACGCCGCGCCAGCCGCAAGACCTGCTGGCGCACCGCTTGATCGGCTACGACCGCGACGACACCATCCTGCGTGGCTTTGCCAAGATGGGCGTGACGGTGCAGCGTGAAAGTTTTGCGCTGCGCACCGACGACCAGGTGAGCTGCGCGACGCTGCTGGCGGCCGGCGCGGGCATCGGCTTCATCGCGCACTACAACGCGCGCCAGTGGCCCCAGGTGCAACGCGTGTTGCCACAACTGCAGATTCCGGCGTTGCCGTGCTGGCTGGCCGTGCACCGCGAAATTCGATCCAGCACGCTGGTGCGAAGGGTCTTCGACTTCTTGGCCGAGGCGATTCCGCGCGAACTGGCAGCGACGTAGAAAAGCATGTGCCGGGAGCGCTGGGCTCCTTGGGCGAGCATTTGGGATGTCCAATCGACCGCATCGCACCGCGATGTGTCCGGAGTACCATGAGGATTGCCCCAAGCAATCGTTGAATTGAGGCTACCTGGAGGCCACGATGTCCGTCATCGGCGAAACAAAGACCCACGCTGCAGCCGGTTGGCTCGGAGCCGCCCTGGTGCCTGTGCTCGTTGTTGCATTGGCGGTTCTGTTGGAGCGCTACAGCATCATCAGCGTGCAGCGGTTCTTCGTGAACCAGGACGCGTTGGCTGCGGCGGTGCTCGGTATTGCGATCGTCATCTCAGCAGTTCTGGTGGGCTACTTCCTCATCCTGCGTGAATGGGTGGTCAGTCGCGCCAATGTTTCGCTTGAACTCGACCGCGCCACCGCCAATGCGGAGGAGCAACTCGAGACGATTCGCATCCTGCGCGCCGAGGGTCTTGCAAGCCCAGACCCAGACCCATCTGCCGCGAACCGGGCCGCATCGGGCCAGCCTCGATAGGAAAGCAGTCCATCGCTGTGGGTCATGACCCTCCATCCGGTCTGAAGGATTCCGAACTCCTGCAAGAACTTGAGGAAAACAACCGCGAGATTCTTGATCTCGCGCATGCCCCGCGACGAATATCCGCGTGGGACAAGTCGATCTGGGGCTTGGGCGCTGGATTTGCCATCGCCGGCGCGGTGTTGACCGGGCCCCTGACTCTCGCTGGACTGTTGCTGTCGTTTGGCGGGCTTGGCCTGGTCGGGGTCGACATGGGCAAGAAAGTGGGTGATTTGCGAGGAGACCAGGAAATCCTTGCAAGACTCAGGCAACTGCAAATTCGCAATGCCGCGTTGTGGCGTGAGTGGCATCGTCGGCGTCCGTAGCGGCTGCAGCCTGCGGGCAAACTGCGTTGCTCAGCGCGACCGCGCCGGGGCTTTGAAGCTCAGCGCGACCGCGCCAAGCGCGGGTCCAGCAAGTCGCGCAGCCCGTCGCCCATCAAATTCAAACCCAGCACGCTGAGCGCAATCGCCAGACCGGGCCAGATGGCGAGTTGCGGTGCCAGAAACAACATCGTCTGCGCTTCGTTCAGCATGCGGCCCCAGCTCGGCTGTGGCGGCTGCGTGCCCAGGCCCAGATAGCTCAACGCTGCCTCGGCCAGGATCGCCAACGCGAACTGGATGGTGGCCTGCACGATCAGGCCGCTGGCGATGTTGCGCAGCACGTGGTGCACGGTGATGTGCCCGTCCCCTTTGCCGCAGGCGCGCGAGGCCAGCACGTAGTCGCGCGCCCAGACGCCGTTGGCCGCGGCCCGCGTGATGCGCGCGAACACCGGCACGTTGAAGATGCCGATGGCGACGATGGAGGTGACCAGCCCCGGCCCGTAGACGGCGGTCAGCATGATGGCCGACAGCAGCGCGGGGAAGGCGAACGTGAAGTCGGCCAAGCGCATCACCACTTCTTCGACCCAGCCACGTTTCGCCGCTGCCAGCAGGCCCAGCGAGACACCGAAGGCGATGCCGATACCGACCGCGATCACGCCCACCGCAATCGAATTTTGCGAGCCGACGATGAGCAGCGAAACGATGTCGCGGCCCAGGCTGTCGGTGCCCAGCCAGTGGCTGGCGCCGGGGCCTTGCAGCTTGTGCCCAATGTCGAGTTCGGTGGCGGAATGCGGCGTCCACACGAACGACAGCGCGGCGGTCAGCAGCAGCAAGGCGACCAGCGCAGCGCCGACGACGAAGCTGGCGTGGCGGCGCGCACGCAGCAAGAAACTCATGCCCCGCCCGCCTCGTGACCCAGCCGAAGCCGGGGGTCGATGACCACATACAGCACGTCGACCACGAAGTTGACGACGATCACCGCCGCCGCCAGCAGCAGCACCACGTTGCGCACCACCACCAGGTCGCGATTGGCGATCGCCTGGAACACCAGCCGGCCGAGGCCCGGCAGGCTGAACACGTTCTCGATCACCACCGTGCCGGTCAGCAGGTTGGCGAACTGCAGGCCCATAAGGGTCAACACCGGCACCAGGGCATTGCGCAGCACGTGCCGCCACAGCACCTGGCGCTGGCTCAGGCCCTTGGCGCGCGCGCTGCGCACGAAGTCTTCGCGCAGCACGTCGAGCACGGCGGATCTTGTGATGCGCGCCAGGATGGCGGCCTGCACCACGGCCAGCGCGATGGCCGGCAGCACCAGCGCCTTGAAGCCCTCCCACACACCGCCCCCACCGCCGCCATCGTCTTCGGTCCAACCCGGAAAGCCGCCGGCCGAGAACCATTGCAGCTTCACCGAGAACAGCAGGATCAGCAAAATCGCGAACCAGAAATTGGGGATCGCCATGCCGAGCTGGCTCAGGCCCATCACGCCGACGTCGCCGATGCGGTTGTGGTTCGCGGCGGCGTAGATGCCCAGCGCCAGCGCCAGCGCGGTGGTCAGCGCCATCGCCATCAGCGCCAGCGGCAGCGTCACCGCGATGCGTTGCAGCACCAGCTCGAGCACGGGGGTGTCGTACGAGATGCTGATGCCCATGTCGCCCACCGCCAGCCCTTTCATCCATGCGGCGTAGCGCGCCAGTTGCGGCTGGTCGAGACCGAGTTTGGCGCTCAGCGCCTTCAGCGATTCGGGCGTGGCCGATTCGCCCAGCATCGTCTCGGCCGCATTGCCCGGAAGCACATCGAGCACCGCGAACACCAGCGCCGATGCGGCCAGCAAAGTGGCGATGAAGGTGGCGAAGCGTTTGAGGAGGAAGAGGGTCATGCAGGGGCGGCTTGTCGATGTAGTCTATTGAATCCTGCAAACCGCCACCGCCCCGAGCCTCCTGCACACCCTGCCGTTCGACGGATGAAAACCCGCACAGCGCAGAGGCTGGCCGCGCCTTTCGGCGCGGGCAGGATCAACCCGCCAACACCGCCGCCATCGCCACCGCCGTGGCCTCGACATTGCCCGAGTTCAAGCCGGCCACGCACATGCGCCCCGAGCGCAGCACGTACACGGCGTGCTCGTCGCGCAGCCGGTCGACGTGTTCGGCGGACAAGCCGGTGTAGCTGAACATGCCGCGCTGGCTCAGGAAATAGCTGAAGTCGCGGCCCGGCAATTTGCGTTGCAACACCGCGTGCAGCTTCTCGCGCATGGCCCGGATTCGGACCCGCATGCCGTCCAGCTCATCGGCCCACTTCGCGTACAGCGCCGGGGTTTGCAGCACGCGCGCCACGATTTGCCCGCCGTGGGTGGGCGGGCTGCTGTAGTTCTTGCGGATCGTGGCTTTCAACTGGCCCAGCACCAGCTCGGCTCGCGCTGCGTCCGGGCACACCACGCTGAGCGCGCCGCAGCGCTCGCCGTAGAGCGAAAAACTTTTCGAGAACGAGCTGGCACAAAAGAAGCTGACGCCAGCGTCGGCCATGGCGCGGATCGCAAACGCGTCTGCCTCGATGCCGTCGCCGAAGCCCTGGTAGGCGATGTCGACATACGGGATCAGGCCGCGGGAACGAATGACCGGGATCAGCCCGGCCCATTGCTCTGACGTGAGGTCGACGCCCGTCGGGTTGTGGCAGCAGGCGTGCAGCAGCACGACGCTGCGTTCGGGCAGCGCCTTGAAGGCCGCCAGCATGGCGTCGAAGTTCAGGCCTCCTGTCTTTGCGTCGTAATAGGGATAGGTGCTGACGCTGAACCCCGCGCCTTCGAACATGGCGCGGTGGTTGTCCCAGGTCGGGTCGCTGACCCAGACCTGCGCGTCGGGAAAGTAGCGCTTCAGGAAGTCGCCGCCCACCTTCAACCCGCCCGAGCCGCCGATGGTTTGCACGGTGGCGATGCGGCCGCGGGTGACGGCCTCGTGCTGCGCCCCGAACAGCAGGTGCTGCACCGCCAGCCGGTAGTTTGCCGCACCTTCCATCGGCTGGTAGGGCCGCGGGCCGATGCTGTGCAGCATGGCGCTCTCGGCTTCGCGCACCGCGCGCATCACCGGCAGCTTGCCCGCGTTGTCGAAGTAGATGCCGATGCTCAGGTTGATCTTGTGCGCCCGCAGGTCGTTGCCGAAGGCTTCGTTGAGCGTCAGGATGGGGTCGCCCGCATAGGCTTCGATGTGATTGAACATGAATGATCAGGCGGCGAGTGCGTGTTCGATGTCGGAGCGCATCGACTCGGGAGGGTCGGTGGGCGCGTAGCGTTTGATGATCTTGCCGTCTTTGCCGACCAGGAATTTGGTGAAGTTCCACTTGACGGCCTGGCTGCCCAGCAGCCCCGGCGCTTCTTTGGTGAGCCACTTCCACAGCGGGTGGGCGTCGGCCCCGTTGACCTGCACCTTGCCCATCATCGGGAAGCTGACGCCGTAGTTGAGCTGGCAGAACGACGCGATCTCGCTGTTGCTGCCAGGGTCTTGCGCGCCGAATTCGTTGCTGGGGAAACCCACGACCACCAGGCCTCGGTCGCGAAAGCGCTGCCACAGCGTCTCGAGCCCGGCGAACTGCGGCGTGAAGCCGCAGGCACTGGCGGTGTTGACGATCAGCAGAACCTTGCCGCGCTGGCTGGCCAAATGGGCCGGTTTGCCCTCGATGGAGACGGCTTCGAAGTCGTAGACGCTGGTGGCGGTCATGGGGTTCCTCTGCGTGGGTGGCCTGAAACGAACCGCATGGTATCGCTGCGGCAACACGCCTGTGACGGGCGTCACCAATGCCACACGTGCGCGCTGTGGGGTTGCACCACAAAAGCGGCAGAATCAGGTCAAACAAGGGTGCGCATGAGCGAGCAGAGGATCGACCGGCGAAAGAAAAAGGAGGCCGCGAACCGTCCGCGCCGACACACGGTCGCGGTCGATGGCTTCAGCGACTTCGAGCGCAAAACCTTGTCCTCGTTTTTTCGCTTGGCGGCGCGCCGCAGCCCGTCGTACATGGAGGTCGATCAGGTCGACCGCTGCGATTTCGTGATCGCCGACGCCGACCACGCACCAGCGCTCGCCAATGCGCTGTCGGCAGGGCGCATGCAAGTCACCGTTTTCATCGGCAAACAAGCGCCGCAGGGTGCGATGGCGTGGCTGCCGCGCCCGATTTCACCGATGAACATCGTGCGCGAACTCGACTCGCTGGTGGTGCAGCGCGACACGCTGCCCGACGCGCCGCAGCCGGAACGTGTAGCGCCCGCGACAGCGCTGCCACCGCCAGCAACGGCGTTGCTTTCCATCGAGCGCACAGCAGCCCCGCTCGGCCCCGCAGCAGCGCCAGGGCCCGAGGTCTTGGTGGTCGAAGACAGCCCCGTCGCGCGGCGCTTGCTGCAGTTGCGCCTGCAGGCGCTGGGCTACAGCGTGAGCTTGGCCAGCGATGCGCAAGATGCGGTGACGTGGTTGCGCCGCCAGCCCTTCGCGATGGTCTTCGTCGATGTGGTGCTCGGCCCGGCGGGCGGACTCGACGGCTTCAACCTGTGCCAGATGCTGAAGCAAGACCCGGCCTTCGCGGCTGCGCGCACGGCCAAGGTGGTGATCGTGAGTAGCCTGACCGGCGCGATGGACCGGGTTCGCGGAGCGCTGGCCGGCTGCGACGCCTACCTCACCAAGCCGCTCGACGAGGCCGAGTTCAAGCGCACGCTGATGACGCTCGACGCCACGCTGTCGCAGCGGCTGCAGGCGACTCAGTGACGCAGCGGCTGCAAGCGACACCCTGACGCAGTGGCGTAGTCCCCCCTCCACTGGGGTAAATGGGCGTCGAGCCGGAACAGCGCCCGGCCCGTTACTTTCAATGTGCGCCGCTGCCCTCGGCGGCGGCCAGCAGCGCCGCCAGCACGATCAGTGTGCCGCCCGCCAGCAGCGGGGCGCTGAGGCTGCCCGCGCCCAGAGCCACGGCCGAACCAGACGCCACCACCACTTCGCTGACCATCACCACCGAGGTCACGTTGGCCGGCAGGCGCGAAGCGCCGTACTGCAAGGCGAGGTTGCTGAGCAGAAACAACACGCTCAACACCACCGCCAGCCCCAGCCAGGCGGGCGCGACGGCAGGCGGCCACGGCACGCGCGCCTGCCAGGCGAGCCCGGTGGCCAGCGCACCCGCCACCAGCACGCCGCCGATGAACATGGCCAGCGCGCGGTCTTCGGCCGGGCGCTGCGCTTCGCGGCGCAGCATCACGTTGTTGAGCGCGAACGAGAAGCCGCCGACCACACCCAGCCAGTCGGGCAGCGAGCGTGGGATCGGCAGTTGCTGCCAACCCGGCACGCCTGAGCCACGGCTCGGCCACAACACGATGGCCGCACCCAGCAACGCCAGCAAGATGCGCAGGCTGGCCGCGCGCGTGATGCGCTCGCCGAGCAGCCAACGCGCCAACAGCACCGCCCACAAGGGCATCAGATAGAACAGCAGCACCACGCGCACCACGTCGCCGATGACCACGCCCCAGTTGAAGGCGGCATTGGTGGCACCCGACGCCAGCAGCAGCAACCACAGCGTGGGTGTGCGCAGCACCCGCCACAACGCGCGCGGGCGCAGCAGCACGATCACCATCGACGCCAACAGGTAGACGAACACCGTGGCCCACAAGGGATTCAGGCCCTGCGCTTCGAGCTGCCGAAACGGCCACCAGGACGCGCCCCAGACGAGCGCGTTGAACATCAGCGCGAGGACTGGCACAGCGGAACGGGAGGTGGGCACCGGCGGGATTGTCGCTGCGCGAACGCTCAGTAGGTGTCGCTTCGCGAAACCTCAGTGGGTGTCGCTGCGCGAAACCTCAGTGGGTGTCGCTGCGCGCCAGGGCCAACAAATGCTCCACCTCTTCGCGGTGCTCGATGCAGTTGCGCGCATGCCAGCGGCGGATCAAGGACATGGTGGCGGCAATCGTGACGCCGAAGATCGTGATCGCCACGAAGGCCGACAGGCCCCACTTCGTCATGCCGGCATAGAACGCCCCCAGGCCCAGGATGCAGGCCTGCTCGTTGAAGTTCTGCACGGCGATGGAGCGGCCCGCGCCCATCAGGTTGTGGCCCCGGTGCTGCAGCAGCGCGTTCATCGGCACCACCAGGTAGCCGCCGATGGCACCCAACACGATGAAGAAAGGCGCCGCCCAATACACGTTGGTGATGAAGTTCAGCCCGACCATCAAGACGCCCATCGCGATGCCCAGCGGGATCACGCTGGTGGCCTGGTCCAGGCGCATGCGCACCGAGGCCACGATGGCTCCGACGGCGGTACCGATCGCCACCACGCCCACCAACGACGAGGCTTGCGTGGTCGAGTAGCCCAGTGCGGCTGCGGCCCAGGCGAACACGATGATCCGCACGTTGCCCAGCACACCCCAGAACAGCGTCGTGGTGGCGAGCGAGATCTGGCCCAACTTGTCATTCCACAGCCGCGCATTGCAGCTCGAAAACTCGCGCACCAGGGTCGACACGCTGTGCGCCAGCGGCTGCAGCGGCGCGTCGGTGCGCGGGATGCGCAGGTTGAACAAGGCGGCGATCACGTACAGGAACACGATCACCGAGATGGCCGCTTCGGGGGCCGTGCTGACGCCGGTGTCCAGCAGCGGAAAGTCGAACGCCAGCAAATGCGCAGAAATCACTTTGCCCACCAATTGACCGCCCAGAACGGTTCCGAAGATGATGGACAAAATCGTCAAGCCCTCGACCCAGCCATTGGCCTTGACGAGTTGCGAACTCGGCAACAGTTCGGTCAGGATGCCGTACTTGGCCGGCGAGTAGGCGGCAGCGCCCAAACCGACGATCGCGTACGACAGCAACGGGTGCGAGCCGAACAACATCATCAGGCAGCCGACCACCTTGATGGCGTTCGAGAAAAACATCACCCTCCCCTTGGGCACCGCGTCGGCCATGGCCCCGAGGAAGGGCGCCAGGATCACGTAGAACAGCGCGAACATCGGCCCCAACGCGGGGATGTGCCAGGGCGGCGCGCCGGAGGTCTTCAGCAGTTCGATGGCAGCCACGAGCATGGCGCTGTCAGCCAACGAGCTGAAGAACTGCGCGGCCATGATGGTGTAGAAACCTTTTTTCATTCGCTCGACGCGCGCTGCCCGTGGCTCAGTATTTTGGTGCCGCTCTTCGGCGTCCTTGTTAGACCATGTCTCCCTGCGGCGCGGGTTATAGCATGGGGTTTGGCCGCCCTCGCCGAGGGTGCACCCGCTGATGCGGGGTGCGGCAAAATCGGCCGTTGTCCAACGTGAATGTCCCACGATGCCCCGCCCGATCGAAGCGCTGATTCACACGCACGCCCTGGCGCACAACCTGCGGCGCGCACGCACCGCCGCGCCGGATGCCAGAGTATGGGCGGTCATCAAGGCCAACGCCTACGGCCACGGCATCGCACGCGCCTACGCGGGCTTGCAGGCGACCGACGGTTTTGCCCTGCTCGACCTGAGCGAGGCGCAGGTCTTGCGCGAGCTGGGCTGGCGCGGCCCCATCCTGTTGCTCGAAGGCTGCTTCGACGCGCGCGACCTGGAAACCTGCTCTCGCCTCGACCTGTGGCACACCGTTCATCACGAGGCGCAAATCGACTGGCTGGCCAAGCACAAGACACACACGCCCCAGCAGGTGTTCCTGAAGCTGAACAGCGGCATGAACCGCCTTGGCTTCACGCCCCAGACCTACCGCAGCGCATGGCTTCGGCTGTCGGGGCTGACGCAGGTGGAGGGCATCACGCTGATGACGCACTTCGCGAATGCTGACACTTCGGCCGACACCTCCGCCAGCACCGTCGACAGCGGCGCGCACGGCATCGCCGATCAGCTCGCCGTGTTCGAGTCGGCTGCCAGCACACTGCCCGGCGACCGCTCGCTGTGCAACAGCGCGGCCACGCTGCGCTTCGGGGCTGAGCATGCGCGCGAGCACGCCATGTGCGCCGACTGGGTGCGCCCGGGGATCATGTTGTACGGGTCGTCACCTGACTTTCCAGCTCACTCGATGAGCGACTGGAAGTTGCAGCCGGCGATGACACTGCGCACCGAAATCATCGCCGTGCAAGACCTCGCAGCCGGCGCTGCGGTGGGCTACGGCAGCGCCTTCACCGCCGAGCGCGCCATGCGCATCGGCGTGGCGGCCTGTGGCTACGCCGACGGCTACCCGCGCGCGGCCCCCACCGGCACACCGGTGCTGGTGGGCGGCATGCGCACACGGCTGGTGGGCCGGGTGTCGATGGACATGGTGACCGTCGATCTGACGCCGATGCCTGGGGCGGGCGTGGGCAGTGAAGTCACCCTGTGGGGCTGCGGGCCGAACGACTCGGTGCTGCCGATCGACGAGGTGGCGCAGCCCGCTGGCACGGTGGGCTACGAGCTGATGTGCGCGCTGGCACTGCGCGTGCCGACCCGCACGGCGTGAGCCTCGATGAACACCGCTGAAACGGCCTGGCAAGTGCCAGAGGCCGAGGTCGAATTCAGCGCCATCCGCGCCCAGGGTGCGGGCGGGCAAAACGTCAACAAGGTGTCGAGCGCGGTGCATTTGCGCTTCGACATCCACGCCTCGTCACTGCCCGAGGCGATCAAGGAACGTTTGCTGGCGCTGCGCGACCAGCGCATCACCGCCGAAGGCGTGGTGGTGATCAAGGCGCAGCGCACGCGCAGCCAGGACATGAACCGCGCCGACGCGCTGGCGCGCCTGCAGGAACTGGTCGACACCGTGGCGGTGCCACCGCGCGTGAGACGCGCCACCAAGCCGACCTACGGTTCGCGCCAGCGCCGCCTCGAGGGCAAGAGCCAGCGCGCGCAGGTGAAGGCGACGCGCGGCAAGGTGAGCGAGTAGCGCGCCTTCCGGCTCGCTCGCCGGCGACAGGGAGTCCCGCATCAGTGCCCGCACAATCCCCGCATGGCCAAAGAAAAGTCCGTCTACACCTGCAACGAATGCGGCGGCACGACCGCCAAATGGCTGGGCAAGTGCCCTCAATGCGATGCCTGGAACACGCTGATCGAAACCGCGGCCGAGGTCAGCGGCAGCGGCAAAAACCGCTACCAGTCGCTGGCCAAGACCCTGGCGGTGGCGACGTTGAGCGAGATCGAAGCGTCGGACGTGGACCGCCAGCCCACCGGCATCGACGAGCTGGACCGCGTGCTGGGCGGCGGCATCGTGGCCGGCGGCGTGGTGCTGATCGGCGGCGACCCGGGCATCGGAAAATCGACCCTGTTGTTGCAGGCGCTCGATTCGCTGTCGAAGAACCTGCGCACGCTCTACGTCACCGGCGAAGAGTCGGGCGCGCAGGTGGCGCTGCGCTCGCGCCGGCTCGGTCTGGGTGCGTCGCAGGTGCGCGTGCTGGCCGAAATTCAGCTTGAAAAAATCACCGCCAGCATCGCCGCCGAGAACCCGTCGGTGTGCGTGATCGACTCGATCCAGACCGTCTACAGCGACCAGCTCAGTTCGGCCCCCGGTTCGGTGGCGCAGGTGCGCGAATGCGCGGCCCAGCTCACGCGCACCGCCAAAAGCAGCGGCACCAGCATCGTGCTGGTCGGCCACGTGACGAAGGACGGCGCGCTGGCCGGGCCGCGTGTGCTCGAACACATCGTCGACACGGTGCTGTATTTCGAGGGCGACACGCACAGCAGCTTTCGGCTCGTGCGCGCGATCAAGAACCGTTTCGGCGCGGTCAACGAGATCGGCGTCTTCGCGATGACCGAGCGCGGGCTGAAGGGCGTCAGCAACCCGAGCGCGATTTTTCTGTCCACGCACGGCGACCCGGTGCCGGGCTCGTGCGTGCTGGTGACGCTGGAAGGCACGCGCCCGCTGCTGGTCGAAATTCAGGCGCTGGTGGACAGCGGTGGTGCCAGCCCGCGCCGCCTCAGCGTGGGCCTGGACCGGGACCGCCTGGCCATGATGCTGGCCGTGCTGCACCGCCACGCCGGCATCGCCTGCGTCGACCAGGACGTGTTCGTCAACGCGGTCGGTGGCGTGCGCATCAGCGAACCCGCCGCCGACCTGGCGGTGATGCTGGCAATTCAGGGCAGCTTGCGCGGGCGGCCCTTGCCACGCGGTTTTTTTGCGTTCGGCGAGGTCGGTCTGGCGGGCGAAGTGCGGCCC
>JAYVCL010000315.1:0-30244 GCA_043749975.1 Burkholderiales bacterium
AGCATATGCCGCCACCATGCACGTCTTGTGCTCCACGTGATGCACGAACTCATCACGGAAATGCTTGATCATCGCGCGCACCGGCATCGCCGCTGCATCGCCCAGCGCACAGATGGTGCGGCCCTGAATGTTGTCGGCCACCGAGTTCAGCAGCTCGATGTCTTCCATGCGGCCCTGACCATGTTCGATGCGATCCACCATGCGCCACAACCAGCCCGTGCCTTCGCGGCAGGGCGTGCATTGGCCGCACGACTCGTGCATGTAGAAGTACGACAAGCGCAGCAGGCTCTTGACCATGCAGCGCGAATCGTCGATCACGATCACCGCGCCCGATCCCAGCATCGAGCCGGCCTTGGCGATGCTGTCGTAGTCCATCGTCACGTCCATCATGGTCGCGGCGGGCAAGATCGGTGCCGATGAGCCGCCCGGGATCACCGCCTTCAGCGTGCGACCTTTTCTGACGCCACCGGCCAATTCCAGCAGCATCGGAAACGGCGTGCCAAGCGGCACTTCGAAGTTGCCGGGGCGCTCCACGTCGCCCGAGACAGAGTAGATCTTGGTGCCGCCGTTGTTGGGCTTGCCGATCTCCAGGTACGGTGCGCCGCCGTTGCGGATGATCCACGGCACTGCAGCAAACGTCTCGGTATTGTTGATCGTGGTCGGCTTGCCGTACAGGCCGTAGCTGGCCGGGAACGGCGGCTTGAAGCGCGGCTGGCCTTTTTTGCCTTCCAGCGATTCGAGCAAGGCGGTTTCTTCGCCGCAGATGTAGGCCCCGAAGCCGTGCGAGGCATGCAGTTGAAAGTTGAATGCAGAGCCGAGGATCGCGTTGCCGAGGAAGCCGGCAGCACGCGCTTCTTCCAGTGCCACTTCGAAGCGGTCGTAAGCGTCGAAAATCTCACCGTGGATGTAGTTGTAGCCAACGCTGATGCCCATCGCGTAGGCCGCAATGGCCATGCCTTCGATGACGATGTGCGGGTTGAACATCAGGATATCGCGGTCTTTGCAGGTGCCCGGTTCGCCTTCGTCGGAGTTGCAAACCAGGTACTTGGCTCCGGGGTACATGCGGGGCATGAAGCTCCACTTCAGGCCGGTCGGAAAGCCGGCACCGCCGCGCCCGCGCAGGCCCGAGGTCTTGACTTCGGCAATGACCTGTTCGACGGTCATTCCCGGCCCGCCGTCCTGGCCCAGGATCTTGCGCAGCGCCTGGTAGCCGCCACGTGCCACGTAGTCCTGCAAACCCCAGTTGCGTCCGTTCAGGTCGGCATAGATCTGGGGCTGGATGTGTCGGCCGTGAAAGCAGGTTGCGCTGCCATCGCTTTGGAATCTGGAGAGGTCAAGCATGGGGATTGCCTTGTACTGCGGTGACTACGGAGCGGGCTTGCGACTTCAGCAGGTCGATCAACTCGTCGAGCCGCTGGTTGCTCATGTAGCTGCACATCTGGCGGTCGTTCACCAGCAGCACCGGCGAATCGGCGCAGGCACCCAGGCACTCGCTTTTTTGCAGCGTGAACAGCCCGTCAGGCGTGGTGCCGCCCTCTTCCACGCCGAGCTTGCTGCACAGGTGGGCCAGCGCCGTCTCTCCGTCGCGCAATTGGCAAGGCAGATTGGTGCAAACGTTCAGCTTGAACTGCCCCAGCGGCCGCTGGTTGTACATGTTGTAGAACGTGGTGACTTCGTGCACCGCAATCGGCGGCATGCCCAGGTAGGCGGCCACTTGCAGCTCGGTCTGAGCCGAGACGAAGCCCTGCTCTTGCTGCACGATCGCGAGGCAGGCCATCACCGCCGACTGGCGCTGGTCGCTCGGGTATTTGGCCACCTCGAACGCGAAACGCGCCAAAGTCGCCTCTGAAAACTTCGCCTCTGAAAACGTCGCCATCGGTTTTGCCAGGTCACTCACCGGTCGATCTCTCCGAACACGATGTCCATGGTGCCGATCACCGCTACCGCGTCGGCGATCATGTGACCACGCGCCATCTCGTCCAACGCCGCCAGATGCGGAAAGCCCGGCGCGCGAATTTTCAGGCGGTACGGCTTGTTGGCACCATCGCTGACGATGTAGATGCCGAACTCACCCTTTGGGTGCTCGACCGCCGCATACGCTTCGCCCTCGGGCACATGGAAGCCTTCGGTGAACAGCTTGAAGTGGTGGATCAGCTCTTCCATGCTCGTCTTCATGTCGAGCCGCGACGGAGGTGCCACCTTGTGGTTGTCGGTGATGACGGGGCCGGGATTGGCACGCAGCCAGGCCACGCACTGTTGGATGATGCGGTTGGCCTGGCGCATCTCTTCGATGCGCACCAGGTAGCGGTCGTAGGTGTCGCCGTTGACGCCGACGGCGATGTCGAAGTCCATCTGCGCGTACACGTCGTAGGGCTGCTTCTTGCGCAAGTCCCACTCGATGCCCGAGCCACGCAGCATCGGCCCGGTGAAGCCCAGATTCAGCGCGCGCTCGGGCGTGACCACGCCGATGCCCACGGTGCGCTGCTTCCAGATTCGGTTGTCGGTGAGCAGGGTTTCGTAGTCGTCCACGCACTTCGGGAAGCGCGATGCGAAGTCGGCGATGAAGTCGAGCAGCGAACCCTGGCGGTTACCGTTCAGTGCCGACATGACCTTGGCGTTGCGCACCTTGGAGGCCTTGTACTGCGGCATCTCTTCAGGCAGGTCGCGGTACACGCCGCCGGGGCGAAAGTAAGCTGCGTGCATGCGCGCGCCCGAGGCGGCTTCATACATGTCGAACAGGTCTTCACGCTCGCGGAAGCAGTAGATGAAGACGTTCATCGCACCACAGTCCAGGCCGTGTGCGCCCAGCCACATGAGGTGATTCATGACCCGCGTTATTTCGCTGAACATCACGCGGATGTACTGCGCGCGTTCTGGCACGTCGACGCCCATCAGCTTTTCGATCGCCAGGCAATAGGCGTGCTCGTTGCACATCATCGACACGTAGTCGAGCCGGTCCATGTAGGGCAGCGACTGGATGTAGGTCTTGCTCTCGGCCAGCTTCTCGGTGGCGCGGTGCAGCAGCCCGATGTGCGGGTCGGCGCGCTGGATCACTTCGCCGTCGAGTTCGAGCACCAGCCGCAACACGCCGTGTGCTGCCGGATGCTGCGGCCCGAAATTGAGCGTGTAGTTCTTGATGTCAGCCATGAGCGCGCTTCAATGCAAACCACCGTAGTTGTCTTCGCGAATGATGCGCGGCGTGATCTCGCGCGGCTCGATGGTCACCGGTTGATAGATCACGCGCTTTTGCTCGGGGTCGTAGCGCATCTCGACGTGGCCCGTGGTGGGGAAGTCCTTGCGAAACGGATGCCCGATGAAACCGTAGTCGGTCAGGATGCGGCGCAGGTCGAGATGGCCCTCGAAGATGATGCCGTAGAGGTCGAATGCTTCGCGCTCGAACCAGTTCGCAGCACTCCACACGTCGATTAGCGAGGCCACCGTGGGCATGTCGTCGTCGACGCAGAACACCTTCAGGCGCAGACGCCAGTTGTGGCTGACCGACAGCAGGTGCGAAACCACGCAAAAGCGCATGCCGTCCCAGGGCTGGTCTTTGAAGCTGGAATAGTCGACACCGCAGACATCGATCAGTTGCTCGAACTTCAGCGACGGGTCGTCACGCAGTTTGATCGCCACGTCGATGTAGTCGGCGGCTGCAACGGTGAGGGTGATCTCGCCCCGGTCGGTCAGCAGCGTCTTGATCCGCCCGCCGAGGGCCGCGGTGATCGCCGCATGCAGCGTCTCGATGTGGCTGAGGCTTGCCGGCGAGATGGGTGTGGTGTCGCTCATGTCAACGAGCAATCGTGTTTTCGCGGCGAATTTTCGCCTGCAATTGCATGATTCCGTACAGCAGCGCTTCGGCCGTGGGCGGGCAACCCGGGACGTATACATCCACCGGCACGATCCGGTCGCAGCCGCGCACCACCGAATAACTGTAGTGGTAATAGCCGCCACCATTGGCGCAAGAACCCATGCTGAGCACCCAGCGCGGCTCGGCCATCTGGTCGTAGACCTTGCGCAAGGCCGGTGCCATCTTGTTGCACAACGTGCCAGCCACGATCATCAAGTCGCTTTGACGTGGGCTGGGTCGAAACAGCATGCCGAAACGATCAATGTCGTAGCGCGCCGCACCGGCATGCATCATCTCGACGGCACAGCAGGCCAAACCGAAAGTCATCGGCCAGAGTGAGCCGGTCTTGGACCAGTTGATGACCGTGTCCAGGCTCGTTGTCACGAAGCCTTCTTTGAGGATGCCTTCAATGCCCATACTGCCTCTCCGTGGTCACCACCTGGTGCGTTGGTTTCGCTATTCCCAATCGAGGGCACCCTTTTTCCACTCGTAGGCAAAGCCGACGACCAGGATGGCGAGGAAGATCATCATCGCCCAGAAGCCTGTTGCGCCTATCTCGCGCAAGGAAACAGCCCACGGAAACAGGAAGGCTATTTCGAGGTCGAACAAGATGAACAAAATCGCGACGAGGTAATAGCGCACATCGAACTTCATGCGCGCATCTTCAAACGCCTCGAAGCCGCATTCGTACGGTGAATTCTTGGCTGCGTCGGGCCGGTTCGGACCGAATACAAAACCGATCACCTGCGGAACCACCCCGACTGCCACGCCGACCAGGATGAACAGGATGACGGGCAGGTAGGGTTCCAAATTCATGGTGTGCGATTCAGGTCTGATTTCAGTTCTGAAAGCGGCCCCTGTGAGCATCGTGTGACGCCAAGGGTGCAGTATCTGGTGCCGACGGCGAGACTCGAACTCGCACAGCTTTCGCCACTACCCCCTCAAGATAGCGTGTCTACCAATTTCACCACGTCGGCCGACGAAAACAGTCGTAAAAGCCGCTTGGATGGCGTGAGGAATTGCGCTCCAAACAGCCTCTAATTCTAACCTCAAAGCAGTGCCGTCCCGGCGGGTTCGCTGCGCTGCAGCAAGCGCGCCGCCGCACTTGAAAACATCGGCTTGGTTACTTGGAGGGAATCGCCGCAGCGCCTGATGCAGGCAACGTAGGTGCGACCACGGCCGACGCCGCGAGCGCGGGCGCGCCGGGTATCTGAGCTGCGCCCGATGCCGGATTGCTGGCGGCTGGAACCGGGGCGGTCGGCCGGTCGAGCACGCTGCCGGATGGCGCGCGTGAGCGATCGTTCGACAAGTAGGCGAGCGACAACGTGCACGCAAAAAATACAGCCGCACAGACCGCGGTGGAACGAGACAGAAAGTTGGCGCTGCCGGTCGCTCCGAACAGGCTGCCCGAGGCACCGCTGCCGAACGACGCGCCCATGTCAGCGCCTTTGCCGTGCTGCACCAGCACCAAGCCGATCATCGTGAGGGCCGCCAATATCTGCACCATCACCACCACATTCAACATCCAGTTCATGTCTTCAAGGCTCCAAAAAAAACAGGCGCAGCGTCAAACCGCCGCGCGACAGATGGCTGCGAAATCGGCTGCCTTCAGAGACGCGCCACCGATCAGCCCGCCGTCGATGTCGGGCTGCGAAAACAAAGTCGCGGCGTTGTCGGCCTTCACGCTGCCGCCGTACAAAATCTGCATCTGAGGCGCCTTCTCGGTGGCGGCATGCAACTGGGCGCGCAACACGGCGTGCACGGCTTGCGCCTGCTCGGGTGTGGCGGTCTTGCCAGTGCCGATGGCCCACACCGGCTCATAGGCCACCACGACTTGCGAAATGCAATGCGCCAGCGTGTGAATCACCACCGACAACTGCCGCTTCACCACCGCGTCGGTCTGCCCCGCTTCGCGCTCGGCCAGGGTCTCGCCGACGCAGACGATGGGTGTCAATCCGTGGGCCAGGGCGAGCTTGGCTTTGTCGGCAACAAGCTGATCCGATTCGGCGTGCAAGGCACGACGCTCCGAGTGCCCGACCAGCACATAACGGCAACCGAATTCGCGAAGCATGACGGCCGCCACTTCGCCGGTGAAAGCACCGGGCTCGTGCGCCGAGCAGTCTTGTGCGCCCCAGGCGGTGTGACTGCCGTGCAGCGACATCGCCACGTCGGCAAGGTACGGAAACGGCGCGCAAACCGCCACGTCGCAGGGCCACGGGCCTTGCGCGTTCAACGCAGACAGCAGTTCGGCATTCGCTGCTCGACTGGCATTCATCTTCCAGTTGCCAACGACAAGCTTGCGACGGAAGTTCGCGTTTTGCGGTGTCACCATGTCAGCACCAATTTTCCAATGTGCTGGTTCGACTCCATCAAGGTGTGCGCCTGCGCCGCCTGCGCGGCTGGGAACACCTGATAGATCACGGGCTTGACTCGGCCGGATTGCAGCCACGGCCACGCGGTGTCACGCAGCGATTTCGCGATGGCCGACTTGAAGGCCAGCGGGCGAGGCCGCAGCGTGGAACCGCTGATGGTCAAGCGGCGGCGCAGCACCATGCCGGCGTCGATCTTCGCGTCGACACCGCCTTGCACCGCGATGATGACCAGACGTCCGTCCTCGGCCAGGCAGCCCAGTTCGCGCGCCACGTAGTCACCGGCAACCATGTCGAGGATCACGTCCACACCGCGACCGCCCGTCAACCGGCGCGCCTCCTCGGCGAAGTCGTGCGTGCGGTAGTTGATGGCGTGGTCGGCACCCAGGGCGATGCACGCCGCCGCTTTCTCGTCAGACCCCACGGTGACGATCACCGTGCATCCGGCGGCCTTTGCCAGTTGAATGGCTGTGACGCCGATGCCGCTGCTGCCGCCTTGAACCAGCAGGGTTTCGCCGCTTTGCATACGCGCGCGGTCGAACACGTTCGACCAGACGGTGAAAAATGTTTCGGGCAGGCTCGCGGCTTCGACGTCCGAAAGGTTCAGCGGCGACGGCAAGCATTGCCCGATCGGGGCCACGCACCATTCGGCATAGCCGCCACCGGCCACCAGCGCGCACACGCGGTCGCCGACTTTGAAGCCGGCCGCGGCGAGGGCACTTGCGTCGCCGTCTGCCACCGTTCCAGCCACTTCCAGCCCCGGCAAATCGGACGCGCCCGCAGGCACCGGGTACAGGCCCTTGCGTTGAAGCACGTCAGGCCGATTGACGCCCGACGCCGCCACGCGAATCAACAGCTCACCGGCACCGGCCACGGGAGTCGCACGTTGGGTCAGACGGAGCACTTCGGGTGCGCCGTGGGCGGTGATCTCGATGGCTTGCATGGCTGGGCTTTCGACGTTGAGAGATCCGCACACAGGGTGCGGTCCCATTTCGCTATCGAGCAGAACCGATCAGTTCTGTCCGCCTTCCTGCGGATTCGGCTGAAAAGCGGGCGGCTGAAATGCTGGCTGCTGATCGCGGTCGATCAGGGCTTTCATCGACAGCTTGACGCGGCCCTTTTCATCCGTCTCCATGACCTTGACCTTGACGATCTGGCCCTCCTTCAAGAAGTCGGTGACTCGCTCGACCCGCTGGTGCGCGATCTGGCTGATATGCAGCAGGCCGTCCTTGCCCGGCAGCAGGTTCACGAGAGCGCCGAAGTCCAAGATCTTGGTGATCGGGCCTTCGTAGATCTTGCCGATTTCGACTTCGGCGGTGATCTCTTCAATGCGCTTCTTGGCAAAGGCCGCCTTCTCGTTGTCGGTCGAGGCGATGGTGATGGTGCCGTCTTCGGCGATGTTGATTTGCGTGCCGGTTTCTTCGGTCAGCGCGCGAATCACCGCACCGCCCTTGCCGATCACGTCGCGAATCTTCTCGGGGTTGATCTTCATCGTGAACAGGCGCGGCGCGAACTGCGACACCTCGGCCTTGGCCTCACCCATCGATTCCATCATGCAGCCCAGGATGTGCAGCCGCGCTTCCTTCGCTTGCGCCAGCGCGACCTGCATGATTTCCTTGGTGATGCCCTGGATCTTGATGTCCATCTGCAGCGCCGTCACGCCAGCCGACGTGCCCGCCACCTTGAAGTCCATGTCGCCCAGGTGATCTTCGTCACCCAGGATGTCCGTCAGCACGGCGAAGCGGTTGCCGTCCTTGATCAGGCCCATGGCGATGCCGGCCACGTGCGCTTTCAGCGGCACGCCAGCATCCATCAACGCCAGGCAGCCGCCACACACCGACGCCATCGACGACGAGCCGTTGGACTCGGTGATTTCCGACACCACGCGCATCGAGTACGGAAAATCGACCTTGTCCGGCAGCACCGCCACCAGCGCCCGCTTGGCCAGTCGGCCGTGGCCGATTTCACGCCGCTTCGGTGTGCCGACGCGGCCGGTTTCGCCGGTGGCGAACGGAGGCATGTTGTAGTGCAGCATGAAGTGCTCGCTGTACTCGCCGGCCAGCGCGTCGATCTTTTGCGAATCGCGGTCGGTGCCCAAGGTGGCAGCCACCAGCGCCTGCGTTTCACCACGGGTGAACAACGACGAACCATGCACGCGCGGCAGCACGCCATTGCGGATTTCGATCTGGCGCACGGTGCGCGTGTCGCGTCCGTCGATGCGCGGCTCGCCCGACAAAATCTGGCTGCGCACGATGCCGGCTTCGATGTCGAACAGCACGTTTTCCAGCTTCACCTTGTCGAACTCGATGCCCTCGGCTTTCAGCGCCGCGCCGGCGGCCGCGGTCACGTCGCGCGTGGCGTGGGTGCGGGCTTGCTTGGAGCGGATTTGATAGGCGGCGCGCAGCGGCCCGTCGGCCAGCGCGCTGACCCTGGCAATGAAGGCATCGTCCTTGGGCGGTGCTGTCCACTCCCACGCCGGCTTGCCAGCGTCACGCACCAGGTCGTTGATGGCGGCGATGGCCACCTTGCACTGATCGTGGCCGAACACGATGCCGCCCAGCATGGTTTCTTCGCTGAGTTGCTTGGCTTCCGACTCCACCATCAGCACGGCGGCTGCGGTGCCGGCCACCACCAGGTCCATCTGCGAGTCGAGCAGTTGCGTTTTGCCGGGGTTCAGCACGTAGGCGCCGTTGATGTAGCCCACGCGGGCCGCGCCGATCGGGCCGTTGAACGGGATGCCGCTGATGGCCAGAGCCGCGCTGGAGCCGATCAGCGCGGCGATGTCGGCCGAGACTTCGGGGTTCAGCGACATCACATGAATGACGACCTGCACCTCGTTGTAGAACCCTTCAGGAAACAGCGGGCGCAGCGGGCGATCGATCAGCCGCGAGGTCAGCGTTTCCAGTTCGCTGGGACGGCCTTCACGCTTGAAGAAGCTGCCCGGAATCTTGCCGGCGGCGTAGGTTTTCTCGATGTAGTCGACCGTCAGCGGGAAAAAGTCTTGCCCCGGCTTGGCGTTCTTGGCCGCCACCACGGTGGCCAGCACCACGGTGTCTTCGATGTTGACGAGCACAGCACCACCGGATTGCCGGGCGATTTCGCCGGTCTCCATCACGACGGTGTGCTGGCCCCATTGGAAGGTGTTGGTGACTTTGTTGAACATGCTCATATCAAACTCCGGTTGTGGTCAGCGCGTTGTCGGGCGGCGCTGCGTCGGCCCCGGAACTGCTGCATCCTGGCGCGATGCCATTCCAGCGGCGTTCAGCTTGCAACGCCTTTGGAATGACACATCGTCATCAATGGATGCCCAGGTCCAAACTCTAAAACGCAAAGAGCCTGTGCTGGTGGTCCAGACAGGCTCTTGGCTTTCATCGGCGAGTTACTTGCGCAGGCCCAGTTTCTGGATCAGCGCGGTGTAGCGACTGGCGTCGCGCTCTTTCAGGTACTTCAGCAAGCTCTTGCGCGTGTTGACCATTTTCAGCAAGCCGCGCCGACCGTGGTGGTCTTTCATGTGGGTCTTGAAGTGCGGGGTCAGCTCGTTGATGCGGGCGGTTAGCAGGGCGACTTGAACTTCCGGCGATCCGGTGTCATTGGCGCTGCGCGCATTGGCTTTGACGATTTCAGCTTTTTCGGCGACGGTGGCGGTCATGGTGTTTCCTGTGGGATGTCACCACGCCACCTGCTCGGTGGTCGCGGCTTCATGTTGGACTTGCGAACACCAGTGAAACCGACCGGTGCCGTGCTCTGCTTGACGCCTCGTGTTAGGCCCCGTGGCGCAAAGCCGCTCAATTATAGCCGGACGGCTGTGGCCAGCCGGGCCACGCCGTCCAACAGCCGCTGCGGGTCGCGCGAGGCAAAACACCAGCGCAGCCAGCCTTCCGCTTCGTAGCCAAAGGCAGCGCCCGGCGCCAGGCCCAGACCCACCTCGCCGACGAGCCGCTTGGCAAAGGCGAGCGAGTCGTTTTGCCCATCGACCCGGAAGAAAGCGTACATGCCGCCCGGCGGGTTCGCCACCTGAACGCCGGGCACGGCCGACAGGGCAGGAATCAGCGTGTCACGGCAAATTTGAAGGCGTTGGATCAAGCCCGGCACGAAGGCGTCGGCATGCGCCAGCGCGGCCAGTCCGGCTCGTTGCACGAACACCGGCGCGCACGAGGTGTTGAACTCGATCAGCTTGCCGACTGCGTCCAGCAGCGTCGGCGGCACCACCAGCCAGCCGAGCCGCCAGCCGGTCATCAGGAAGCTCTTGGAAAAGCTGTGCGCCACCACCAATCGGTCGTCAGCGTTGGCAATGTCGAGGAAGCTCGGTGCGCTTGCCTCAGGCCCGAAGTAAATCCGCTCGTACACCTCGTCGGCAACGATCCAGGTGCCGGTGCGGCGGCAATGCGCCAGGATGGATAGCTGTTCTGCGCGCGTCAGCGTCCAGCCGGTCGGGTTGTTCGGCGCATTCACCAGCAACACGCGCGTGCGCTCGGTCACGGCATTCAGCAGCGCGTCCATGTCCAGCGTCCAGGTGCCGGCCTGGACCTTCAGCGACACCCGTTTCACGGTCGCCCCGAGGATGGCGGGTTGCGCCGTCAGGTTGGGCCACACCGGCACCACGGCCACCACCTCGTCGCCAGCACCGACCAATGCTTGCATCGCCAACATCAGCGCATTGACGCCCGAGGATGTGACGGCAATGCGCTGCGGCCCCACCGGCCGGTGCAGGCCGCTGACGTAACGCGACAGCGCCTCGCGCAGTTCGGGCAGGCCCAGGTTGTGCGAATAGAAGGTGTCGCCGCTTTGCATCGACGCGATGGCCGCATCGCGAACAAAGGCTGGTGTCGGCTCATCGCCCTCGCCGAACCAGAACGCCAGCACGTCGCTGCGGCCCATGCCGGCGTTGGCCACTTCGCGAATCTTCGACCCGGGCAGATCACGCACCACCGCTCTCATGGACGCACCACCGTGCGGAACACACCACGTGTCAAAGCATTCCACATCGCCAATTTCAAGCCCCTTGAAAACAAAAATGCCGCTCCAAATTCAGCGGCATGGGTTGCTGCACGGTGCAGTGGCCGACTTGAATTATGGAGCCTCTCATGTTTGTCTTGCCCCTCTCTCACCACGCTGTTCGCCGCGCTGCGGCGGCCCCCGCTTTCAACCGCTCGCTGGATGAATCGCTGGCCCGCATCTTCAGTGGCGCGGCAGAAGGTTCGACCACCGCGGCTCGCGCCAGAACGCCGGCCATGGACGTGACCGAAAACGACACCACCTACACCGTGGTGCTCGATGTGCCCGGCGTCAGCAAGGCGCAGTTGAAGGTGTCGGTCGAAGGCCGCCGCGTCAGCATCGACACCGCCGACGCCGCACCGGTCGAAGCCCAGGACACGCAGCGCGTGCTGTACCGCGAACGCACCGCCGCCCGCTATGCGCGCACGGTGAGCCTGCCCGCCGAGGTGGACCAGGCGGCGTCGCAAGCGACGTTCGAGAACGGCGTATTGACCTTGACGTTGACCAAGAAAGTGCCCACCGGGGCGACGCAACTCAGCATCAACTGATGTTCGAGCGTCAGGCCGCCACCAGCGGCCAGCGCGGCAGCACGTTGAAGGCGTAATCCGTTCGCGTGTTCGCCTTGCCGCGCTGCATCCGCATGGCTGCGGCCAGCGCGATCATCGCGCCGTTGTCGGTGCACAGCGCCAGCTCGGGGTAATGCACCCTGATCTGGCGCTGTGCACATTCGGCGTTCAGTTGTTCACGCAATCGCGCGTTCGCACCCACGCCACCGGCCACCACCACGCGCTTGAGACCGGTGCTGCGCAGCGCGGCCAGCGTCTTGCGCACCAGCACGTCGACAATGGCTTGTTGCGTCGACGCGGCCAGGTGTGCCTTGTCTTGCTCGCACACGTTGCTGCCCAGCTTCATCACCTGCGTTCGCACCGCCGTCTTCAAACCGGCGAAAGAGAAGTCGAGCGTGCCGCTGTGCAGCAAAGGTCGGGGCAGACTGAAGGTGCTCGCGTCGCCGAACTCGGCCAGGCGCGCCAGCGCAGGCCCGCCGGGGTAACCCAGGCCGAGCATCTTTGCGGATTTGTCGAAGGCCTCGCCGGCCGCGTCGTCGATGGTTTCGCCAAGCAACTCGTACGCACCCACATCGTCGACGCGCATCAACTGCGTGTGGCCGCCCGACACCAACAACGCGACGAATGGAAACTCAGGCGGGTCCGCGCTCAAGAAGGGCGACAACAAGTGGCCTTCGAGGTGGTGCACGCCAATCACAGGCCGTCCGATCGCTGCTGCCAGGCTGCAAGCCACTCCCGCGCCTACCAGCAAGGCACCGGCAAGGCCCGGCCCCTGCGTGAACGCGACCACGTCGATCTGCGACAAGCCCACATCCGCATCACGCAGCACCTGGCTGGTCAGCGGCAAGACACGACGAATGTGGTCGCGCGACGCCAGCTCCGGCACCACGCCACCGTAGGCTTCATGCATTGCGACCTGGCTGTGCAAGGCGTGCGACAACAGCGTGGGCGTGCTCGTGGGAGCGCTGCGCACCAGCGCCACGCCGGTTTCGTCGCAAGACGATTCGATTCCGAGAACAAGCATCCACAAAGTGTAGACCCGGCTCGCTCGCGTGGAGCGATCGCCGGAGGGTGTCGGCAGCGGCAACCCGCTTCACCGCACAGCGCCGCGCTGACGTTTGGTTCAGTGCAGATGTTTAGTGTTTTTCTTTCGCGTGGTTGATCGTGTATTTCGGAATCTCGACCGTCACGTCTTGCTGCGACAAGATGGCCTGGCACGACAGGCGTGACTGCGGCTCCAGGCCCCAGGCGCGGTCGAGCAGGTCTTCTTCGCTCTCGTCCATTTCGCCGAGTGAGTTGAAGCCTTCGCGCACGATGATGTGGCAGGTGGTGCAGGCACAGCTCAGTTCACAGGCGTGCTCGATGTTGATGTCGTTCTCGAGCATCGCTTCGCAGATCGAGGTGCCGGCAGGTGCCTCGATCTGGGTTCCCGCAGGGCAGTACTCGGGATGCGGCAAAATTTTGATGATGGGCATGTGAATCTCAATCAGACGTCTTCGACACGGCGACCCGCGAGCGCCCGGCGAATGCCGCGGTTCATGCGTTCGGCCGCAAAGGCCTCGGTGCCCTTGGCCAGCGCTTCGACCGCCGCGTCGATCACGTGGTGGTCCTCGCCGTCCCGGCAAGCTTGCAGCGCGACCAGCAACGCCTGAATCGACGCATGTTCGTCGGCGCTCAACAAATCACCGTCGGCCGCCAGCGCCGAACGTGTAGCCAGCGACATGCGTTCGGCTTCGACGCCCGATTCGCGCAGGCTGCGCAAGCGCATATCGCCTTCGGCAGTGCTGAAGCTCTCAAGCAGCATGCGCGCCACTTCTTCGTCGCTCAGGCCGTAGCTGGGCTTGACCGTGATCGAGGCTTCGACACCGGAGACTTCTTCACGCGCGCTGACCGCCAGCAGGCCGTCGGCATCGACCTGAAAGCTGACGTGAATGCGCGCCGCGCCGGCCACCATCGGCGGGATGCCGCGCAGCTCGAAGCGGGCCAGCGAACGGCAGTCGCTGACGAGTTCACGTTCGCCCTGCACCACATGCACGGCGAGCGCCGTCTGGCCGTCCTTGAAGGTGGTGAAGTCTTGCCCGCGCGCGGTGGGAATGGTGCTGTTGCGCGGGATGATTCGCTCGACCAGACCGCCCATGGTTTCCAGCCCCAGCGAGAGCGGAATCACGTCGAGGAGCAACAAATCTTCGGCCCCCGCATTGCCCGCCAGTGCATTTGCCTGAAGGGCCGCACCGAGCGCAACGACCTCGTCCGGGTTCAGGTTGTTCAGCGGAGGCTTGCCGAAAAATTCGCCCACCGCCGCTTGCACCATCGGCATGCGGGTCGAGCCGCCCACCATCACCACGCCTTGCACGTCCGACTTGGCCGCCTTGGCGTCGCGCAGCACTTTGCGCAACGCGACCAGGGTGCGTGCGAGCAAGTCTTTGCCGAGGGATTCGAACTCGTCGCGGGTGACACGCACCGACAACTCGCCGCCGTTCAACGGGCAGGCCAGCGTCGCGTGGTCGGTGGCAGAGAGTTTTTCTTTCGCGGCACGCGCGGCCACCAGCACCGCACGCTTGTCTTGCGCGTTGTCGGCTGTGAGGCCCGCTTGCGCAAGGGCCCAGTCGGCCAGAAGGTGATCGAAATCGTCGCCGCCCAAGGCCGAATCACCGCCGGTGGCAACCACCTCGAACACACCTTGCATCAAACGCAACAGCGAAATGTCGAAGGTGCCGCCACCCAGGTCGTAGATGGCGTACAAGCCTTCCGCCCCGTGTTCCAGACCGTAGGCAATGGCGGCAGCCGTGGGCTCGTTGATGAGGCGCAGCACGTTCAGGCCGGCCAGTTGCGCCGCGTCCTTGGTGGCCTGGCGTTGCGCATCGTCGAAGTAGGCTGGCACCGTGACCACGGCACCGAACAGTTCATCGTCGAAGCTGTCTTCGGCACGAAAGCGCAGCGTCGCCAGGATCTCGGCCGAGACTTGGACCGGAGATTTCACACCGTCGACGGTCTTGATTTGAACCATGCCCGGCGTGTCGATGAATTCATAGGGCAGCTTGGCGCGGTCGGCAATGTCGGCCAGGCCACGGCCCATGAAGCGCTTGACCGACACGATGGTGTTGTGCGGATCGGTCGCGGCCTCGGCCAGCGCGTCGTGCCCAATCTGGCGGCGACCCTGCGCCAGGTAGCGCACTGCGGACGGCAAGATCACGTGGCCGGCCGCATCGGGCAGGCATTCGGCCACACCGTGACGCACAGCCGCCACCAATGAATGCGTGGTGCCCAGGTCGATGCCCACCGCGATGCGCCACTGGTGCGGATCGGGTGCACCGCCGGGTTCTGAAATTTGCAGAAGGGCCATACCGTTATTGTCCCAGCGCTTCCAGGCGTTGATCCACGTCCGAAGCAAAGCGCTCTACGAACATGAGGGCTCTGACCTGCTGCGCAGCCGCTGCGAAATCGTGCTGCTCATCGAGTGTGGCCTGCAAGGCCGAGAGCGCCTTGGTGCGGTGCGTGGTGACTTCATCGGCCAGCGTTTCGACTGCAGCCACGCCGGCGGCATCGTCCAGCGACTCACGCCACTCCATCTGCTGCACCAAAAAACCGTTCGGCATCGCCGTGTTGTTCTCAGCATTCACCGGCGCGCCATTCAACTCGCAAAGGTAGGCGGCGCGGCGCAGCGGATCTTTCAACCGCTGATAGGCCTCGTTGACGCGCACCGCCCACTGCATGGCCACGCGTTGCGCCGCCGCGCCTTCGACCGCAAAACGATCCGGGTGAACTTCGGCCTGCAAGGCACGCCAACGCGCATCGAGCGCGTTGCGATCACACGCGAAGCGCGGCGCGATGCCGAACAGTTCGAAGTCGGTGCTGGACAGATTCATGAGACGAGAAAAAGGCGCGACCGCAGTCGCGCCTTCGACGGTGTGGGGTGACCTCAGACGCGAAACGACTCACCACACCCGCAGCGGTCTTTCTCGCGCGGGTTGTGGAACTTGAAGCCTTCGTTCAGGCCTTCACGCACGAAGTCGAGTTCGGTGCCGTCGAGGTAGGGCAGGCTCTTCGGGTCGATCAAGACCTTGACGCCGTGGCCCTCGAAGACCACGTCTTCGGCGGCCACCTCGTCGGCGTATTCCAGCTTGTAGGCCAGGCCGGAACAGCCTGTGGTTTTCACGCCCAAGCGCACACCCACGCCCTTGCCACGCTTGGTGATGTAGCGCGACACATGGCGGGCCGCCGCTTCGCTGAGGGTGACAGCCATGGGATCAGTGCGCCTTTTCGGCGGTCTGGGCTTGAGCCTGCGCCTGCACCAAACCGGCCTTGGCACGGTAGTCGTTCACCGCCGCCTTGATCGCATCTTCGGCGAGGATGGAGCAGTGAATCTTGACCGGTGGCAGCGCCAACTCTTCGGCGATGTGCGTGTTCTTGATGGTCAACGCTTCATCGAGCGACTTGCCCTTGACCCACTCGGTGACCAACGAACTCGACGCAATGGCCGAACCGCAGCCATAGGTCTTGAACTTCGCATCTTCGATCAGCCCCGTGACCGGGTTGACCTTGATCTGCAACTTCATCACGTCGCCGCAGGCCGGCGCACCGACCATGCCGGTGCCGACCGAATCGTCGCCCTTGTCGAAGGACCCGACGTTGCGCGGATTCTCGTAATGCTCAACCACTTTTTCGCTGTAGGCCATGTCAATTCTCCAGTTGCATCAAGGTGAGTGCAGGTCAGGTCGGGTCAGTGCGCCGACCATTGGATGGTGCTGATGTCGACACCTTCCTTGTACATGTCCCACAGAGGGGACAAATCACGCAGTTTCGCCACGCGGTCTTTCAGCGTGGCGACCACGTAGTCGATTTCTTCGACCGTCGTGAAGCGGCCGATGGTCATGCGCAGCGATGAATGCGCGAGTTCGTCGCTGCGGCCCAGGGCGCGCAGCACATAGCTGGGCTCCAGACTGGCCGAGGTGCAGGCCGAGCCGGACGACACCGCGATGCCCTTGATGCCCATGATCAGCGACTCGCCCTCGACAAAGTTGAACGACATGTTCACGTTGTGCGGAACGCGCTTTTCAGCGTGGCCGTTCAAGAAGGTTTGCTCGATTCCGGACAAGCCGTTGATCAGCCGCTGCTGCAGCATGCGGATGCGCTCGTTCTCGACGCCCATTTCCATTTTGGCAATGCGATAGGCCTCGCCCATGCCGACGATCTGGTGTGTGGGCAGCGTGCCCGAACGCATGCCGCGCTCGTGACCGCCGCCGTGCATTTGCGCTTCGATGCGAACGCGAGGCTTGCGGCAAACGTACAAGGCACCGATCCCCTTGGGGCCATAGGTTTTGTGTGACGCCAGGCTCATCAGATCGACCGGCAGCGTGGCGAGGTTGATCACCACTTTGCCCGTGGCCTGCGCCGCATCGACGTGAAAGATGATGCCGCGCTCGCGGCAGATCTTGCCGATGGCGGCGATGTCTTGGATCACGCCGATCTCGTTGTTGACGAGCAGCACCGAAATCAGGATGGTGTCGGGCCGAATCGCAGCCTGAAGCTTGTCGATGTCGACCAAGCCGTCCTCTTCGACATCGAGGTAGGTCGCGTCGAAGCCTTGCCGCTCCAGCTCGCGGACAGTGTCGAGAACGGCCTTGTGCTCGGTCTTCAAGGTGATGATGTGCTTGCCGCGCGTCTTGTAGAACTGCGCCGCGCCCTTGATTGCCAGGTTGATCGACTCTGTGGCACCCGAGGTCCAGACGATCTCGCGCGGATCGGCGTTGACTAACGCTGCCACGTGCCCACGCGACTTCTCGACGATGGCTTCGGCTTCCCAACCCCAGGCATGGCTGCGCGATGCCGGGTTGCCGAAGTGCTCGCGCAACCAGGGAATCATGGCGTCGACAACCCGCTGGTCGACCGGGTTGGTCGACGCGTAGTCCAGGTAGGTCGGAAAGTGCGGGGTCATGTCCATGGGGTGAGTTTGCTCATCGCTGAAAAATGACAGCGTGACAGGGTCTAAAACGCGTGATTCAGCTCACTTCGAAAACGCAGCGCCGAATGCAAACACCGAATTGGGCGCGGTGATCTTGATCGGCTTCACCACGGGCTGGGTGGATATGGCGCGCTTGATCGGCTGCTCGCCGATCGAGATGCCTTTGGCCAATTGGTCTTCGACCAACTTGCGCAGCGAAATCGAGTTGAGGTATTCGATCATCTTGGTGTTCAGGCTGGCCCAGAGGTCGTGCGTCATGCAGCGGCCGGTATCGTCACCCATGCAGTTTTCTTTGCCAGCGCAATCGGTGGCGTCAATGGGTTCATCGACCGCGACGATGATGTCGGCCACGGTGATGTCTTCGGACTTGCGCCCCAGGGAGTAGCCGCCGCCGGGACCGCGTGTGCTTTCAACCAACTCGTGGCGACGCAGCTTGCCGAACAACTGCTCCAGGTACGACAAGGAAATTTGCTGACGCCCGCTGATGGCGGCCAGGGCTACAGGCCCGGTGTTCTCACGCAGTGCCAGATCGATCATGGCGGTGACGGCAAAACGTCCTTTGGTGGTCAAACGCATGGAATTCTCCTGTGGCCCACACGGGGCAAAACAAACAAAAACGATCCGTGAAGGCTTTGCTTGTCGAAGCGGTGTCGGAAAGGCGACGCAGCGCCGCTTTGAATTCCGACTAACGCAGTCAAGTATAGCTTAAACCCACTGATTTGGTCGAGATTGAATCAGGAAGTTCCCGCCATTCAACGATCAATTGTCTTGGACACATGGTCGACCAAACCGTCACACGCGTCCTCGACCAGGTCGAGTACATGGTCAAACCCTTGGGCCGCGCCGAAGTACGGGTCGGGCACCACAGGCGCGTCCGAACGCTTGGCAAACTCCATCAGGCGTTGAATCCGGGCTCGGCGTGCGACCGGTGCCTGCGCTTCGAGCAGTGCGAGATTGTCCCAATCCATCACCAAGATGAGGTCGAAGCGCTGGAAATCATCGTCGGTGACGCGCCGTGCCTTGAGCCCGCTCAGGTCGTATCCGCGTCGCATCGCGCTGCGGGCCGAGCGCGCATCGGGCGGCTCACCTTCATGAGAGGCGTGGGTTCCGGCGGATTCCACGCTGACCCTGTCGGCCAGGCCGGCGGCCTGGAGCTTGTGCCGCAACACCCCCTCGGCGGTGGGCGAACGGCAAATGTTGCCCATGCACACCATCAACACCCGCAGTTGACTGGGCTGACTCACGCCTTGCCCGTCAAGGCGACGACGTTGTCGGTGCCCGGCGCACCGAAGGCCTGTTCGCGCAGCAGGGCAAGTTGGTCGCGGACGCGGGCTGCTTTCTCGAATTCAAGATTGCGAGCGTGGTCGAGCATCTGCTTTTCAAGCTGCTTGATCCGTTTGCCCAGGTCTTTCTCGGACATGGCTTCCACCTCGGCCGACAGGTGCGCCGCTTTCATGTCGTCTTTGCCCGACTTCTCGGAGTACACGCCGTCGATCAGGTCCTTAATGTGCTTCTTGATGCTGCGCGGCGTGATGCCCATGGCTTGGTTGTGCGCCACTTGCCTGGCCCGCCGTCGCTCGGTCTCGTCGATGGCCTTGCGCATCGACTCGGTCACCTTGTCGCCGTAAAGAATCGCCTTGCCATTGATGTTGCGGGCGGCCCGGCCGATGGTCTGGATCAGGCTGCGCTCGGAGCGCAGAAAGCCTTCCTTGTCGGCATCCAGGATCGCCACCAGCGAAACCTCGGGAATGTCAAGCCCCTCGCGCAGCAGGTTGATGCCGACCAGCACGTCGAAGGTGCCCAGGCGCAGGTCGCGCAGGATTTCGACCCGCTCCACGGTTTCAACGTCACTGTGCAGGTAGCGCACCTTGACGCCGTTGTCCGCCAGGTAGTCGGTGAGTTGTTCGGCCATGCGTTTGGTCAGGGTGGTGATGAGCACGCGTTCGTTGATCTCGACACGAACACGAATTTCCTGCAGCACATCGTCCACCTGGTGCGTGGCGGGCCGCACTTCGATGCTGGGGTCGACCAAACCGGTGGGCCGCACCAACTGCTCGACCACTTGCCCGGCATTTTCTTTCTCGTAGGTCGCCGGCGTGGCCGAGACGAACATCACCTGTCGCATCTTGGCCTCGAACTCGTCGAACTTCAGCGGCCGGTTGTCGAGCGCACTGGGCAGGCGAAAGCCGTATTCCACCAGCGTGGTCTTGCGCGCGCGGTCGCCGTTGTACATGCCGCCGAACTGGCCGATCAGCACATGGCTTTCGTCCAGGAACATCAGCGCGTCTTTCGGCAGATAGTCCACCAGCGTGGACGGCGGCTTGCCGGGTGCAGCGCCCGACAAATGGCGCGTGTAATTCTCGATGCCCTTGCAGTGGCCGATCTCTTGCAGCATTTCGAGGTCGAAGCGGGTGCGCTGCTCGAGCCGCTGCGCTTCCACCAGCTTGCCCATTTTCACCAGCTCATCCAGGCGCGTGCGAAGCTCTTGCTTGATCGTGTCGATGGCCGCCACCACGCGGTCGCGCGGAGTCACGTAGTGGCTGCTGGGGTAGACGGTGAAGCGCGGAATCTTCTGCCGAATGCGGCCGGTCAGCGGGTCGAACAATTGCAGCGATTCGATCTCGTCGTCGAAGAGCTCGATGCGAATTGCCAGCTCGGAGTGCTCGGCCGGAAACACGTCGATCGTGTCGCCGCGCACGCGGAAGGTGCCGCGTGAAAAGTCGGTCTCGTTGCGCTGGTACTGCATGCGGATGAGTTGGGCGATCACGTCTCGCTGGCCCAGCTTGTCTCTGACCCGCAGCGTCATCACCATCTGGTGATAGGCCTGCGGTTCGCCGATGCCGTAGATGGCCGAGACGCTGGCCACGATCACCACGTCGCGCCGCTCGAGCAGGCTCTTGGTGGCGCTCAGGCGCATCTGCTCGATGTGCTCGTTGATGGAGCTGTCTTTTTCGATGAACAGGTCGCGCTGCGGCACGTAGGCCTCGGGCTGGTAGTAGTCGTAGTAGCTGACGAAATACTCGACTGCGTTCTTCGGAAAGAACTCGCGAAACTCGCTGTACAACTGCGCCGCCAGCGTCTTGTTGGGCGCGAACACGATGGCCGGGCGACCGAGTTGGGCAATCACGTTGGCCATCGTGAACGTCTTGCCGGAGCCGGTCACGCCCAGCAGGGTCTGGTAGCTCAAGCCGTCGTTGATGCCTTCGACCAACTGCGCAATGGCGGTCGGCTGGTCGCCGGCAGGCGGGTACGGCTGGAACAACTGAAACGGCGAGCCGGGGTAGCTGACGAACACGCCTTCGGGCTCGCCTGCGGCGGCGGCGGCGGCGGATGTGACAGGTGTGACAGGTGCGGCGGGTGCAATTTCAGACAGGTCGGCCATGGTGCTTCAAGTCCTCGGAATTCACGCGGGTGGTCGCGACAAGGTCAACCAGCAAGCGTAGCCGAAACGCTTCGCGTGTGTGCTGGGCGGGCGTGGCTCCCCTGTCTGCGGTGCGGCACACGAAAAGCGCATTTCCATCCTGATTCGTCGACATGGGAGCTGCAATGCGGCAGAAGATTCACTTCTGCCGGGCGCAAACGCCCGAAAACACCGGCATTTCCGGGTTTGCCCGCTTCGTGACAAAGCGCAACATCGGCGTTGTCAGCTTAGAATGCTGCACTGCACCATATTTGCAGGTTGTGCAGCAGCAGTCCGCCAAACGCCGGCACAAGCGCTAGCGCTAGCACAAGTGCCGTCAGAACCATGAACCTTCAAGAACTTTCTATCCATAGGACACGCCATGCTGTATCAGCTCTATGAAACCCAACGCGCCCTGTTGAGCCCCTTTGCGGAATTCGCCAGCGCGTCGTCGAAGCTGTACACGCATCCGCTTTCCCCGTTCACGCACACGCCGATGGCGCAGCGAGTGTCGGCTGGCTTGGGGCTGATGCACCGACTGTCGAAGGAATACGAGAAGCCCCTGTTCGAAATCACGTCTGTCGAGGTGAACGGTGTCGACGTGGCGGTGCAACAGCAGGTCGCGATGACGAAGCCGTTTTGCCGTTTGCTGCGCTTCAAGCGATTCACCGACGACGCTGCCGCGCTCAGCCTGATGAAGGATCAGCCCACCGTGCTGATCGTGGCGCCGCTGTCGGGCCACCATTCCACGCTGCTGCGTGAAACGGTTCGCTCGTTGCTGGAGGATCACAAGGTCTACATCACCGACTGGACCGACGCGCGCATGGTGCCCGCCGATGCCGGGCCGTTCCATCTGGACGACTACGTGAGCTATGTGCAGGAGTTCATCCGCCACGTCGGCCCCGAGGTGAACGTGATTTCGGTTTGCCAGCCCACCGTGCCCGTACTGGCCGCCGTCTCGCTGATGGCGACGCAAGGCGAGTTCACGCCGCGCACCATGACCATGATGGGCGGCCCGATCGACGCCCGCCTCAGCCCGACGGCCGTCAACAACCTGGCGATGAACAAGCCCTATGGATGGTTCGAGAGCAATGTGATCTATCGGGTACCGGTCAACTATCCCGGCAACGGCCGCCGCGTGTACCCGGGCTTTTTGCAGCACACCGGCTTCATTGCGATGAACCCGAGCCGGCACCTGAATTCGCACTACGACTACTTCAACGACCTGATGCGCGGTGAAGACGAGAGCGCCGAGTTTCACCGCAGTTTCTACGACGAATACAACGCCGTGCTCGACATGCCGGCCGAGTACTACCTCGACACCATCAAGACGGTGTTTCAGGATTTCGCCCTGGTCAACGGCACCTGGAAGGTGAAGGGGCACCTGGTGCGCCCGCAAGACATCAGCACCACCGCGCTGCTGACCATCGAAGGCGAGCTGGACGACATCTCCGGTGCCGGCCAGACCCGGGCTGCGCACAGCCTGTGCACCGGTGTGCCCAAGGCGCGCCAGTTCCACTACGACGTGGAAGGGGCGGGACACTACGGCATCTTCTCGGGTCGGCGCTGGCGTGAACTGGTGTATCCGGTGGTGCGCGATTTCATCGCCAACCATCAGACGAGCGATGCCCAGCCTGGGCTGGATCGAACGCTGCGCGAAAAGAAGCTGCTGGCGAAACCCGCAGCGGCTGTTTCGAGGCCGGTCGTGGGTGCGTCCAAGCCAGCGTCCAAGCCTGCCGCAAAGCCCGTCGCACGCAACGCCAGGCAAGCGACGCAACCCGTGGTGGCGCGCAAGAAGGCACGGTGATAATCGGGCGGTGAACGCCACCGCCCTGCCCGCCGACCCCCGGCTTGCCGATGCACTGAACGCCGCCTTGCCGCAGACGCAGTGCACGCGCTGCGGCTACACCGATTGCCGCGCCTATGCGCAAGCGATGGCTGACGGCACGGCGGCCATCAACCAGTGCCCGCCAGGTGGCGCTGAAGGCATCGCCCGACTGGCGCAAGTCACCGGCCAGCCCGAGCAGCCGTTGAATCCCGTGAACGGCACCGAAGGTCCGCGCCGACTGGCGGTGATCGACGAAGCCTGGTGCATCGGTTGCACCCTGTGCCTGAAGGCTTGTCCGGTCGATTGCATCGTCGGCGGGCCGAAGCTGATGCACACCGTGATCGACGATTTGTGCACTGGCTGCGAATTGTGCATTCCGGTCTGCCCGGTCGACTGCATATCGCTCGTGAGCGTCACCGGCAACCGAACCGGTTGGGCCGCATGGGGCGCAGCGCAAGCCACACAAGCGCGCGACCGATATGCGTTTCACCAGTTCCGCTTCGACCGCGATCAACGCGAACGCGACGCCACACTCGCCGCCAAAGCCGCGCTGCGCAGCCGATGAACGCTGCCGACATCGCCGCGTTTTTCGCCACGCTCAAGACCGCCAATCCGCAGCCCCACACCGAGCTGGAATACACCAACGTGTTCGAGTTGCTGGCCGCCGTGCTGCTGTCGGCACAGGCCACCGACGTGGGTGTCAACAAGGCGACGCGGCGCTTGTTCGCGGTCGCCAACTCACCCGGAAAAATTCTGGCGTTGGGCCTTCCGGCGCTGACCGAAAACATCCGCACCATCGGGCTTTTTCGCAACAAGGCGAAGAACCTGTTCGCCACCTGCGCGATGCTGATCGAGCGGCACGGCGGGCAGGTGCCGCGCTCGCGCGAGGCGCTCGAGGCGCTGCCCGGCGTGGGCCGCAAGACCGCCAACGTGGTGCTGAACGTGGCCTTTGGCGAGGCGACGATGGCGGTCGACACGCACATTTTTCGCGTCGCCAACCGCACCGGTTTGGCACCGGGCAAGAACCCGTTGCAGGTCGAACTGAAGTTGCTGCAACGGGTGCCGGCCGAGTACTTGGTCGATGCGCACCACTGGCTGATCCTGCACGGCCGCTATGTGTGCCAGGCACGCAAGCCGCTTTGCGCGCAGTGTGCCGTGGCCGCTTGGTGCGACACCGGGCGCAAGTTCGCACGCCAGAGTTGACGCGGTCCGCTTCATTCGTCCAGGTTGGGCACGGCAATCCAGCGCTGCCGCAGCCGTTCGACCCGCACCGCCCCGTGAAACACCGCGGTCAAAGCGGCATGCAAGACAGCGTCGTCGCGGCAGCCGTCAGCGCAAATGACGCCGCCGTCCAGCAGCACCAACCGGTCGGCTTGCAAAGCCAGCGACAGGTCGTGCAACACGCTGACCACGGTGTGTCCCGCAAGCGCCTGGCGCTGCAGCAAACGCACCAGCGCCACCTGGTGCGGCGGGTCGAGGTGGGTGGTGGGCTCGTCGAGCAGCAGCAGCGGGGCATCGACCGCCAGCGCCCGCGCCAGCAACACGCGCTGGCGCTCGCCGCCTGACAGTTCATGCATCCGGCGATGCTGCCAGGCAGCGCATTCGGTTTGCGCCATCGCCTGCTGCACCAGCGCTTCGTCGAACTCCGACGGCACGTCGAACAAGCCCAGGTGCGGCAGCCGGCCCAGGTGCACCACCTCGCGCACCGTCAGGTCGCCGCTGGCCTCGCCTTGCTGGGCCAGCCACGCCATCCGGCGCGCCTGCTCACGCAGCGGCACCTCGTTCAATGGCCGGCCGCCGAGCCACACGCTGCCTGCGTCGGGCTTTTGCAAACCGGCCAGCACGCGCAACAGGGTCGACTTGCCCGCACCGTTGGGGCCGACGATGGCGGTCCAACCGGGTTGCAGGGCCAGCGTCACCCCATTCAGCGCCTGCGTGGCTCCGAGCCGCACGCTGACCGCTTGCGCTTCGAGCAAGGCACTCATGTCAGGGCGCGCCGGTGCAACAGCCACAGCAAATAACCGCCACCTAACACGGCGGTTAGCACACCCACCGGCAATTCGATCGGTGCCGTCAGGCTGCGTGCCAGCACGTCGGCCATCAGCAGCAGCGTGCCGCCCATGGCCGCGCTGGCCAGCAAGCTGTAGCCGTGCGGCGCGGGTGCAAAGCGGCGCACCAGGTGCGGTGCCACCAGACCCACGAAGGCGATCAGCCCGGCTTGCGACACCGCCAGCCCGGTGGCCAGGGCCAGCGCCACCACCAGCGCCAGCCGCAGCCGGGGCAGTGCCAGGCCCAGGCTGCGCGCGCTGTCTTCGCCCAAGGTCAGCGCGTCGAGCAGGCGCGACAAGCGCCAAGCCAATGGCGCGGACAGCAGCAGCCCGGCGGCCAGCACCGCACAACTGCCCCAGCCCAAGGTGCCGGTGCTGCCGAGCAAGAACGCCTGCTTGCCACGCAGCGCGTCGGGAGCCACCGTGGTCACCAAATCACCGAGCGCCGACAACATCACGCCCACCACCACGCCAGCCAGCAACAGACGCAGCGTGTGCTGTGCGCCGCGCGCCAGCAACAGCGTCAAGCCAACACCCAACAGCGCGCCGGCAAAGGCCGCGCTCACCAGGCCGACTTGCGCGAATGCGTTGGCCGGGGCCAGGCTGATGCCGTGGCCGGCCAGCGCACTGCCCGCCAGAACCAGCACCACACCCAGCGACGCACCCGACGCCGAGCCGAGCAAATAGGGGTCGGCCAGCGGGTTGCGAAACAGGCCCTGCGCGATGGCGCCGGCCAGCCCCAGCAGCGCACCGGTGAGCCACGCGCCCAGCGTGCGCGGCGCGCGAATGTGGCCCACGATCAGGCTCGCGTCCGGCCCGTGCAAGGTGTCGATCAAGGCCGCCGCCGACCAGCCATCGCCGCCTGCCGCCAAGCCTGAAGCCAAAAGAATCAGCGTCATCAGGCCCAGGCCCCAGGACAAGCGTGCGCGGCGCTGTGCGTCGTGTTCTGACATCAGCGTGGAATGGGCTGAAGTTGCGCAGCCGGCGGCAACGCAGCCAGGCAATCGGCCAGCATCAGTGCGGCCTCGCCCATGCGCGGGCCGGGGCGAATCAGCAGCTCATAGCGCGCCGAGGTGAAGCCGCAGGTCTGGCCATTGCGCAGCGCTTGTAGCGCAGACCAGCCGGGCCGCTTCGGCATGTCGGCCAGGCTGCGCGCATCGGCCATCACGACATCGGGCTGCGCGCGCACCACGAACTCGGGGCTGAGCTTGGGAAACGGCCCCAGTTCGGCCGGCACGGCGTTGCCCAGGCCCAGGCGCGTCATCGTTTCGCCGATGAAAGACGCAGCGCCAGCCGCATACGGTGCCGAATCGGCCTCGAAATAAACACGCTGGCCGCGCCGCGCAGCAGGCACCCTGGCCGCCGCATCGTGCAGCTCGCGCTCGATGCGCGCCCACACCACGCCGGCCTGTTCCGGCGTGCCCAGCACTCGGGCCAGCAGCACCAGGCTGCGCTGCACGTCGGCATGGTTGCGCGACTCCAGCACCAGCACCTTCAGCCCCAGCCCTTCGAGCCGCTCGATCACGCGCGCCGAGGTGGCGGCCAGCACCAAGTCGGGCTTGAGCGCGACGATGCGTTCGATCTGCGCATCGTCCAGCCCGCCCAGCTTGGGCAGCCGCAGCACGCTGCCGGGCCAGTTCGAAAACCGGTCGGTGCCGACCAGCCGCGCGCAGCCGCCCAGCTCGCAAACGCTCTCGGTCAGCGACGGCAACAGGCTGACGATGCGCTTCGGCGGTGCGGCCAGGTTCAACACCGCCCCCCGGTCGTCGCGCAGCAGCGTTTGTGAAATAGCAGCGACGTGCAGACACAGCGCCAGCCCGCCGAGCGCGCAGCGAAGCCACGTCAGCAAGATCAACGCAAACCCCGGATCACTGCCACCGCGGCCTCACAAACCTTTGCCGTCAAAACGCAGACCCAGCCAGGCCTGCCGACCCAGCCCCTGGTAATCGCGCGCCGGTTCGATGCGGCGATCGGTGGCGTTCAACAGCTTGGCCTCGATCTGCCACTGCGGCGAAAAGCGCCAGGTGGTGCGCAGATCCAAAGTCTGTTCGCTGCCAAGTTGTGCACCGCCGTCGGGCCGTGAACCGAGGTCGAGCATTGAAGCTCCGATGCGCCAGGTGCCAAAGGCGTAGTCAGCGCTCAGACTCTCTTGATGCGCTGCGCGGCGTGCCAGTCGTTCACCGATGTCGGCGTCTTTCGCGTCCAGAAAGTCGATGCTGGCGCGCAGGCTCAGAGCGCCCCAGTGTTGCGACGCCGACAGCGTGACGCCTTGCAGCCGAGCCCGGCCGATATTGCTGGCACAACCGAAGTCGAACGAGGCGTCGAGCGGGCAGAAGCGGCGGTCGGACTGGAAATTGATCAGGTCGCGCACCTGGTTGTAGAACACCGTGGCCGACGCTTCGGCACCGCTCGCCCGCCAGGTTAGACCGGCCTCCAAGCTGCGTCCCCGCTCAGGCTGGATCGTGCTGACGCCGTAGCCCGGAAAGTACAGATCGTTGAAGCTCGGGGCGCGAAACGTGGTGCCGGCCAGCGCCCGCACGCGCAGCCCGGGCAGCACTTCGAGGCTCCAGCCGAGCCGCCCGGTGTTGACGCCGCCGTAGACCGAGCTGTCGTCGTGGCGCAAATCGGCCTGCACCGAATGCGCGCCGAACTGGCCCGAGTAGCCCAGCACCAGCGCATTGTTGCTGCGCTTGACCGGGCTCGCATACACATCGGCCTGGGCCTTCTCGTCGAGCCGCTCGTATACGACGACAAGCTGCTGATCCGGGCTGAACTTCCAGGCGTTTTGCCATGTCAATTGATTGCGGCGCGTCAGGTAGCGGCTCAACACGGTGCCTCCGATGCGCAGGTCGTCCTCGTTTCCCGCCAGTTGAACGCTGGTGACCCACGCCGGGCTGAGTTGGCCACGGTAGTCGAGTGCCAGCACGCGGCTGTCCTGGTGGTTGCGAAAATCGGGCGTCGCGTCTTGAGTGAAGTTGGGTGCCAGGAATTCGCTGCCGTCGTACTGCGCGTTGAGCTTGCTCTGCACCAGCTTCAGGCCGATGCGGTGGCCGCTGGCAGGCACGAAGCCGATGTTCAGTTGGCCGGTGCTGCGCGTGTAGCCGTCGAGATCGGGGTTGTAGTTCTTGAACTGGTCGCCCGGGCGCAGGGCCGAGACCCCGTCGCTGCGTTCATGGCCGACCGAGGCGGCGTAGTCGAAGCCGGCCTGTACGCCGCTGATGCCCACATCGCCCTGGCGCGATCCGTATCCGCCCACCGCCGCGCTGGCGGCGATCCGCAAGCCGGCCTCGCCACGCCGCGTGAAAATTTGCACCACGCCGCCCACCGCATCGGCACCATACAGGCTGGAGCCCGGGCCGCGCAGCACTTCGATGCGCTCGACCTGCGACAAGCCGATGGCTTCGAGCCCGGCCAGCCCGAGCGTGGCCGAGCCGATGCGCACGCCGTCGATCAGCACCAGGGTGTTGCTGCCGCTCGACCCGCGAATGAAGACACTGGCAGCCTGGCCGGGCCCGCCGTTGCGTGACATCTGCAAGCCCGTCTCGCGGCGCAGCAGGTCTTCGACCGAATCGGCCAGGCTGCTGCGAATGCGCTCGGCGTCGATGACGACCACGTCGGCCGTGACCGCTGAAAGCGGGGTCGGCTCGCGGGTGCCGGTCACCACCACCGGGGCCAATTGCGTCTGCGCAGCGGCAGGCGACAAGAACGCTGCGAACACAGCGAAGCTCAGGCTGGACACAGCCATCGGTGCGCGCGGCACCACTGAAAGAAGAAACATGGTTTGAGAAACTCGGACAAGTGCGTGCGACCCGCTTCCCCGCAGGCGCATGCGATATGAAGGCGGCTTGCACCGCTTCGCGTGTTGGCCGGTATCCGGGCTGACGGACCCACCCCGGCGACCTTCCCGAAGGTTCGTGACCCTCAGTGGTGTGTGCGCAAGAGCCGAAGCAAAACGCTTCGTCCGCCGTACCGTTGCGGGGGCAGCGCAGATTGCAGCCGAGGCCGTTCTGCTTCCCGTTTAACTGTGTCTGCAGAACAGGAGCCTGTCAGGCTTGGAGAGCGTCGGCTGCAAATTGACCGCAGCGGTCCTTTTTTCGCCAGCTTCTTGGCCCATAGCTATGGCTATGAGCCGGCAAACCTGACAAAAACTGTCCTCGCTGGGGCCAATTTTCGCTTCGACGCCCCAAGCCCGACAGACTCCCAGCAGACACGGGCACCAACGGGCTGGATTGTATGCGCGGCCTTTACAATCGACGCTTCCCCACCCGAGCTCCCGCGCCATGGTCAAGATCGATGAACTCGCCGATCGGGTGGAGCGCCTGCTGCTGCGGTTCGACGAGCTTTCGCGCACCCAGGCCTTGCTCGAAGGGCAGCTTGCCACGGTGACCCATGAGCGCGACAACCTGCGCTCGCGCCTCAACGCAGCGCGCAGCCGCATCGACGCCTTGCTCGAGCGTCTGCCCACCGAATCGGCCGCCGCCGCACCATTGGCCGGCCCCGACACGCCGACCGCCAACTGAGCCGGAAACAATCCACATGAAGCAGATGGAAGTGACCATCCTCGGTCAGAGCTACATCCTGGGCTGCCCCGAAGGCGGCGAGTCGTCGCTGCTCGAAGCGGTCGCCACGGTGGACCGCGAAATGAGCGCCATCCGCGATGCCGGAAAGGTGAAGGCACGCGAACGCATGGCCGTGCTGGCAGCGCTGAACCTGGCCTACGCATTGGCCGAGCGGCCCGCGGCCAGCGCCCCGGCTAACACAGCCGCCTCGACTTCGGTGGATGTGGACGGCCTGATCCGGCGAATCGATCAGGCACTCGGTGCGAACGGTCAATTGCTGTGACCCTGCCCGCCCCCGCGGCGTAAACTCCGCCTGTCCGTTGTGTTCGTGTGAGTTCTATATTTCCTTGTACCAATGCTCATACGAGCAGGGCTTGGAACATCGCCAGGCAGGCGTGATCGTCTCGCGTCAGATGAACCCGAAACTTGGCTGACCTCGCCCACCTGAACTGCACCGGTTCAGGAATGCGGCTCACGGTTCGCAACGGACACCTTACCTTTCTCGTGCCCCCTCCAATGTCTGAACAGCACTGGCTCATGCCGAGCGAGCCGTCCCCGCGTGGCATCGACGCTAGGAGCCTGTCGGGCTTGGGGCGTCGAAGCGTTCACGGAGTGCGGCGTAGCCAAAATTGGCCCCAGCGAGGACAGTTTTTGTCAGGTTCGCCGGCTC
>JAYVCL010000316.1:0-6232 GCA_043749975.1 Burkholderiales bacterium
GCTTGCTGAGGCCGCGGCGTTCGCCGCGCGGCGTCATGTTGATGGTCAAGGTGGCGGTGCGCACCTCGGAAGCGCCGGCCGGCGCGAACGGGTCGCCGCCGGTGGCCCCGCCGCCCACGGCGGTGTAGACCAGCTTCACGTGCGGGTTCTTTTGCACCAGCAGGCGTGCCGCTTCGGCCGATGCAAACGTCTGCTCGAAGGTGCTGCCCGGTGGCAGCGACAAGGTGACCTGCGTTTGCGACAGGTCGTCGGGCGGGATGAAGCCGGTGGGCAGCAGCGGCACCAGCGCCAGCGAGCCGAGCATGAACACTGCCGCGCCCAGCGTGGTGAGGATGCGGTGCTGCAGGCACCAGGCGGCCCAGCCCATGTAGGTTTTCAGCCAGCGTGGTTCATGGTGCTCTTTGGTCGGCGCGTGCAGGATGTAGGCCGCCATCATCGGCGTCAGCATGCGCGCCACCACGAGCGAGAAAAACACCGCGATGGCCGCCGTCCAGCCGAACTGCACGAAGAATTTGCCCGGCACGCCGGCCATGAAGGCGGTCGGCAAGAACACCGCGATCAAGGTGAAGGTGGTGGCGATGACGGCCAGCCCGATCTCGTCGGCCGCTTCCATCGCGGCCTGGAACGGCGTCTTGCCCATGCGCAGGTGGCGCATGATGTTTTCGATCTCGACGATGGCGTCGTCGACCAGGATGCCGACCACCAGCGACAGGCTCAGCAAGGTGACGGTGTTGATGCTGTAGCCGAACAGATACATCACGCCGAAGGTCGGGATCACCGACAGCGGCAAGGCGGCTGCGGCCACGAAGGTGGCGCGCCAGTCGCGCAAGAACAGCAGCACCACCAGCACGGCCAGGATCGCGCCTTCGACCATCAACAGCATCGAGCCGTCGTAGCCCTCTTGCACCGGGTCGACGAAATTGAAGGCTTCGGTGACCGTGATTTCAGGGTGCGCGGCCTTGAGTTTTTCAATCTCGGCGCGCACGCCGGCGGCCACGTCGACCTCGCCCGCGCCGCGCGTGCGGGTGATCTCGAAGCCGACCACCGGTTTGCCGTTCAGCAGCGCCGCCGATCGCTGCTCGGCCACCGTGTCCATCACGACGGCGACCTGGTTCAGCCGAATGCGCCGGCCATCGGTGAGCGCGATTTCGATGCGGCCCAGTTCATCGGCCGATTGCACGGTGGCGATGGTGCGCACCGATTGTTCGGCACCGCCCACGTCGGCGCGCCCGCCCGAGGCTTCTTGCTGGATCTGCCGCAACTGGCGCGAGATGCCTGCGGCGGTGGCGTTGAGCCCTTGCAGCCGCGCCGGGTCGAGTTCGACCCGCACCTCGCGCGTGACCCCGCCCACGCGCGCAACCGCGCCGACGCCGCGCACGCTGAGCATCAGCTTGGTGACGGCGTTGTCGACGAACCAGCTCAGCGCCTCGTCGTCCATGCGGGTGCTGGCCACGGTGTAGGTCAGGATCGGCGCGCCCGACAGCTCCATCTTCGAGATCACCGGGTCGCGCAGATCGCCGGGCAGGTCGCTGCGCACGCGCGAGAGGGCGTCGCGCACGTCGTCGACCGCTTGCTGGGTCGGCTTTTCAAGGCGGAATTCGGCGGTGATGGTGGCGCTGCCGTCTTGCACCTTGGTGTAGAGGTGCTTCAGGCCCTGCACCGTGGCGATGGAGTTTTCGATCTTGCGCGCGACCTCGGTTTCAAGCTGCGCCGGTGACGCGCCGGGCAGCGACGCGGTGACCGTGACGGTGGGCAGGTCGATGTCGGGGAAGTTCTGGATCTTCATCGCCCGAAAGCCCATCAGCCCCGCCAGGCTGAGCATGACGAAGAGCAGGATCGACGGGATCGGGTTCTTGATCGACCAGGCGGAAACGTTCATGGTGCGGCCCTTGCTTGCTTACTTGATTGCTTGCTTGTTCGTCGCTGGGTTGACGGCGGCCGAGGTGGCTTCGACCACGCGCACGGTGTCGCCGTCGCCCAAAAAGCCGCCGCCCGATGCGACCACGCGCGCCGCAGCGTCGAGGCCGCCGGTGATCTCGACGCGGTCGCCGACGCGGCGACCGACGCTGACCTTGGTTTCGCTGACCTTGGAGTCGGCGCCGACGCGCAGCACATAGCTGAAGCCGTCGCGCAGTTGCACCGCGGTTTGCGGCAAGGTCAGGCCCTGGCCGGCGCCGATCTCGAAATCACCGCGCGCGAACATGCCGGCGCGAGCCTCGCCCGGCGCGAGCAGGTCGACATACACCAGGCCGTTGCGGGTTTGCGCGTCGACCGTCGGCGCGACCATGCGCACCCGGCCAGCGATGGGCGCGGCGGCGGGTGCGGCGGTGGACGCGTTGACGCTCAGGTTCACCGCCATGCCCGGTTTCAGCCGCGCCAGGTCGGCCGACGCCACCTCGGCGCGCCATTCGAGCCGGCCCTGGCGGATCATGCGAAACAGTTCCTGCCCCGCAGGCAAGACCGCGCCCACGGTGGCGCTGCGCGAAGAAATGACGCCGTTGTCGGGTGCTAGCACGCGGGTTTGTTGCAGCCGAAGCTGCTGCGTCTGAGCCGACGCGCGCTGCGCTTCGACGCGCGCCCGGGCGGTGCGCTCGGCGGTCAGGTACTGGTTGATCTGCTGCGCGCTCAGCGCACCGGTGGTTTGCAGTTCGCGCGCGCGCTGAGCGTTGGCGGCGGCCTCGGCCAGGGTGGCTTCGGCCTCGGCCACGCCGGCGCGAATTTGCGCCACATCGGCGCGCACGCTGTCGGGCGCGAAGGTGGCCAGCACCTGGCCACGCTTGACCACGTCGCCCACGTTGACGCGCACTTCGGCCAGCCGCAGGCCGTTGGCCTCGGTGCCGATGCTGGCCTCTTGCCAGGCCGCGATGTTGCCGTTGGCGCTGAGGCGCAGCGGCAGGTTGGCGCTTTGCGGCTGCGTGACCGTGACGGTCAGCGCGGGCTTGGCTGCGGCGGCGGGCTTCTTGTCGTCGGCGGCACGAACACCGGCGGTGACGAGGGCGGCACCGAGCACGGCAGCGGCGGTGGCGGCGATCAGGGTCTGGCGGGTTGTGAACTTCATGGCGTGTTGCGGTTTCAGTTCGAAGGGGTTGCGGCTGCGGTTGCGGTTGCAGTTGCGGTCGCATCGAGCGATGGGTCGACGTTTGAAGCGTCGGCGGCCCAGCCGCCACCGAGGGCCCGGTACAGCGCAATCCAGGCCGTCACGCGTTCACGTTGCAGGTCGATCAGGGCGGTTTGTGCCAGCACCGCGCTGCGGCGCGCGTCTTCCAGCTCGAACAGGCTGGCCAGGCCGCCTTTGAAGCGCGCGTCGGTGGCGCGCAACGAGACGGCGAAACCTTCGACCGCCGTCTGCGCATCGCCGTTGCGCGCGGCCGTGCTTTGCAGCGCGACCAGGGCGTCTTCGACCTCGCGCACCGCCGCGCGCAACCTGGCGCGGTACTGCATCGCCGCGTCTTCATGGCGCGCCTGCGCGGCCTCCACGTTGGCCTGGCGCGTGCCGCCGTCGAACAGCGGCAGCGACAGCGTCAGCGGGCCCAGCGACCAGGTGGCGTCCTGGCTGCTGACGCCGCCCGCCGTGACTCGCGCCGCGCCGATGCTGCCGTTCAGGCTCAAGCGCGGCAGGCGTGCGGCCTGCGCCTGGCCGATGTCCTGGCTGGCGGCCACCCATTCGCGCTCGGCGTTGCCCAGGTCGGGCCGCTGGCGCAGCAGCGCCGCAGGCACCTCGGGCACCGCGATGGCCGCCGGTTGCGCGATCACGGCGCTGCCGCTGGCCAGCGCCGTGCGCAAGGCCGGTTCGTCGGCGCCGGTCAACGCGACGATGCCTTTGACGAGCAAATCGCATTGCGCGCGCTGCTGGTTCAACTGGCTGTTGCCCTGCGCCGCGCTGGCCCGGCTGAGCGCGGCGTTGGCGGGCGCAGAGAAGCCGGCCTTGGCGCTCAGCTCGGTCAGGCGTGCGGTCTCGGCGCGGGAAGCGGCGTCGAGCTGAACCTGCGCCAATTGCGCCTCGCAGGCACGCAGGCTGGTGTACTGCGTGGCCACTTCGGCGGCCACCGAAACGCGGGCCTCGTGCCATTGCATTTGCGCGCCTTCGAGCCGGGCCTGGGCGGCGTTGCGCCCGGCGCTGTTGCCACCGAACAGATCCAGCTCCCAAGCCGCGCCGAGGCCGCCGCTGAGCGTGCTGACGGTGGCTGCGCCGCCACCGCCGCCGCTACCGCTGTTCTCGGTCGACCCGCGCAGCGCACTGGCGGTCGCGTTGACTGCGGGCAGCAGCGCCGCAGCCGCCGCCACGCGGGCCGCGCGCGACTGTTCGATGCGCGACCGGGCCGCCGACACCGACGGGCTGAGCGCTTGCGCCGAGTCGATCAACCGGCTCAGCAGCGGATCGTTGAACTGCGCCCACCAACGGCTCAGGTCGGTGAGCTGGCCCTGGTGCGGCAACGGGGCTTGCCAGGCGCTGGCGACGGGCAGCGCAGTCGCCGGGCCTGGCCTGCCCGGGGCGTCGCCGCGCATCGAGGCACAGCCCGCGAGGCTGGCGGCCGCCAGTGCCGCAACCCCGTACAGCAAGAGTCGATTCATGGCTTGTCCTTCGTCGCCACCGCGCGGCGCTGCGACGTTGATTCGAGCGTGGCTTCGGCGTGGCCTTGAGTTGCGGGGCCGTCGCGTCGGGCACGCCTCAGTCTGCAAGCGACGCACTGTAGCCGCTGAATCAAACGCTTGATGTCCTCAGGGCGACTTCTGCATCGGGGCATTGCAAGGGTTTGTGCCGCAGCTTGCTGGCCTGCGCCACATAATCAGATGTCGAAAAACACCGTCTCGCCCTCGCCCTGCAGGCGGATGTCGAAGCGGTAGACGGCCGCAGCGTCGCGAATTTCGCGCTGCGCGATCAGGGTCTTGCGGCGCACCTGCGGTTCGATCAAATTGAGCACCGGATCGGCTTCATTCGCCGCTGCCTCGTCGCTGAAGTACAGGCGCGTGTTGAGGCCGAGGTTGATACCGCGCGCGACCATCCACAGGTTGATGTGCGGTGCCATCGGTCGCCCGTTGCGGCCCGTCACCAGGCCGGGTTTGATGGTGTCGAAGCTGTAGACCCCGCTGTCGAAGTCGCTGCAGGCGCGGCCCCAGCCACGAAACGCCGGGTCGATGGGCTTGCCCGGCTGGTGGTCGCCGGGGTGCTTGTACCTGCCTGCGGCGTTGGCCTGCCAGATCTCGATGAGCACGTCGCGCACCAGGGTGCCGCTGCCGTCGGCGACCGTGCCTTCGATGCGGATGCGCTCGCCCACGGTTTGCGGCGTGACGAGCACGCTGCCGAAGTTGTTCTCGAAGATGTCGAAGCCGGCGTGTTGCGGCGCGAGGCCGATGTGCACATAGGGGCCCGCAGTTTGCGATGCGGTTTCGCGCAGCAGCTTCATTGCGCCGCTCCTTGAACGGTGTTCTCGAACAAGGTGGCGCGCTGGCCGCGCAGCACGATGTCGAAGCGGTAGGCGCGGCTGTCCAGCGGCACGAAGGCACTGGCATCTTGCAGCGCGATCAGGCCGCGAATCTGTTCTTCGCCGGGCAGGGTGCGCAGGATCGGGCAGGTGGCGATCAGCGGGTCGCCCTCGAAGTACATCTGCGTGACGAGCCGCTGCGCCCAGGCGTCGCCCGACAGCGCGAAGTGGATGTGCGCCGGCCGCCAGTCGTTGATCCGGTTGCGCCAGGGGTAGGGGCCGGGCTTGATGGTGCGAAAGAAGTAGTCGCCGTCAGCGTCGGTGAGCAGCCGCCCGCAGCCGCCGAAGTTGGGGTCGAGCGCACCGATGTACTGGTCTTTCTGGTGCCGGTAGCGGCCGCTGGCGTTGCATTGCCAGACCTCGACCAGCGCGTTCTTGACCGGCAGGCCGAATTGATCGCGCACGCAGCCGTGGACGACGATGCGCTCGCCGATCGGCAAACCGTCTTTCGCCGCATTCAGGATCAGGTCGTGGTCCAGCGGGCCCAGTTCGCTGGCGCTGAACACCGGCGCGGTCACCTCCGACAGCGACTGCTGCAGCGAGACGAGCGCGTTCTTCGGGCTGCGCAACACGCTGGTTTTGTAGCCGGGCGTGAACGCCGGCGCGTGCGAGGTGGTGTCGCGCATCAAGAACTCGTCGCCGGGGGCGGGCGCCTTGCCCTGGCGCGGGCCTGTCATCGGGTGCATGTCGGTCTCCTGTGGCTTGTTGCAGACATCAGGCCGCACTTTATGCGCTCACAGCGGCAAGCG
>JAYVCL010000317.1:0-11393 GCA_043749975.1 Burkholderiales bacterium
GCGCTGGCGTTCGAGCAAAAGCTGATCACGCCGGCCAGCCTGATCGACGATTCACCGGCCCAGCTCGCCACCCAAAACGGGCTGTACCTGCCGCAAAACTACGACCACGATTTCAAAGGCTGGGTCAGCGCGCGCACCGCGCTCGGAGCGAGCCTGAACGTGCCCGCCGTTCGCGTGGGCGCGATGCTGGGTGTGCACGCGCTGGCCGAGCGCTTGAACGCGCTGGGCCTGGCCTTGCCGCAGCCCGGCGGTTATTACGGCAATGCGCTCGCGCTGGGCGCTGCCGACGTGAGCCTGCTGGCATTGACCAACGCCTACCGCGCGCTGGCCAACGGCGGGCTGTATGCGCCGGTCGCGCTGCGCTCGCCGCAGGCCAGGCCGGTGCGGGTGGCCGCTGCTGCGGCGGTGTTCCTCGCCACCGACATCCTGGCCGACAACAACGCGCGTGCGCGCACCTTCGGCCTGAACAGCCTGCTGGCCACACGCGGCTTCGCGGCGGTGAAAACCGGCACCAGCAAAGACATGCGCGACAACTGGTGCCTCGGTTTCACCGACCGCTACACCGTGGGCGTGTGGGTGGGCAACGCCAGCGGCGAAGCGATGCACGGCGTCAGCGGTGTCAGCGGCGCAGCACCGGTCTGGCAAGCGCTGGTGACGCAGTTGCACGCCGCCAGCGCGTCGCTGCCGCCGCGCGCACCCGCCGGGGTGGTGACGCTGCCGGTGCAGTTCGACGCGCAACGCGAGCCGGCGCGCGACGAGGTGTTCATCGCCGGCACCGAACAGGCACGCCAGCGCTCGAGCGGGCAGTTGCTGGGTGCGCCGCACTTCGGCATCACGACGCCGCGCGACGGAAGCATCTTCGCCCTCGACCCCGACATGCCGCCCGCGGCACAGCGCATCCAATTCGAGGGCGAGCACGGCGTGTGGCTGCTGGACGGCAAGCGGCTCGGCGTGGCGTCGCGCATCGCGTGGTCGCCGTGGCCGGGCCGACATGAGCTGAGCTTGATCGGACGCAGCGGCGAGGCCGTGCAGACGGTGCACTTCGAGGTGCGCGGCGCGGCGGTCAAGGCCGCGAAAGCGTTGCCGCAAATATTGCGCTGAGGCACTGGCGCGAGCGGTGCCGACGATCAGCCCGCAACGCGCCGATCAGGCACTGGCGAACAGCCTTTCCATGGCCACGTCGATCACCATGCCGCACAGGCTGTAGAGCAGCGAGCCGATCAACGCGGCGGTGAAGCCGGTGACGGTCAAGCCGTCGAGCAGGTTGGCTGCGGCCCAGAACATCAGCGCGTTGATGACGAACAAGAACAGCCCCAGCGTGAGCAGCGTGACCGGCAAGGTCAGCAGCACCAGGATCGGCCGCACCAGCGTGTTGAGCAGGCCCAGCACGAAGGCCGCGATCAGCGCCGACGTGAAGCTCTGCACCGACACGCCCGAATAGAGATGCGCCACCAGCAGCAAGGCGGCGGCCAACAGAAGCCAGCGAACGATGATTTTCATGGCCGAAGAATACCGCGCCGGCGAGCCTGGGCAAGCGTCAGCGAGTGACGGCGTGGCAGTCGAAAAGCGTTCGGCTTCGCCTCGGTGCAAGCCGCAGTGATGCATGGCTGCGACAAAAGCGCACTTTCCGTCTGACGAATGCGTGTTTCTCCTATGAAAACCGCTTCTCAATGCGGCAGCCACGCAGTACCATTCGCGGCGCACGGTGTCTGAGAGAAACGAGAGCTCATGCGGCCCTCACCCAGCCCGGCACATCAACCACTCGACTGATGGAGAAATTCAAATGGCAACTGCGAAAAAGGCTCCGGCCAAGAAGGCTGCACCCGCAAAGAAAGCGGCAGCTCCGGTGAAGAAGGCAACCGCGGCCAAGCCAGCGGCTGCACCGGCGAAGAAAGCGGCAGCGCCCGCGAAGAAGGCAGCGCCCGCAAAGAAGGCGGCGGCTCCGGCCAAGAAGCGCACTCCCAACGCCGCCTTCATGAAGGCGATGACACCCAGCCCGCACCTCGCCGCGATCATCGGCGCCACGCCGGTGCCGCGCACCGAAGTGACGAAGAAGGTGTGGGAGTACATCAAGAAGAACAACCTTCAAGACTCGGCCAAGCGCACCATGATCAACGCCGACGCCAAGCTGAAGGAAATCTTCAAGAAGGCGCAAGTCTCGATGTTCGAGATGACGAAGCTGATCAACGGCCACCTGAAGTGATGTCGTGGGTTCCGGCCTGTTCAGGCCGGGATGAAAAAGCCGGTGCAGTGCACCGGCTTTTTTCATGCGCGATTCGGCTCGTCTCGTCGCGCTGCCCCCATCCCGACCTTCCCCCAAAAGGGGGAAGGCGCCAATCAAGGGCGCGAGTTCAGGTGCGCGCCAGGTGCCGCTCGACGAAGTCGAGCCGGTCCTGGCCCCAGAAAATTTCACCGGCGATCACATAGCTCGGCGCGCCGAACACGCCAGCCGCGATGGCAGCCCGGGTGTCGGCCTCGTAGCGTTCGAGCACGGCCTGTGAACGCGCGTCGTCGAGGCGATCCGCGGGCAGCCTCAGCGCGGCCAGCATGGCGGCCAGCGCCTGCTCGTCGGCGATGTCCACCTCGTCCACCCACACGCCTCGCAACACCGCGCCGCTGAGCTTCATCGCCGCCGCAGGGCCGTCGATCGTGTCGACGGCGATGATGAGCCTGGCCGCAGCGTCGCCCGACACCGGAAAGTATTTGGGCCGCAGGTTCAGCGGCAGGCCCAGGTGCTCGCTGAAACGCTTCAGCTCGACCAGCCGGTAAGCCTGCCGCTGCGCTGCGCGCTGGGCCAGCGGCAAGCCGCCCGACACCGGAAACACCTTGCCGCCGAAGTCCACCGGCAGCACGTTGATGGCCACGCCGGCCGTGCGGGCGATGTCGGCAAGGCGCTGGTGGCCGAGGTAGGCCCAGGGCGATTGAGGGCTGAAGTAATAGTCGACGCTGTCGGACATGGGGGTCTCCTTGGTGGTGAAGCGGGCTGCAACACGCTGCGGGATGGATGTGCAATGGCCGGGCGATTGTTGCCCGAGCCCGCCGCGGAACATTACAACTGAAACAAAGTGCTTGGAAGCAGCTTGCTTCGGTTTGGCGCGGTAGGCTGCGACGCCGCAAAACACGACGCCGCATATGAACATGGATTTTCTCGCCCCGTTGGTGGCCTGGCCGCTGATGCTGCTGGCGGCCTGGCTGGCCGGCGAATGGCTGGCGCGGCGCTGGCATCTGCCGCGGGTCTGCGCCTACGGTGCGGTCGGCCTCGCGCTGAGCGGGCTGGGTCTGTCGCAAGCTGCCGCGCCGCATGCGGCCTTGAGCCTGATGGCCAACATGGCCTTGTCGCTGACGCTGTTCGAGCTCGGCTACCGCATCAACCCGCGCTGGTTCGGCCACAGCCCGTGGCTGCTGGCCGCCGGTGTGGCGCAGGCGCTGCTGACCTTTGTGGTGGTGATGTGGGTGGCAGGCGCTTTCGGGCTGGCCACCGACCACCGGCTCGTGCTGGCATCGCTGTGCGTGGCCACCTCGCCAGCCGCGGTGATGCGCGTCACGCACGAGCTGCGCAGCTCGGGCCAGGTGACCGAGCGGCTGCTGCACCTGTGCGCACTGAACTGCCTGCTGGCCGTGTTGCTGTTCAAGGGCGTGGTCGGCTACTGGCATCTGGAAACCACGGGCGACATCGGCAAGGCGGCGTTCAACAGCGTCTACGTGATCGCGCTGTCGCTGGTGGCGGGGGCGGTGTTCGGGGTCATTGCGCCGGCACTGAACCGGCTGGCCACGAGCAGCCAGAGCACCACCGTCACCTTCGCCATGGGCGTGCTGCTGCTCACCGGCATGGCCCAGAGCCTGCAACTGTCGCCCTTGCTGGCGGCGCTCGCGTTCGGTGCCGTCGCACGCGAACGCCGCATCATGCTCAGCCACGCGCAGCGCAACTTCGGCGTGCTGGGCGACGTGCTGTCGGTGTTCTTGTTCGTCTTCGTCGGCAGCCTGCTTTCGTGGGCCAGCCTGTTCAGCGGGCTGCTGCTGGGTGCGGCGCTGATCGTGGCGCGCAGTGGCGTGCACACCGTGGTCAACCTGGGCATTGCGCGCGTCAGCGGCACCACGTTTCGCAAAGGCGCACTCACCGGCCTGGCGCTGATGCCGATGTCGGCCTTCGCCTTGCTGCTGCTCGAAGAGAGCCGGCTCTACGGCTTCGACCTGGCGCGCGAAAGTTTGCCGGTGATCGTCGGCCTGCTCGTGCTGCTCGATGTCATCGGCCCGCTCGTCACGCAGCGTGCGCTGATGTGGGCCGGCGAAGCCCACCCGGAGGAAGACTAGATGGCGCTCGGACCGTTCGGCAAATCACAGGCGCTCTCGCTCGGCGTGGAGCTGGAGTTGCAACTCGTCAACACGGTCGACTTCGACCTCACGTCGGGGGCCAACGACCTGCTGGAGCTGCTCTCGCGCAAGCCCTTTCCCGGCACCGTGACGCCGGAGATGACGCAAAGCATGATCGAGATCGCCACCGGTATCCACACTGCGCACGCGCCGCTGCTGGCCGAGTTGCGCGGCATGCGCGACACCCTGGTGGCGGCCTGCGAGCGGCTGAACATCGACATCTGCGGCGGTGGCACGCACCCGTTCCAGCGCTGGTCGGACCAGCGCGTTTTTTCGAAGCCGCGCTTCGAGCAAATCTCGCAACTGTATGGCTACCTGGCCAAGCAGTTCACCGTGTTCGGGCAACACGTGCATGTGGGCTGCGCCTCGGGCGACGATGCGCTGTTCTTGCTGCACTCGCTGAACCGCTATGTGCCGCACTTCATCGCGCTCAGCGCATCGTCGCCGTACTTCCAGGGCGTCGACACCCTGTTCGACTCGGCGCGCTTGAACTCGGTGTTCGCCTTCCCGCTCAGCGGCCGCGCGCCGTTCACCTTGAGCTGGGACGATTTTGCGAACAACTACTTCACCAAGATGGAAGCCACCGGCATCGTCGAGTCGATGAAGGATTTTTACTGGGACATCCGGCCGAAGCCCGAGTACGGCACGATCGAACTGCGCGTGTGCGACACGCCGCTGACGGTCGAGCGCGCCGCCGCCCTCGCGTGCTACCTGCAGGCCATCTGCCGGCGCTTGCTGGATCGCGTGGAGCCTGCACCGCTCGAAGACGACTACCTCGTCTACACCTTCAACCGTTTTCAGGCCTGCCGCTTCGGTTTGGAGGGCACCATGGTCGACCCGCAAACACGCGAGAGCCGCACGATTCGCGAAGACATCCTGGCCACCCTGCGCCAGGTCGAGCCGCATGGCGCGGTGCTGCAAAGCCTGCCGGCGCTGGAGGAAATCGAGCGCTGCGCCGCGCGCGACGGCAACCATGCCACTCACCTGCGCAAGGTGTTCGCCGAGACGCGCAGTGTGCAGAGCATGGTGCAGGAGAGCACGCGCGCGTTGCGCAGCGGGCCGGCGTGACAAGGTCAAGCCAGCGTCGTCACGGTTGGTTCGAGCGGCGCGAAATCACTCTGCCGCTTGGCCCGAAGTCGTTCATGGGTGCTCCGAGGCGGTCGATGGCGCTTCTACACTGCGCGCATGAACGATACCCTGCAGACCCGTGACGGCGTGTCGCTGCATGTTCGAGCCTGGCCTCTGGTGGCAGCGGCGGCGGCGGCGGCCGGCCCCGCGCGCGGCAGCGTGCTGATCGTGCACGGCCTGGGCGAACACATCGGCCGCCATGCCCATGTGGCGGCGCACCTGAACGGCTGGGGCTGGAACGTGGTCGGCTTCGACCAGCGTGGGCACGGCCGCAGCGGCGGGGCCAGGGGACGCCTTGCCGCGGCCGATGACTTGCTGCTGGATCTGTCCCAAGTCATCGACGCGATGCGGGCTGAACATGCCGGCCCGCTGGTGCTGCTGGGCCACAGCATGGGCGGCCTGGTGGCGGCGCGTTTCGTTGCCGAGGGCAGCGCAGCCTCGCCCGCAGCATGGCACCGGAATGTCGATGCGCTGGTGCTCAGCTCACCCGCGCTCGACCCCGGCATGAGCGCGGCACAACGGGTGCTGCTGTCGGTGCTGGGGCCGCTGGCACCGAACCTGGCGCTGGGCAACGGCCTGTTGCCCGAGTGGATTTCGCGCGACCCGTCGGTGGTGGCGGCTTACCTGGCCGACACCTGGGTGCACGACCGCATCACGCCGCGTCTGGCCCGCTTCATTCTCGACGGCGGCGCGTTCGTGCGGGCTCAGGCGGCGCACTGGAAGCTGCCGACCTTGCTGATGTTTGCCGGCAGCGACCGCTGCGTGGCCCCGGCCGGCAGCCGGGAATTTGCCGCCGCCGCACCGCCTGTCCTGCTCAGCGTGCACGAGTTCGGGCCGCTGTTTCACGAGCTTTTCAACGAACCCGAACAGGCCGACGTGTTTGCCGTGCTGGGTGCGTGGCTGGCTGTGCGGGAGCACCGAGAAAGCCACGGCTGACGAGTCAGGCTGCCTCCAGCATCGCCTTGTGCGGCGACTCGCCCGAGGCGCGGTGGCTCGGCTCGGGCGGCAGGGCGTCTTGAAGATGTCCAGCCGCCTGAAGTTTTACACTGCACAGCCACCCCATTCTGGAGCCCGGCCATGAACGCACGCGACCCATCCCTGCCCCTTCACGCCGACGAAGCTGTGGCGCTTGCAGCGTTTGCCAACCGCACCTGGGACGAAGACATCGTGCCGGCCCTGACCCGCTACATCGCCATCCCGGCGAAGAGCCCGATGTTCGATGCCGACTGGCAAAAGAACGGCCACATCGAGCAGGTGATTCGCGACGCGGCCACCTGGATCGAAAGCAAAAAGGTGGCCGGGCTGAAGCTCGAAGTCATCCGCCTCGAAGGCCGCACGCCGATCATTTTTTTCGAGGTGTCGGCCACCCGCGCAGGTGGCAACGAGGCCGACTCGCCCACCATCTGCCTGTACGGCCACCTCGACAAGCAACCCGAGTTCACCGGCTGGCGCAACGACCTCGGCCCGTGGACGCCGAAGTACGAGAACGGCCTGCTGTATGGCCGTGGCGGGGCCGACGACGGCTATGCGGTGTATGCATCACTCACCGCGATCATGGCGCTGGACGCGCAGGGCATCGCGCGCCCGCGCTGCGTCGGCATCATCGAGAGCTGCGAAGAAAGCGGCTCGTTCGACCTGCCCGCCTACATCGACATCCTGAAGCCGCGCCTGGGCCGCGTCGCCCTGGTGGTGTGCCTGGACAGCGGGGCCGGCAACTACGACCAACTGTGGCTCACCACCAGTTTGCGCGGCATGGTCAGCGGCACCTTGAAGGTTGAAATTCTCAGCGAAGGCGTGCATTCGGGCGACAGCAGCGGCCTGGTGCCATCGAGCTTTCGCATCCTGCGCCAGGTGCTCGACCGGCTGGAGGATTCGAAGACCGGCCGCTTGCTGCCCGAGAGCTTTCACTGCGACATTCCGGCCGACCGCATCGAGCAGGCGCGTGCCACCGCGCAGATTTTGGGCGACGAAGTGTGGAAGCGTTTCCCGTGGGCCTGCGGTGCCGACGGCGGCCCGGCGTTGCCCACCACCACCGACCCGCTCGAAGCCCTGCTGAACCGCACCTGGAAGCCGACCCTGAGCGTCACCGGCGTCGACGGATTGCCCGACCTGCGCAGCGCCGGCAATGTGCTGCGCCCGTACACGTCGTTCAAGCTCAGCCTGCGCCTGCCGCCGCTGATCGACGGCAACGAAGCGGCAGCCAGGTTGAAAACCCTGCTCGAAGACAACGCGCCCTACAACGCCAAGGTCAGCTTCAACGCCGATGGCCGCGTGGGCGCGGTCGGAGCCACCGGCTGGAACGCGCCCAGCCTGGCCCCGTGGCTGGAGACCGCGCTGAATGCCGCGTCGCAAGCCCACTACGGCGCGCCCTGCGGCACCATCGGCCAGGGCGGCACCATCCCGTTGATGAGCATGCTGCAAAAGGGTTTCCCGGCGGCACAGATGATGGTCTGCGGCGTTCTGGGCCCGAAGAGCAACGCGCACGGGCCGAACGAGTTTTTGCATGTGCCGTATGGCAAGAAGCTGACGGCAGCGGTGGCGCAGGTGATGGCGGCTTGCGCCTGATCGGGCCTGCCTCGCTCAGCGGCATTGTCTCTATCGATGCAAATTCACGTTAATGTGGACGTCCCGGAGCAACTCTTCGCTGCTGTGCCTGTGATTGCTGACGTATGCCCAATTCATGGTGTGCCCGTCTGTCGAACCTTCCTGGCATTCAGGCAAATCGGCGTCGGCCCGTTTGCGCAATTGCGTGACGATCGCAGCGATGCCACGCTTCTTGACGTACTCGATGACGTACCCCGTCGGTTGTCGGCCGGTGGAGTATCTGGACATCAATTGCTGGATGGCTTGCGCATGGTAAGCGTGGCCACCGTAGATCTTGGCCTCTGCCAAGCGTTGCTCGGGACTGAGAATGCTCTCTGAGCGGATCGTCAGATCGACGCGGCCGTTGCTGTAGCCTTCGCGAACAACCGATAGCCCAGGCATGCTCAATGCCGCTGCCAGGAACGCAGACAGCTTCTCTTCGCTGTCACTGACCAAGTGGTGCGCTTCGGCCTCCATGCGCTGGATACAGCGCTCGAAGTGAAGATCGAGAAAGGCGTCGAACGCCTCGGCGTCGGCCGCGTCGAAGAGCTTTCTGACCTCGGGGAACCAGACGAACAGCTTTCTCAATGTACTGAGCATGTCTACCTCCGCCCGGTGCCGCAGACTCTTCGGCCAGCGCCCAACGAATCGACAGTCGGTCTGCCCACTCCAACTCGTCGGCCACTGCCGCCGTGCGCGCGATCTGGCGCACGTCATCGAAGCTCAGCAAGGTCTCGCCGCGCAATCGGTCCCCTTCGACGAATTCGCGTCGCAAGACCCCAACATCGTCGGCGGCCAACAAGTTCAACACCGGGAACAGGATGTTGGTCACCGACAGACCGTGTGACATCTCGACCGCCGCCAGGTCTGCCAGGTTCAGGTGGTCACGATGCTCGCCAAGCCGAGCGAACAAGGCCTCCACCGCTTTCGACCAGATGGGCGCAGCGCCAAATCTCGACTGCACGATGCCAACGGCTCTCGCCTTGAACCCGCCCGATCGGCTGAGTGATCGGGTCTGGCCCGGCCGGTACGTCACGTCGAACACCGTGTCGGACAACCAGTGCTTGAAGTTCTGGTTGTCGCTGAACTGCTTGAACAGCTCGGTGTGGTCGGCCATCAGCTCCAGCACCACGCGCTTGAGCACCTTGTCGTGTTCGAGCTTCGCGTTCTGTTTGTCGGAGTGCCGAACGGCGTTTTGGTAAGCCTTGTCCTGCGCGACACGCTGAGGGATCTCCTCGGCGATGACCCGGCCGATCTTGTCGGCGTCTTTCCAGCCGATGTTGCCGAACAGATCGTTGAAGACCTTGATGATGTTGGAGAGTTTGTCGATATCGGGTTCGCCGAAGCCGCCGCCCCCACTTGTGGGTGCGGGCTCCAGGGCGCCGTCCTCCTCCAGCATGCCCATGCTGAGCGCGGCCTTGACCTCAGGCCGGTAGCTGTCCATGTCGATGGCGTCGAGCACGCCCTTGGACAGGTCTTCTTCCTTCGGCGCGGGCAGCTTCGGAATCAGGAAGTTCAGGAAGATCGCCAGCTTTTCCCAGGCCGGGTGGCCATACGTGAGGATCGCACCGAGAAAGCCGTAGCTGCGCGCGAACGTCTTGGCCTTGCCTTTGAACTCGACCTGCCGGGCTTCGTTGAGTTGTGTGACGTAGACCTCGACACAAGCGTCGAGAATCGGGTCGAGCCGGTCGCGGTCTGCGCCCCTCACGTAGAGCGCCACCAACTCCTCCACCTGCTGCACGGCATAAACCTGGTGCCCGTCCAGATCGTTCTTCAGGTCGTGCAGTTTGTCGGGGTCGGTATCACCGAACTGCACGGTGGCGCGGTAGTAGTCTTGAAATGCCTTGCGCACGGCTTCGGCGTTGTCGGCGAAGTCGAGCACGAAGGTGTCGTGCTTCTGCGGGTGGGCGCGGTTCAGGCGCGACAGCGTCTGCACCGCCAGCACGCCCGCCAGCGGCTTGTCCACATACATCGTGTGCAGCAGCGGCTCGTCGAAGCCGGTGACGAACTTGTTGGCCACGATCAGAAAGCGGTAGGGGTCTTGCCGCAGCCTGGCCGGAATGTCTTTGCTCGGAAACTCGTTGAGGTCAGCCTCGGTCAGCTTCTTGCCACCGATTTCCTGCTCGCCCGAAAACGCCACGATGGCCTTGAACGGGCTCTTGGTCTCGCGCAGGTAGTCGCTCACCTCGCGGAAGTAGTCGAGCGCCCGCGCGATGCCGTTGCAGACGACCATCGCGCGCGCCTGGCCACCGATCTTTCGTTTGCCCCAGACCTCGGCATTGAAGTGATCGACCATGATCTCGGCCTTGCGGCCGATCGCCGTGTCGTGCGATTCGACGTAAAGGCGCATCTTCTTCAGCGCCTTGACCTTGTCGAAGTCCGGGTCGTCTGCAACTGTCTTGGCCACGCGGTAGAAGCTGTCCACCGGCGTGTAGTTCTTCGTCACATCGAGAATGAAACCTTCTTCGATGGCCTGCTTGGTCGTGTAGGTCAGCTCGAGCGGGGCGCGAAAACTCGGCTTGCCGCCTTCGTCAGAGCGCTCGCCGAACAGCTCCAGCGTCTTGTTCTTCGGTGTGGCGGTGAATGCGAAGTAGCTCGCGTTGGGCAGCATCTTGCGCGACTTGATCATCGCGTCGATCAGCCGGTTCACCGCGTCTTCCACCGATTCGTCGTCGCCTTCATCATCACCGGGCACCGACGACAAGGCCAGGTGCATCTTCGCCGTGGTCTTGCCGCCCTGGCTCGAGTGCGCTTCGTCGATTACCAGCGCAAAGCGGCGCGAGCCCAGGTCACCCAGCTCGTCCAGGATGAACGGAAACTTCTGCACTGTGGTGACGATGATCTTCTTGCCCTTGCGCAGAAAGCCGCGCAATTCTTCAGCGCTGTCAGAGTGGCCGTAGATTGAGGCCACGTGGTCGTAGGCCTTGATGGTGCGGGCGATCTGAGTGTCCAGCGCGATCCGGTCTGTGATGACGATCACCGAATCGAACTGGGCCACACTGGCGTCGTTCGCCTGCTTCAGCTCCACCAGCTGGTGCGCCAGCCACGCAATGGTGTTGCTCTTGCCGCTGCCCGCCGAGTGCTGGATCAGGTAACGCCGGCCCACGCCGTCTTCGCGGCAGCGGCGCAGCAACGCACGCACGGTGCGCCACTGGTGGTAGCGCGGGAAGACTTGTCTGCGCTTCTTCTTGCCGCGCTCGTCTTGTTCCTCAACGATCTGCGTGAAGTTTTCAATCAGGTTGGCGAGCGACTCTTTGGCCAACACCTGCTTCCACAGGTAGTCGGTCTTCAGGCCGTTCGGGTTGGGCGGG
>JAYVCL010000318.1:0-7862 GCA_043749975.1 Burkholderiales bacterium
GAAGGCGGCCTGCTGGTGATCGACTCGCTGCAGGACATGCCCGCGGGCCCGTTCACGCTCGAAATCCGCAACACCTGCGCGCCCGACAAGAACACGCACCTGTCGGGCCTGTACACCTCGAACGGCGGATTCTTCACGCAGTGCGAAGCAGAAGGCTTTCGGCGCATCACCTACTTTCTGGACCGCCCGGATGTGATGGCGGTCTACAGCGTGACCCTGCGCGCGTTGAAGTCGGCCTACCCGGTGCTGCTGAGCAATGGCAACCTGGTCGAGCAAGGCAGCTTGCCCCTGGGCTTGGGCGGCGCACGCCACTTTGCGAAAGGGCACGACCCTTTCCCCAAGCCCAGCTACCTGTTCGCGCTGGTGGCGGCCGACCTGGTGGCGCGCGAGCAGCACATTCGCACCCGCGCCGGCAGAGACCACCTGCTGCAGGTGTACGTGCGCCGCGGCGACCTCGACAAGACCGAGCACGCGATGAACTCGCTGGTCGCCAGCGTGGTGTGGGACGAAGCCCGCTTCAAGCTGCCCCTGGACCTGGAACGTTTCATGATCGTCGCGGTGGGCGACTTCAACATGGGCGCGATGGAAAACAAGGGGCTGAACATCTTCAACACCAAGTTCGTGCTGGCCACGCCGGCCACCGCCACCGACTCCGAATACGCCGGCATCGAGAGCGTGGTCGGACACGAGTACTTCCACAACTGGACCGGCAACCGGATCACCTGCCGCGACTGGTTCCAGCTCAGCCTGAAAGAAGGTCTGACCGTTTTCCGCGACCAGGAATTCAGCATGGACATGGCGGGCAGCGCCACTGCGCGAGCCGTCAAGCGGATCGAAGATGTGCGCCAGTTGCGCCAGGTTCAATTCGCTGAAGACGCCGGCCCGATGGCCCATCCGGTGCGGCCCGACAGCTACGTGCAGATCAACAATTTCTACACCGCCACGGTGTACGACAAGGGCGCGGAAGTTGTGCGCATGATGCAAACGCTGGTGGGGCGTGACGGCTTCGCCGCCGGCATGGCGCTCTACTTCGCGCGTCACGACGGCCAAGCCGTGACCTGCGACGACTTTGCCCAGGCCATCGCCGATGCCAACCCGGCCAGCGAACTGGCCCGCCAACTGCCGCAGTTCAAGCGCTGGTACTCGCAGCGCGGCACGCCACACCTGAGCGCACGGGGCCGCTTCGATGCGCCCAGCCGCACCTATACGCTGGGCATCGAGCAACACCTGGTGGGTGCCGAGCCCTATGTGGTGCCGCTGGCCATGGGTTTGCTGACGCACGACGGCCGCGCCCTGCCGCTGCAACTCGAAGGCGAAGCGCAGCCTGCGGGCGTCGAGCGCGTGCTGGTGCTGAGCGAGCAAAAAAGCTTCTTCACCTTCATCGATGTCGACGCCGAACCGGTGCCGTCGCTGTTGCGCGGCTTCTCGGCGCCGATCATCCTTGCCGACGGCTTGAGCGACGCCGACCTGCTGACCCTGCTGCAACACGACACCGACCCCTTCAACCGCTGGGAAGCCGCGCAGCGCGTGACGCTGAACCGCCTGCTGGCGGCGGTGCAGGGCAACGGCGCGCTCACGCTCGACGCCGCCTTCATCGACGCCATGCGCACCGTCTTGCGTCACCCCGGCGTCGATGCAGCCTTCAAGGAACTGGTGCTCACCCCGCCAGACGAAGCCTACGTCGCCGAGCAACTCGCGGTGGTCGACCCGCAGCGCATTCATGCTGCGCGTGAATCGATGCGCGCCCAGTTGGCGCAGGCCCTGCACGCCGATTGGGAGTGGGCCTTCGCGGCACACCAGGTTGCTGGCGGCTATTCGCCCGACCCGGTGTCCGCAGGCAAGCGTTCGCTGGCCAATCTGGCGCTGGCCATGCTGTGCCTGAACGCAGCATCCACCGGCGACACGGTGTGGCCAGTGCGCGCTTTTCAGCGCCTCAAAGACGCCGCCAACATGACCAACCGCATTGGTGCCTTGGCGGCTCTGGTTCATTCGCATGCCGAACTGGCGTCGCCGGCGCTCGAACACTTTCACGCGCTGTTCAAGCACGACGCGTTGGTGATCGACAACTGGTTCGCGCTGCAGGCCTTGGCCCCCGAAGCCGATGGCCGCGTGTTCGCCCGCGTCAAACAACTGCTGAAGCACCCCGACTTTTCGCTGAAGAACCCGAACCGCGCGCGCAGCGTGCTCGGCAACCTGACCATGCGCAACCCCGCCGCCTTTCACCGCAGCGACGCCGCAGGCTACGTGCTGTGGGCCGACCGCGTGCTGGAGATCGACGGCATCAACCCGCAACTCGCCGCACGCATGGCCCGCGCCATGGGTCTGTGGAGCAAGCTGGCCGAGCCCTACCGCAGCGCTGCGCTCGAGGCCATCAAGCGCGTGGCCGGCAAGCCCGATCTGTCGGCCGACGTGCGTGAAATCGTGACCCGCGCGTTGGCCGGCTGATCGAAACAAGGACATCCATCATGGCGAGAAAAAACGCGTTCTACGCGCAATCGGGCGGCGTCACCGCGGTCATCAATGCGTCCGCCTGCGGCGTGATCGAAACCGCGCGCAAGCAAAAAGACCGCATCGGCAAGGTCTACGCCGGACGCAACGGTATCATCGGCGCGCTGACCGAAGACCTGATCGACACCGGCAAAGAAAGCGATGCGGCGATCCGCGCCCTGCGCTGCACACCGGCCGGCGCATTCGGTTCGTGCCGCTTCAAGCTCAAGTCGATCGAGGCCAACCGGCGCGAATACGAGCGCCTGATCGCCGTCTTCAAGGCCCACAACATCGGCTACTTTTTCTACAACGGCGGTGGCGATTCGGCCGACACCTGCTTCAAGATCAGCCAGTTGTCCGAAGCCATGGGCTACCCGCTGCAGGCCATCCATGTGCCCAAGACCATCGACAACGACCTGCCCGTCACCGACTGCTGCCCCGGCTTCGGCTCGGTCGCCAAGTACGTGGCGGTGTCGGCGCTTGAAGCGTCGTTCGACGTGCGCTCGATGGCCAAGACCTCGACCAAGGTGTTCGTGCTCGAAGTCATGGGCCGCCACGCCGGCTGGATTGCGGCAGCAGGCGGGCTGATCGAAGACCACGGCATCCCGGTCGTGATCCTGTTCCCCGAGATCGAATTCGACCGCCCCAGATTCATTGCGCGCGTCGATCAACGGGTCAAGTCGCATGGCTACTGCACCGTCATCGTGTCCGAAGGCTGCCACCACCCCGACGGCAGTTTTCTGGCCGAACAAGGCTCGCGCGACGCCTTCGGCCACGCCCAACTCGGCGGTGCCGCGCCGGTGGTGGCTCAGATGGTGAAAGAAGCGCTCGGCCACAAGTTTCATTGGGCCGTGGCCGATTACCTGCAACGCTCGGCGCGCCACATCGCATCGAAAACCGACGTGAAGCAGGCTTACGAGCTGGGCCAACGAGCCGTCGAACTGGCACTGAAGGGGCACAACGCCGTGATGCCCACCATCGAGCGAATCAGCGATGCGCCCTACAAATACCGCATCGGCGTGGCCCCGCTGTCGCAGGTGGCCAACGTCGAGAAGTTCATGCCGCGCGACTTCATCACCAAAGACGGTTTCGGCATCACGGCCAAGTGCAAGCGCTACCTTCAGCCACTGATTCAGGGCGAGGACCACCCGAAGTACCAGGACGGCCTGCCGAGCTACGTGACGTTGAAAAACCTGAGCGTGACCAAGAAGCTGCCAGCGTTCGAGCTGAAGTGAGAGGCTGAGCCTTGACCGAACACGGCTGCGCTAGAATTGAAAGCTTGTCGCCGGTGTAGCTCAGTTGGTAGAGCAGCGCATTCGTAATGCGAAGGTCGGGAGTTCGACTCTTCTCACCGGCACCAAAAAATCAGGCACTGAGCCCAGCCCACACGGTTGGGCTTTGTTGTTTGTGGACCTTGCGCAGAACCTGTGCGAGGGGTCAGTCGCTCAACGCATCGAGCGCGTTCATTGCGCCGTAGATCCCGGGCGCCGGTGCGATGATCACGGCGGTGGGGACGCGTTCGAGGTAGCTGCGAAAGCGGCCCTTGTCCTCGAAACGCTCGCGAAACGGCAGCGCATCGAAGGCGGTGCCGAGCCGCGGCACGATGCCGCCGCCGATGTAGATGCCGCCGCGCGCGCCGAGCGTCAGCGCCAGGTTGCCGGCGACGCTGCCGAGGAAGCCGCCGAACATTTGCAGCGCCTCGGTGCAGGCCGCGTCGTTGCCTGCGAGGGCGCGGCTGCTGATGTCGGCAGCTTGCAGTTCAAGGCGCGGCAGCGCGTCGAGCGTGCAGATGGCCTGGTACAGGTTGACAAGCCCCGGGCCCGACACCGCGCGCTCGGCCGACGCATGGCCGAAGCGCCGGCGCAATTGCGCCAGCACCATCGCCTCTCGATCGGTGGTGGCAGCCAGCGTGACATGGCCGCCTTCACCGTCGATCGTGATCCGTTGCCCGGCATGGCCCTGCACGAGCCCCGCCACGCCCAGACCTGTGCCGGGGCCCAGCACCGCGACCGCAGCGCCAGGCACCGCTTCGCCGCCGCCGATGCGTCGCAGGTCGGCCGACGTGAGCGTGGGCAGCGCAGCCGCGAGCGCGGCGAAATCGTTCAGCACCAGGCAGCGCTCGACACCCAGCGCCAATTGCAAGCCGGCCACTGAGAAACTCCAGTGGTGGTTGGTCATTTGAACCAGGTCGCCGGTGATCGGGGTAGCGATGCCGAACGCCACGCGTGTCGGCGCGGGCAACTGGTGGTCCACGAGGAAGCGCTCGATCACGGCCTGCACCGAAGCGAACTGCGCGCAGGGGTAGGTGGTGTGGTGCTGCAGCGCGTTGCCGGCGGCCGCCTGCCATGCCCAGCGGGCGTTGGTGCCGCCAATGTCACCCAGCAAACGGGGAAAGCTCTGAGCCATGCACTTGCCTTTCTTGGAGCCGCCAACAGGAAGTTCAGCGGATCACTCTATGTTCGAACAGCCAAACGGTGCGGCACGGACCCCGCCAGGAACACCTCGAGAAATTCCTTGTTGAAGTTCCCATCATAAAGTTTGCAGCGCAATGCAGCAGCGAAGCTGCCGCAGCGAAGCTGCCGCAGCGCAACGCAGGTCACGGCACGGCCTTCATGGCACGAATCTCTGGCAGGCCGAGTTCCAGTGCCTGCGCGCTGAACGCAGCTCGCAGACCCTAAAATCCGGGCTCGCACACTATGGTCATCGGCGACCTGCACACCATGAACTTCGACGCGCTGCTCGCTGCGATCTCCGATGCGTCGCCCTGCGGTGACGACCTGTCGTTCTCAGCCGAGTTCGATGCAATTCAGGAGCTGCGCCGCGCCGACGATCCGACGCTCGATCAGGGCGAATGGGTCACCGCGCTGAAGTCGGCCGACTGGCCGGGCGTGCTCGCGCAGTGCGAGCAGATCCTGAGCCAGCGCAGCAAGGATTTGCGCGTCGCAGGTTGGCTTACCGACGCGAATGCGCGCATCGGCGGCTACGCTGGTCTGGCCGACGGGCTCACGCTGTGCAAGCTGTTGTGCGAGCGCTTCTGGGACGAGCTGCATCCGCGCCTCGACGACGACGGCGATGCCGAGCAACGCAGCGGCAATTTGCGCTGGTTGCTCGCACAAGTGGAAGCGCTGGCACCGCAGCTTGCGGTGCTGCGCCAAGGCGCGCGCACTGTCTCGCTGCGCGACATCGAGTCGGCACAGGCACTCGCTCGCGACGGCGAGCGCAGCGACGAGGCGGCTTCGCCTGAAGGCAGGCTCACGCAGGACGACGTGGCTGCGGTGCGTCGCGGCACGCCGCGCGAGTTTTTTGACACCAACCTCGGCGATGCGCGGCGCGCGCAACAAGCGCTGGATGACTTGCAGCAGGTGATCGACGCACATATCGGTGCCGACGGTCCCGGATTCGCAGGCGCGCGCAATGCGCTTGCAGACGCGGTGCATGGCGTCGAGCGGATGGCTCGCGAGGCCGACCCGCTGGGGGCTGCGGCCGCTGATGCAAACGGTGCTGATGCAGACCGTGCGGACTCAGCTCAAGCAATGGTTGCCACCGGTCTTGGCGGCCCTTTGCGCACCCGCGCGCAGGCGTTGCAACAGTTGCGCGCAGTGGCCGACTTCTTCCGCCGCACCGAGCCTCACAGCCCGGTGGCCTACCTGGCCGAACGCGCCGCCAAGTGGGGCGACATGCCGCTGCACGCCTGGTTGCGCGCGGTGGTGAAAGATCCGGGCGCGCTTTCGCAGATGGAAGAGTTGCTCGGCGTCGAGCCGCCGCCGACGCTGGCGGATTGAGCTTGCAGCGCTACTTGACCACGCGCAATTCGATGCGCCGGTTGCGCGCCCGCCCATCGGGTGTGTCGTTGCTGGCGACCGGGCGGTCCGGCCCGGCACCCGCAGTGGTGATGCTGTCGGCGGCGATGCCTTTGCTGGCGAGATGAGCCTTCACCGTGTCCGCGCGCGCCGCCGACAACGCAATGTTCTGCAGCCTCGAGCCTTGCGCATCGGTGTGGCCGATGACTTCGAAGCTGCGCCCGGGCAGGTGCTGCAGCACGGGGGCCAACAGGTCGAGCACCTGGCGACCGGTGGGCGTCAGCGTGGAGTTGCCGGTTTCGAACTCGATCGTGCGGTTGGTGAGCGCGAGGTCGACCTGGTCTTGCCCCGCCGCACCGACTCGAAGGCCGTTGCGCACGGTGTAGGTGGTGTTCAGGCGCGTTGACAGCTCGCTCACGATTTGCTGGCGAACGGCTTCATTGCCGACTTCGCCCTTGATGTCGATCACGTTGCCGCTGACGCTGATCTGCCCTCGGCTGACCTGTTTGAGATCGGGCGAGATGATGCGCTGCAAATAACTGGTCCAGTTGGGCGGCGCCACAAGGTTGCCCACGCCGAGCTGGTCGACAACCCGGTCCACACCGAACACTTCCCGTGCGCGTGTCAGCACCGCCTGGCGCGTCGCCTCGTCGGGCACGGTGCCCGAAACCACGACCTTGCCGGGCGCGGGTATGTCTGCGCCGGCCGCGACAGCCGCAGCGCAAGCTGCGAAACCGCAGGCCGCGAGCAGCAGCGCCGGCCAGCGCATCGGTTGTTTCGCCATCTTCGTCACCCCCCGATAAACGCTTCGCGAAACGTCGTCATCGCCTGGCGCAGCGACAATTGCGACTGCTGCAAATAACTCGAAAGCTTGCTCACGGCGTAGTCCTGGCGCGCATGTTCTTCGACCCAGTCGGCAGGCGTCGGGTCGACGAACACATCTTTCCCCGCATCGGGGTCGAGCACCGCGTGCAGATGAGCAGCCGAACCGCCACTGAAGCCGATAGAGAGTGTCTGTGCCGCAGCGCGTGCGCGTCGCGGCATGAACAGGGCCACTTCAAAATCCCCGCGTTGCAGAAACGGAGCCACGAGTTCGAGCCAGAAGGTCGCCACCAGCGGACGGTACAGCGGGTCGGCAGGCAACGGCAGACGCAGACCTTTTTTCAGCGCCTGGCCACTGCTGGTCAGCAAAGGCTGCAACAGCAGGCCCAGCGCCAGCACCGTTTGACGCACATTGATCGGGTGGCCCGCCTCACGCAGCATCGCTTCCAGCGAGCCGACCGATTGCAGCTCGACGAAGTCGCGCACGCCGGCGTCGTAGGCCGCCGGCGTCGTGTCCAGCTCAAGCTCGACCTGCGCCAACTCGGCCAGCACTGCCGTGGCATCGCTGGCCGAGCACGCGCTCTGCGCGGCCTGTTCGAAGCGGGCCCACGGCCGCGTCAATGCCATCGGCGCACGCGCCAGGAATTCGAGCGGCGCAGCAACGTCGAACGTGCCAGCCACCACGAACGGAAAGCGCCGCCCTGAGGCATCGGCGCTGGCAGCAAGGTGGCCGGCAATCGCCCGCGGGCTGTT
>JAYVCL010000319.1:0-2676 GCA_043749975.1 Burkholderiales bacterium
TGCAGGTAGTAGGCGTCGTAGTAGCCGTGCGACAGCACATACGCGCCGATCATGATGCGGCGCTTCACCTCGGGGCCGAAGCCTTCGGCGCGGCTTTTCTTGTACATGTCTTGCAGGTCGGTGTACTTCGCGGCCCGGTGCCCGAAACGCACGCCGTCGAAGCGGCTCAGGTTTGAAGACGCTTCGGCCGGCGCGATGATGTAGTAGACGGGAATCGACAGCTCGGTGCGCGGCAGGCTCACGTCCACCAGCGTGGCACCGAGCTTTTGCAGCTCGACCAGCGCGGCATGCACCGCGCCGTTCACGTCGGCGGCCAGGGCCGCAGGGAAAAATTCGGTGGGCAGGCCGATGCGCAAGCCCTGCAGCGGCAGCAAGGCAGTGGCACCTTCGCGCGGCGTGAGCATTTGCGCGTGGAAGTCTTGCGGCGGCCGCTGCGCGCTGGTCGAATCGCGTTCGTCGAAGCCGCTCATCGCGCCCAGCAGCAGGGCGCAGTCTTCAGCGCTGCGTGCCAGCGGGCCGGCTTGGTCGAGGCTGGACGCGAAGGCGATCATTCCATAGCGCGAGCACACGCCGTAGGTCGGCTTGATGCCGGTGATGCCGGTGAAGCTGGCCGGCTGGCGGATCGATCCGCCGGTGTCGGTGCCGGTGGCGGCGGGCACCAGCCGCGCGGCCACGGCGGTGGCCGAGCCGCCCGACGAGCCGCCCGGCACGCGCGAGGTGTCCCACGGATTCTTGACTGCGCCGAAGGCCGAGTTCTCGTTGCCTGAGCCCATCGCGAACTCGTCGCAGTTGAGCTTGCCCAGCGTGACCGTGCCGGCTCCGCTGAGCCGGCTCACCACGGTGGCATCGAACGGGCTGCGGTAGCCAGCCAGCATCTTCGAGCCGGCGGTGGTCGGCAGCTTGCGCGTCACGAAAATGTCCTTGTGCGCCAGCGGCACCCCCAGCAGCGCACCGGCCCGACCTTGCGCGCGCGCGGCGTCGGCGGCTTGCGCCTGTTGCAAGGCGGCTTCGCCGTCCACACACAGCCAGGCACCAAGATGTTCGTGGGCGGCAACGCGCGCGAGCAAATGTTTCGTGATTTCGACGCTGGACGTCTGTTTGGCGGCCAGGGCGCTGCCGATCTCGGCCACGCCCAGTTCATGAAGGGCTTTCATTCGAGCACCTTCGGCACCAGGAACAAGCCGTCTTCCACCGACGGGGCGCTGCGCTGGTTCAATTCGCGCTGGTCGGTCTCGGTGACCGCGTCTTCACGCAGCCGCAGCGCCACCTCGCGCACCGCCGACAGCGGCGTGTACAGCGGCTCGACGCCGCTGGTGTCGACCGCGCTCATTTGCTCGACGATGGAGAAGAAACCGTTCAACTGGGCCAGCAACGCGACCTGCTCGGCGGGCTGCAGTTCGAGTCGCGCGAGGTGGGCGATGCGGCTGACGTCTTGAGAGCTCAAAGCCATGGGCAATTCGTTTCGATCCAGGGTTCCCGCAAGTCGAAAACTGCAGGGCATCGGGTATTATCTTCGGTTATTTCAAGCCCTCCAGACGGCATGTGCGAGCCGGCAGCTCGCATCGCTTGTCGGCGGGTTTGCCAGCCAGATTCAACTGCGGTGCGCACCCGGATCCGAGGTGTGCGCCCAACCCGTCGCCACTCCACCGGACCCCACGTTTTCAGCCGCGCTGCGCAGTCGTTTTGTGCCGAGGCTGGGCGCCACAAAAAACACCATGTTTGGATCTTTTCGTCGCTACTTCTCGACGGACCTCGCGATCGACCTCGGTACCGCCAACACGCTGATCTATGTGCGTGGCAAGGGCATCGTGCTCGACGAGCCTTCCGTTGTTGCCATCCGCCACGAAGGCGGCCCCAACGGCAAGAAAACCATCCAGGCGGTCGGCAAAGAGGCCAAGGCCATGCTCGGCAAGGTGCCGGGCAACATCGAGGCCATCCGCCCGATGAAAGACGGCGTGATCGCCGATTTCACGGTCACCGAGCAGATGCTCAAGCAGTTCATCAAGATGGTCCATCCGAGGTCCGTCCTGCGGCCCAGCCCGCGCATCATCGTGTGCGTGCCCTGCGGTTCCACCCAGGTCGAGCGGCGCGCCATTCGCGAGTCGGCCCTGGGTGCCGGGGCCTCCGAGGTGTACCTGATCGAAGAGCCGATGGCGGCGGCGATCGGCGCCGGGCTGCCGGTCTCCGAGGCCACCGGTTCGATGGTGGTGGACATCGGCGGCGGCACCACCGAGGTCGGCGTCATCAGCCTGGGCGGCATGGTCTACAAAGGCAGCATCCGAGTCGGTGGCGACAAGTTCGACGAAGCCATCATCAACTACATCCGCCGCAATTACGGCATGTTGATCGGCGAGCCCACGGCCGAGATGATCAAGAAGACCATCGGCTCGGCTTTCCCGGGTTCCGAAGTCAAGGAAATCGAAGTCAAGGGCCGCAACCTCAGCGAAGGCGTGCCGCGCAGCTTCACCATCAGCAGCAACGAGATTCTCGAAGCCCTGACCGACCCGCTGAACCAGATTGTCTCGGCGGTCAAAAACGCGCTCGAACAAACCCCGCCCGAACTGGGCGCCGACATTGCCGAGCGCGGCATGATGCTGACCGGCGGTGGTGCCTTGCTGCGCGACCTGGACCGTCTGCTGGCCGAAGAAACCGGTCTGCCGGTGCTGGTGGCCGAAG